>JAAELW010000030.1 GCA_024226235.1 bacterium
CCTTCACCACCTCGATGCGCTCGACGTTGTCCGTGGAGAAGCGCGTCAGATCGATCACGCCGCCCATGCGGCCCAGCGTGCGTTCGCCGTTGACGAGGATCAGCACGTACTCGCTGCCCAGACCCTGAAGCTGGATGCCACTGCCGAAGATGGTCTGGCTGACGGCCACGCCGGAGGCCTTGGAGAGGAAGTCGGCCAGGTCGGGCGAACCGGAGCGCGCCAGCTCCTCGCGGCCGATGAGCTCGGTGGCCACGGTGACGTCGGCCAGACGCTGCTCCGTGCGCGAGCCGGTGACCACCACCGCATCCATCTCGTAGACCGGCACGAAGGTGCTATCGTTGAGGGCGATGTACTCGGGCGTGGGTTCGGCGTCATCGGCAAGGGCCGGGAAGGCCGTCGCGGCGAGCAGGCCGGCACTCAGCGCCACCCATTTCAGGGAGAGGGGTCGAAGGGGCATCGCGACCTCGCGGTGGGAGTTGGCCGCAAGTTAACGATGCTGCTCCGGCGAGGTGTCACATGGTCGTCATACCTGTAAAAAACTTCGGGAATTCCGATCAAGCATCGACAACGGAGAGTACCCTCTGGATCGTCTCGGCAAGTA
>JAAELW010000031.1 GCA_024226235.1 bacterium
GAGCCCGGTCCACATATGGATGTCGGAGAGCACCTGCCCGCGCCCCCCGATCAGAAATGAACGAAGGTCAGGCACGGTGATCAGCGTGCCACTGGTCAGCAGCACGACGGCCGCGCAGGCGATGCAATGATGGACCCAGCGGCGCACTTGGACCGGCTTTACTCGCGAACTCCACATCGACGTGTTCTTTTCTCGCTCCGCTTCAGCCCGCGATCCGGTCGATGTCGACTCTGGTGTCGCGATCGGTCTGGTTTGGCTCGTAGTGGCCATAGGTCCAACGCAAGTGCCCGTAGTCGCCCACCAATTGCGTCACCTTGATCGGGCTCGGCACGAGCGATTGGTGGCTTCTCTGCCCATGGAATTGGTAGGGCTCCCAGGCGTGGAAGATGTGTACCTGGTCGGGGCGGATCGAACCAGAGAGCTTCACCCGGGCCCGGAAGTCGCTCAGATCATTCCAGACGCGTACCAATTCGTGGTCGGCGATACCGCGCTCGAGCCCGACCTCGCGATTGACGAACACGACCGGCTCACCGCGCTGCAGGCGCAAGAGCAGGGCGTGGTCTCGCCAGACGGCGTGGATGCTCCAACGCGTGTGTCCGCCTGTCAGGGTAAAGGGATGTTGCCCCCCCGCAGCCGGCGGCTCCTTGTAGGTCGGCAGGGTTTCTTCGAGCTCGATGAACCATGGGTGGTCGATGTAGAACTGCTGGCGCCCGGTGAGCGTTGGGTAGGGTTTCTTCGTGACGACCTGGTCTTGCAGGGGAACGATGGGTTCGTTCTCGCTGTAGGGAGAGTGGATGCCCTCACCGTTGTTGGCGCCGAGGCTCTTGAGGCGAATCGCGCCGCCCTTTCGGCGCAAATCGTCGATCGTGATGCCACGGGTGCCTGCGGTGACGCCGAGGATGAACTCCAGCACCGCTTCGTCATCGCCTGGGCCGAAGCGACCCGAATCGGTATAGCGGGTGAAGGCCTTCGTGAGGTCGCAGTCGTCACCCCGGAAGCCCTCGATCCGCGAGACCCCCTTGCGCTTGGCTGCAGCGGCCACCGCTTCGGCGAGTCGGCCGAAGATCTCCCACTCGGGCTTGGATTCGCCGAGCGGTTTGACCGCCCGGTCGGCCAGGTGTACGTAGGGCGCAAACGCCGGGATGTACTTCAGCCCCACCTTTTCATACCAGCCCGCTGCCGGCAAGATGATGTCTGCCGAGCGCGCGGTTTCACTCATGCGGAAGGTGACGTCCACCACCAGGCGAGCTCGGCGAAACAGTCCGTCGCGCAAGCGGTCGCCCATGCGCGCGTGGCGCAAGATGTTGCCGCAGGTATTGACGATGATCTCAGGTGGTTCTTCTCCCACTTCTGGGCCGATGTTGAAGTGTCCCTTTGCCAGCGCTTCTTCGAGGTAGGGCGCCGCGCCCTCGGGCAGGCGGGGGTCGCCGTACTCGGCCTTGGTCTGCTCCTCGGCAAGCCCTCCGTGCACTGCGTGGAACAGAGTGCTCGAGATGAACATCCCACGGAAGCGGTCCTCGACCTCCTTCGGCTTGCGATA
>JAAELW010000032.1 GCA_024226235.1 bacterium
GTGTGGTGAGCTGGATCTCACCGCGATCGACCCGCGCCAGTACCGCAGCCGAGGTGAAGGCCTTCGTCACCGAGAAGAGACAGAATACGTCGTCGGTATGCGCCTTCCGCTCGCTCGAGCGCTCGGCAAAGCCCACCGCTTCGTGCAACGCGATCTCCCCGCGTCGGGCCGCGAGCACCACCGCTCCGTCGTAGCGCTCCCGTTCGACATCGGCTTCGATCGTCCGGACGAGCTGACCGAGGCGGGCCTCATCGAATCCGAGATCGCGCACACTCATGGATTCCTGCTCGCCACCGCTCCTGCGGCCCTCTCCGTCTCGGCCTTGAACCAGGCCAAGGCCTCGTCGAGCCCCTTGCCCAGCAACTTTCCCACGATCTCGCACACGAAAGGCCAACGGCTGGTCATGCGCACATCCCAACAGAGTTCGACCCCGCCCTCGGTAGGCGAGAGCGTGACTTTGCCGAGGTGATCGACCGGCAGACCCTTCGTGATCTTGTAGTCGTACCGGACCGGGGGCTCGTAGTGGACGACCTCTTCCAGCAGGCCGAGCCCGCGGGCCTTCACCTCGCGAACAGCCCCCAACCCGTTGCGCGGCGTACCTTCTTGCACGAGCCGACAGGTACCGATGCCAGGCCAGTCGTTCATCGCGTCGTGGTCGACGATGCGCTCGAAAACGAGATCGATCGGTGCGTCCAGATGAATCTTCTTCGAGACGAATGCCTGGCCCATGCTGTCCTCCTGGAACGGGGCCAGAAGCCTAGCAGGCATCCGACTCCTTCCGCGCAACCCGCCAATCGAAGACCCGAACCAGATCGATCACCGCATCGTGGGTGGGTGTTGGAATACCCAGCTCGCGGCCGCGCCGGGCGATCTGCTCGTTCAGCTGAGTGATCTCGGTGGGGCGCCCCGCCAGCACGTCCTGCGCCATGCTCGGAAGATGGCCGAACCCTGCGGCCATCGCGCGGAGTGACGCCTCGCGGAACGAGGGATCGATCTCGATCTTGGCCGCCCGTGCGACGGCAATCCCCTCGTCGAGAAGCCGCTCGACGAGACCGCGTGCGGGAGAATCGAGCAACTCGCCAAGTGGCGCCTGCACGAGTGCGGCAGCGGGGTTTCCGGCACTGTTCTCGATGCCCTTGCGCCAGGCCTCTACCTCGATGTCCTCAGCGTATTCCATCGGGAGGCCCATCTCCGCGATCACGGGTGCGAGATCGCGGGCAAATTCGAGCACCTGCTCCCCTTCACCCCCGACGAAGTGGGGCGGATCGTGCAGGCCGACGCGCACACGCAGGGGGCCGCTCGAAACCGCCGACTGATCGATCGCGGCTCCGTAACGCAGCACCATGCGGACCACCCGCTCCGTTCCAAGCATCTGGATGATCGTGCGCCCCGTCTCGATCCCATTCTGGTACGAGACGAGAAATGGCAATTCGCGCAGATACGGCCGCAGGGAATCACAGACCGCCCGAAGTGCTGTGGTCTTGGTGGCGATGAAGACGAGGTCGATCGGGTGGACCCTGGCCAACGCATCGATCGACGTGACCACGTCGGGACGCCCGTGGCCTGAGAGTGCTCCTTCGAGCTCGATCCCATCATTGCGGATGCGTTCGGCTCGCAGCAGTTCGCGAACCACCAGAACCGTCGGAACCCGAGAGCTGGTGATGGCCGCGAGCGAAGCCCCCATCGGGCCCGCGCCGATCACCGCGATCCGGCGCAGCTTCAAACCGGTGTACACGTTGGCTCCATGGACCGACCAGTCGTCGATCGAGCCGCAAACCTAGCAGACCCCCTCCTCCGAGCGTCACCACCCCGACCGATTCAGGCGTCGATGATCGACTTCAGATAGGCACTCACCATCTTCGCGTATTCGCGAACCAGCGCAGCCCCTTCCTCGTCGGGAAGTCCGAGTGCAGTTCGGCTGGCACTGCCAGCGAGATCGCAGATCAGGAAGCATGCCTGCCAGAGGCGACCGTCGGAAGTCTTCGGACCCACCCATTTGCGCAGCGAGTCGAACAGGAACCCGGCGTTGCGGCGCGAGTCATCGAGATCCAGGTGCCGAATCGCCTTGTTCGCCTGGATTCCGGTCCAGATATCGACCAGTGCGGGATCATCTAGCAGAAGTCCGTAGAGCGATTCGACGAGATCTTCCGCCAGGTTCTCGAGTTGTCCGATGCTCGCTGCGGCCTCGAATCGCTCGCGGAGCACTTCGTTGACCGCACCCAGGTACTTCGAAAACAGGCAGGCGAGTACCGCAGTGCGATCTGGAAAGAACTGGTAGAGCGATCCGATCGGAACACCGGCGCGGTCGGCGATCTCGCGCATCTTGAGGCTCTCGGAACCCTTTTCGGCAATCAGCTGCCGCGCGGATGCGAGCATCGTATCCACACGCCGACGGCTCCGTTCCTGCGTGGGCTCGCGCCACAGGTTGCCGCTGGCCGGCTCGTCCTCGGGAGTGGATTCCAATTCCTTCATGGATCGCGATTGACAATAACATGAACATTGCTCATATTCAATATTCCATTCCAGGAGCCACCGTGCAGGACACGCAAAATCACCTCACCTCCCTTCCCGAAAAAGGCCGCTCCTGGGAGGAAATCGAGGCAGAGCTCCACGGCTTCAAGGAGATGGACCTCGACGAGGAGGTCCATCTGCGCCTGCTCACCGGAATCCACAAGGGGGATGACCGCGTCCACGAGGTCTGCCGCAAGGCCTACATGATGTACTTCCACACCAACGCCATGCTGGCCGACTACCATCCGGGCCAGCGACGCATCCAGAGCGAGGTTCTCGGCATGGCGGTGCGGCTGCTGGGCGGGGGCGACGAGGCGCGCGCGAACATCACGACTGGCGGAACCGAGAGCATCTTCTGCGCGATGCACGCAGCGCGGGAATGGGCGCGGGCCACTCGGCCCGACATCCCCGAGCCCTACCAGATCGTGATGCCGCAAACGGCGCATGCGACCATAAACAAGGCCGCGCACTACCTGGACATGGAGCTCGTACGAGTCCCGGTGGGGCCGGATCTGCGGGCGGACGTCGACGCACTCGAGGCCGCGCTGACCCCGAGCACATTGGTACTCGTCGGATCGGCCCCTTGCTGGGGGTTCGGTCTGCTCGACCCGATCCCGGAAATTGCCGCACTGGCTGAGCAACACGGCCTCTGGATGCATACGGATTGCTGCGTAGGCGGCTACCTGCTGCCCTTCATGGAGCGCCTCGGGATCGAACTCGAACCGTACGACTTTCGCGTACCCGGTGTAACATCAATCTCTGCCGATCTGCACAAACACGGCTACGCGGCGAAACCGTGTTCCACCGTGCTCTACCGCAACGAGGAGCTTCAAAATTTCCACTGGACGGGTGTCGCGATCAGCGACTGGCAGTCGGGCATGTACCGCACCCATGGCGTCGTCGGAAGCCGGCCGATGGCCGCGGTCGCCGCGGCCTGGGCGGTGATGAACTTCCTGGGAGAGGACGGCTACGTCGATCTCACCCGCCGGGCGCTCCAGGTGAAGGACCGGATGATCGCCGGAATCGAGGCGATCGAGGACTTCCGCTGCCTTCCCAACGAATCCCTGCTCATCCCATTCCGTTCCGAGACCCTCGACATGTTGAAAGTCATGGGTGGCCTGGTCGAGAATGGCTACTTCCCATGGGGAACGTTCGACCCGATCTATGTGCATCCCTCCGCCGAGCCGGTGGACGACGTGGTAGTAGAGACCTTCCTCTCCGACCTGGGCCACATCGGGAAGGGAGTGAGGGATGGCAACCTGACAGCCGAGGCCCTCGCGAAGTACATCTGAAGAACAGAAACGAAATGGAGGACTAAATGGACGACGCATTGCGAGAGACACTGAAAGCCTTTGTGGGCATCAGCGACGAAGAACTCAACCAGCTCAGGCCCAAGGTCGTGGAGTCCCTCGAAAATGTCGGGGCCCTGCTCAGTTACCGGATCGTCGCCGAAGTGGCCGAATCGCAGAACTGCTCTGCGCGCTACAAGGTCGGGGACAAGATGGTCTTCAACGGTACGTTCCTGAATACCGAAGAGAGCACCACCGAGCACTATTGCATGGACGCCATCCCGCCCATCCACATCGCGATGAGGGCGATGATCGCAGCGATTCTCAACCTCGACGATCCGAACAAGTACTTCTTCAACCACGTCCAGTGCTTGGATACCGGTTCACGGCACGGCGGGTTCGGGCGTGTGCTCTTCAATGTCTACGCGGAGAAGATCGAGCAGCCCGAAGGCACGGCCTGAACCCATGGGCCCCGGCCGAAGTGCAGCCAAGCGGCACCCCGCAGCTGGTCGCAGCTGCGCGTGCTAGGAGGCTCTGTGTCCGAAGGCTTCCTCCACTTCCAAGGCCACCGCACCTGGTATCGGATCTCCGGCGACCTCCACTCCGGAAAGGTGCCGTTGCTGCTTCTCCACGGTGGCCCGGGCATGGGAGGCGCGGCCTTCGAGCCACTCGAGGCGCTCGCCCACTCACGCGCGGTCATCCGCTACGACCAGCTGGGCTGCGGACGCTCGGATCGACCCGGCGATCCTTCGCTCTGGCAGATCCCGACCTTCACCCGGGAGTTGGATGCGATCCGCAGCGAGCTTGGGCTCGAGCGCGTGCACCTGCTCGGATGGTCGTGGGGCGGAATGCTCGCACTCGAGTATCTGTTGGGCCAACCCAAGGGCATCGTCAGCCTGACCCTCGCGAGTTCTCTTTGCAGCACGGCCTTCTGGGCAGAGGAGACCCGGCGGCTCCGAATGGAATTGCCGGAGCCCGTCCAGGCCACGATGCGGCGCTTCGAGGAGTCCTTCCAGCCGACTGCGAAACGCCGGCAGCGGGACCGGCCCGGCCCCTCGGCCGAGAGCCTCCGGCGCCAGGCCCGCCTGATGGCGATCGGGACCCGACTCATGTCGGGGGCCGGCGCCCAGCGCCTGGCGGCCTGGGCCTCGCGGCTCCCATTCCTGCGTGCCGCCGCCTATCAGGTCGCTTCGATCGCATTCCTGCATCAGCACGTCTGCCGCTTGCCGCAACCACCGGATGCTCTGTTCCAGAGCCTCGCCGGTTTCAACCCGGAACTCTACGAGGTGATGTGGGGGCCGAGCGAGTTCTTCCCCACCGGCAGCTTGGCGGACTGGAACGTCGAGGAACGGCTGGGCGAGATCGATCTGCCCACACTCATCACCTCCGGCCGCTTTGATGAAGCGACGCCGGCCCAGATGGAGCAACTCCGCGATGGAATTCCGGGCTCACGCTGGGTCTGCTTCGAGCAGAGCGCACATTGCGCCCACATCGAAGAACCCGAGCGCTATCTGGCCGTGCTCGAGGGCTTCCTCGACGCTTCGGAGGGCGCGCCCGTCGAGCTGGCGCCAGGTGACGACCTTGGACTCCGCCCGGCCCAGCAACGATCGTCCGGATAGAACACCCCCACGTTGCCAAGGCGGGTCGTTCTTTCTCCACCCGAGTACCTGACGACGCTCTCCGTACTATCCCGGAGAGGCCCTCAGGTAGGTCCCCGTCTTTTGACACGATTTTCCCTGTGATCGGCGCCACGCCGCCTGTGGACCATCAAGCGCCGATCACCAGGAGCCGAAAACGACGGTGGAACATACCACTGGGCCCGAAGCTGCATGGGCGACAGGGTGGATGGGGAGCACCGCAAGGTGGAGGACCTGGCAAAGAAACGCCCTCGGGTACTGGTCGTCGACGACGATCAGAGTGTGCGGCACACACTCGAGCGTGCGCTCGAACACGACGGCCTCGAACCCCAGACGGTGTCCAGCGGAGAAGCCGCCTTGCAGGCGTTCGACGAATGCCCGCCGCACCTGATACTGCTCGACGTACAGATGCCGGGAATGTCGGGCTTCCAGGTCTGCGAGGAATTGCGAGCCCGTCCGAATGGCGACGAGGTTCCGGTCGTGATGATGACCGGAATGGAAGACAGCCTTGCCATCCAAACCGCCTATGACTCGGGCGCCACCGACTTCGTGACCAAGCCGATCCAATGGCTGATCCTCTCGCACCGCCTGCGCTACCTGCTTCGCGCCGACACCAACCTGCACCGATTGCGCGAGAGCCAGGAGCGGATCGCCAACGCCCAACGGCTGTCCCAGGTCGGCAGCTGGGAGTTCGATCTCGAAACGGGCCTCTTCAATGCCTCCGATATGCTCTGGGAAATCCACGGCCTCGAACGGACCGACGCTGCCTCCGGAATGAAGGCCCTTGCAGAGACCGTTCATCCGTCTGATCGGGACCACCTGCGCCGCTCCTTGCAGAGCTGTTGGCAGCAGAGCAGCCCGGTACGTTTTGACCATCGCATGTGCCGTGCCGACGGCTCGAAGCGCATCCTGCACTGCCAGGTCCAGATGAGCTTCGATCCGGATGGAAGCCCTGCGCGCCTCGAAGGCATCGCCCAGGACCTGACCGAGCGCAAGCGTACGGAAGAGCAGGTCCGGTTCCTTTCGTCGCACGATGCACTCACCAGCCTGGGCAACCGCCGGCTGTTCCGCGAGCGCCTCGATCTGGCGATCGGGCAGGCTCATCAAGGAGGATGGAAGGCGGGCGTCCTCTACCTCGATCTCGACCATTTCAAACGGATCAACGAAACTTTCGGACACTCGGTCGGAGACTCCCTGCTCGCCGAGGTGGCCAACCGTCTGGTGATGAGCGTCCGCGGCGCGGACCTGGTGACCCGGAGCGATCGGGCCGAAGAGGTGGACAGCTCCGCCATCTCACGCCTCGGCGGTGACGAGTTCTGCATCCTCTTGCCCCGGGTGCGCGACGTGCAGAGCCTCGCAGCGGTGGCCCGTCGCATCCTCGATGCGCTGGAGTCGCCATTCTCCCTGGCGGGGCATGAGGTCGTGGTCAGCGGAAGCGTCGGCATCACGGTCTATCCGAATGACGGCGAAGACCCGGAAACACTACTGCGCAACGCGGATACCGCGATGTATGCGGCGAAGGAACAGGGCCGCAACTCCTATCAGTTCTACGCCGAGCGCATGAACGAACTCTCACTTCGCCGGCTGATCATCGAGGGCAAACTCAGACGCGCACTCGATGAATCCCAATTCGAGCTCTACTACCAACCCAAGGTCAATCTCGCATCCGGCGCGATCGAGGGCTTCGAGGGCCTCCTCCGCTGGCATGAGCCGGAGCTCGGCATGGTAGGCCCGGACGATTTCATTCCCATCGCCGAAGAGATGGGCCTGATCACGAGCCTGGGAGATTGGGTGTTGCAGGCCGCCTGTCACCAGGCAGCTGATTGGGCCCGACGCGGCATCTGCACGGTCCCGGTGGCTGTCAACCTGTCGCCGGAGCAATTCCGCAAGCCAGGTCTCGCGGCACGCATCTCCGAGATCGTACGGCAAGCCGGAATCCCGCCCGAAAGCCTCGATCTCGAAATCACCGAGGGCGTCGTCCTGCACGATGCGGACAAGGTGATCCAGGAACTCGAAGCGATACGCGCTCTGGGCATGCGCGTCGCGCTCGACGATTTCGGAACCGGCTACTCCTCTCTCTCCTACCTCCGGCGCCTTCCGGTCGACACACTCAAGATCGACCGCGCCTTCATCAAGGACATCGAGAACGAGCCCGAGGATGCAGCCCTCGCCCAGGGCATCATCGCTCTGGGACGTGCACTCGGCCTGCGGAGCGTCGCCGAAGGCGTCGAGACGGAGGCACAGCGCGCCCGGCTGGCCGCGTGGAATTGCGATCAGATGCAGGGCTACCTGTTCAGTCGACCACTGCCTGTTCCCGAGTTGGAGGAACTCTGGCAGCACCGACACAGCAATGAACGGAGCCGGGAGCCTTCGGGATAGAGGGCGCCGAACAAGGGGTCCGCCACCACACTCAAGCCCGATCGGAGGAATACCGAACCACAGGTCGGGGATAGGCACGTCTGGCGGCGTAGTGGATTCGACCCGTCAGATACGGCTTTCCAGGAAAATAGGGGGGGGGGATGCTTGTAAGTTCGATCCTACGCATTTCGTGCATCGGATTGCTGGGTCTGGGGCTTCTCATGACAGCGGGCCCAGCACGGGCCGATCTGGAGACGGTTCCGAACGCGACAGCCATGGACGAAGGCACACAGGTTTCCGAGGACGACGACCTTGCGGAAATGAACCTCGCCGATCTCATGGCTCTGGAAATCACCTCGGTTTCCCGCAAGGCCGAGCGCCTGAGTCATACCGCGGCGGCCATCCACGTGATCACCGGCGAGGACATCCGCCGTTCGGGCGTGACCTCCATTCCGGAAGCCCTGCGTATGGCCCCAGGCCTCCACGTGGCGAACATCACTGGCAACCGTTGGGCGATCTCATCACGCGGCTTCAGCGACGAATTCGCGAACAAGCTGCTGGTGTTGATCGATGGTCGCAGCGTCTACACCCCGCTCTTCTCCGGGGTCTTCTGGGATGTTCAAGACGTGATGCTCGAAGACGTGGATCGCATCGAAGTGATCCGCGGTCCCGGCGCGACGGTCTGGGGCGCCAATGCGGTGAATGGCGTGATCAACATCATCACGAAGAAGGCGTCCGACACCCAGGGCGGTTTGCTGACAGGCGGTGCCGGATCCTACGAAAACGGCTTTGGAGGATTCCGCTGGGGCGGCTCTGTAGGGGACGACCTCCACTATCGGATCTACGGGAAGTACTTCGATCGCGACTCTCTCCAGGCCGAGGGCCCCGGCGACGGAGAAGACGATTGGACGATGAGTCGCGCTGGGTTCCGTATCGATTGGCGGGCGTCGGATCGTGACGATCTGACACTCCAAGGCGACATCTACCGAGGGGAGGTGGGCTGGCGAACGACTGAGTTCCGGGACTACGCGCCGCTCGACATGGGCCTGGTCTCCCAGAACATCGATGTCGAGGGATGGAACATGTTGGGGCGCTGGACGAGAGAACTCGGTGAAGCATCCGAAGTCTCCGTCCAGGCCTACTTCGATCGCACGGAACGCCCGATCGAGTTCCTCAAAGAGGTCCGCAAGACCACCGACCTCGACATGCACCACAGGCTCCCACTGGGCGAACGCCATGACATCGTCTGGGGCGCGGGCTACCGCTGGACGACTGATGATACGAAGGACTCGATCAGCCTGATGCTAGACCCAGCGAGCCGCAGCGATCATCTCTTCAGCGCGTTCATCCAGGACGAGATCGAACTCTGGAAGGACCGGCTGTCTCTCACGCTTGGCTCAAAATTCGAACACAACGACTACACAGGCTTCGAGTACCAGCCCAGCGGTCGCCTGCTCTTCACGCCGAACGATGACCACACCTTCTGGGCGTCCGTTTCGCGCGCAGTACGCACACCCTCTCGCACGGACCATGATGTGCGTTTCCCCTTCCAGGCGACTACGGAATCCTTCCGGGAGACCTTCAGCGTCGCGGTACCCACGGGCTTGCCATTTCCCTTCCCGGCAACTGTGGACATGTCCGCACCCGTGGCCTTTGACTTCTCGGTCGTGCCCTTCCTGACCGGGGACGAGGATGTCGAGTCCGAGCGACTACTATCCTACGAAGCAGGCTACCGCTTCACGCCGAGCCCACGATTTTCGATCGACGTCGCAGCGTTCTACAATGACTACGGAGATCTGCGCAGCGTCGAAGTTGGTTTGGCGGATTCGAGTGCTCTCGAAGCATTCATCCCCACGGCGATCACGGCCAGCCTGTTGGGTGCGTCAACGCCCACGCTCGACGAACCCGGTGTCACCAGTGTGATCCTGCTCGCGAACGAAATCGAGGCCCGAACTCATGGCGTCGAAGTGGCCAGCCATCTCGAAGTCCTGGATTGGTGGAACGTCCACCTCAGCTACTCGTGGATGGTCGTCAACGTGCATACGCGCAGTCGAAGCCTCGATGCCACCAGCGAAGACAGCCTCGAGCACAGTTCACCTTCGCATATGCTGCACGTCCGTTCCCTGATGGATCTACCGCATGGCTTCGAAATCGACACGTCCCTCTACTACGTGGAGGGGATCTTCGGAGGTGACGTGCCCAGCAATGTGCGGGTCGATCTCCGACTGGGCTGGGAGGCGCGCGAGGGGCTCCGCTTCTCGGTGGTGGGGCAGAACCTCTTCGATGGCCGGCGCCCGGAGTTCGAGGATTCGATCTTCGGACCTCGGAGCCTGGTGGAGCGCAGTGTTCACGGAATGGTGGAATGGGCATTCTGAGACGTAGACATATCGCATTCGCGAGTTTGATTTGCGTCTCGTTCCTCCTCACACCGATCGGTGCACGGGGAGGGGAGGCCGTCGAGGAGTACCGCCTGAAGGGCGCATTCCTCTACAACTTCGCGAAATTCGTCAGCTGGCCCGGGAATCTCACCGAGGAACTCGCAAGCCTTCAGGTCTGCGTCAATGGACCTGCTTCGGCGCACGATGCCATCAAGACGAGTCTGGCAGGCAAGGCCGCGGCAGGTCTTCCGATCGAGGTGCGTGCCCTGGGTGAGGAGGCTTCAGCCGTGGATTGTCAGGTGATCTTCACGACCCGCGACGGCACCGCATCGACACCGCGAATTGCCCGTTTCGTGTCTGATCAACCCGTGCTCCTGGTCGGTGAGTCACACGAATTCGCGCGAAATGGCGGAATGATCGGCTTCGTCGAGGAGAACGCCAAGCTGAGATTCGAGGTCAATCTCGAGGCGGTAGAACAGGCCGGCCTGCGAATCAGTTCGCACTTGCTGAAGCTGGCGCGAATGGTGGATAACTAGCCATGGAACGATTCCGAAAGGCAAGGCTCCAGACACGCTTGATGTTGGCCATCATCGGGACCACCGTCGTGGCCCTTGTGGCGCTGACCGGGGTCCTGCTGGGTGTCGAAACCTGGATGAACCGGAACGCGTTGGTCGAGAATCACACGATCACCGCAGACATGACCGGACGCCACAGCCTGGCAGCATTGCTTTTCGATGATGAGGCCGCTGCCGCCGAAACCCTCCGGGCGCTAGCCGCTGAACCCGACATCGCGGCCGCCGCGATCTACCGAAGCGATGGAACGCGGCTTGCTGACTTCAAGCAGGAAACGAATTCAGTCTTTCCCGAGACCCTCGATTCCGAACCGATCTACCGCGGTGAGTACCTGGAGATCAGTCGCCCGGTCTTCGACGGGAGATCAGAGGTCGGCAGCGTCTTCCTGCGAGTCCACACCCGCGGAATCATGGCCCGCACGACGCGCTACCTGGCGGTCGCAGGAGTCGTCCTTGCCCTCGTCCTGGCACTTGCCTCCGGTGCCGCAGCGGCCCTGATGCGCAGCCTCTCTCGCCCGATAGGCATGCTGGTCGAGCACTCGAAATCCCTGACCCAGGGCGACCTGACGGCTTCGGTTCCGGAAGAAGGCGACGATGAGATCGGATCGTTGGCCCGCGCGTTCAACGCAATGGGCGAGAGCCTCCGCAAACTGGTTTCGGAGATCGATGAGAGCGGTCGCGGAGTCACCGACGCCGCCGGCCAGATCAGGAGCACGAGCGTCGGTGTCATCGAGGAAAGTCAGCGTCAACTCGACGCCGTCGAGACGACAGGCCTCTCGATTGGCCAGGTTGCCACGGCCGTCGAACAGGTAGCAACCAGTGTCGACGAACTGGCCGCCCAGGCGCGCACCACGTCGTCCTCGATGGAGCATATGGATCAGTCGATCACCGTGGTCGCCGATTCTTCGACCGAGCTGTCCGAGGCGATCGATGGAATCGCCCAGGCCATCGGACACCTGAACGAACGAAGCAACGAAATGGCGAACGGAATCGACGAGTTGGGCGAGGTGACGACCACGGCCGAGAGTTCGGTACTGGAGCAGACCCGCGCAATCCGGCTGGTACGCGACAACGCCCAGTCGACCCAGGAGCTGTCCCAGCAGAACGCTACCGAGGCCGAGCGAGGGATGCGTTCGGTGCAGGACACGATCACCGCGATCCAGGAGATCGAGGCGAGCTTCGTGAATCTCGTCACCGTGGTCACGGCTCTGGCCGAGCGTTCTCGTTCGATCGGTGAGATCGTCGATGTGATCAACGACGTCGCCGGCGAAACCCAGCTCCTCTCGTTGAATGCCTCCATCATTGCAGCCCAGGCCGGCGAGAATGGACGCGCCTTTGCGGTCGTGGCCAACCAGGTGAAGGAGTTGGCCGATCGCACGGGCCAATCGACCGGTGAGATCAGCCAGCTGATCTCCCACATCCAAGAAGAGACCGGCCAGGCCGTCACCGCCGTCGGCGAGGGCGAAAGCAGGGTTGCTGTCGGTGTGGCCCGCTCGCGAGAGGCCGGTGATCGATTGCGGGCAATCCTCGAGGCGGCTCGCACGTCCCATGAACGGGTAGACCAGATCGTTCGGGCCACGGAATCCCAATCCGAAGAGATCGGCCGGGTCGAAGGTGCAATGGGCGGAATGCGCGAAATGGTCGAGCGGGTCCACGATACGATCAGCCACCAGAAACGGACCAGCGGGGAAATCATCGGCGGGGTGGGCCAGGTCCGGAACCTGGCCGCAAAGGTGCAAGGAGCCACTGCACAGCAGCGAAGCGAGAGCGCCCAGGTCGTCCAGGCAATCGAGCAGGTAGCCGAAGGTCTGGCCCAGATTCGTGGCGCCACCCAGAATCAGCTGGGTGCGAGCGCTCAGGTGGAAGGCGCCCGGGACATCTTCCGGGAGATCGCAGAGGAGAATGCCCGCCGCTCCAGCAGCCTTGGAGAGATCGTCGGTGCCCTCACCGACCGAGCCGAAGCCCTTGCGCGTGCCGTGGGGCGCTTCAGGGTCTAGCCCATCGCGGCGACGAGATCTTCGAAGGCCCCGAAGTAGACCTCGACGTTCGAATAGCCCATGTCCGCGAGGGTCTTCGCCGCGAGAACCGCGCGCCCACCGCTCTTGCAGTGAATCAGGATCGGCGGGTCTGCGGCCGAACAGACTTCCGCGATCTTGAACTCGAGGAAACCGCGGGGGACGTTGACCGCACCGGAAACCGAGCCACTCGCGAATTCGGCAGGCTCCCTGACATCGAGAACGACGAGGTCGGATTCCGCACGGATTCGGCCGGCCGCGGACTCGGCAGTACACAGCCTGACTTCGTTCGCATGGGACTGAATCAGGTCGGTGAATTCGATCGGCATCTCGCAGCTCCTTGATTCATACACACCGGATCAGGTATCGAACGCTTCCCCCATGCGCTCCAGGATCTCGTCGAGGATCTGCTTCGACGTCGCGTAGTTGAGGCGCACACACGATTGACCCGGGGGACCGAAATCGCGCCCCGAGCTGAGTGCGACCCGGCCGCGTTCGAGGAAGAACTGATACGGATCACAGGGTAGCTCGACATCCTGGAAGTCCAGCCACGCGAGGTAGGTCGCGTCGGGCGGAAGCAGCTTCACGCCGGGGAATCGGCTGGCAAAGAACTCGACGACCCGCTGCCGATTCTCCGCAAGGTAGGTCAACACGGCATCGAGCCAGGGCTGCCCGTCGGTCCAGGCTGCGAGAGCGGCCCCATCGCCCAGGATGCCACCGTGGCCGAGAACATGGGGGGGTAGCCCCCGGAAGGGCTTCTTCAACTCCTCACTGCCGAAGACCGCGAAGGCGGTCGGAAGCCCCGCGATGTTGAAGGCCTTCGTCGCAGCCGTCAGCGTGATCGTTCGCTCGGCCAACTCCGGCGACAGGCTCGCGAACGGCAGGTGTTCGTGGCCCGGGTATACGAGATCCGCGTGAATCTCGTCCGAAACGACGATCAGGTCGTGCTGGACCACGATCTCACCGAGCTGCAAGAGCTCTGTCCGATCGAAGGCGCGGCCGGTCGGATTGTGGGGATTGCAGAGCATGAACAGACGCGTGTCGTCATCGATACTGGAAGCCAGCCGAGCGAAATCGATCTCGAACCGGTCACCGGCGCGTACGAGCGGATTGTCGACCAGGCGTCTCCCACTGTGCTCGACCGCCGCGAGGAAGGGAGGATAGATCGGAGTCTGGATGACGACGCCCTGACCGGGCTTCGAGTGCATCAGGATCGAAGCGTCGAGCCCTTGCACGACGTTCACCAACGGTCGGACGTTGCCGGGATCGACCTGCCACGAGAACCGCTCCGCCATACGCGAGACGAAAACCTCCCGGAGGCCGGGGGAAAGGGGAACAGCGTGGTACCCCAGATCATTGCGCTCGATCAGCCCACCGATCGCGTGCTGGATCGCGTCTGCCACAGGAAAATCCATATCAGCAACCCAGGCGGGGAGTACCTCCGGCCCGTAGAGTTGCCATTTGATCCGGCTCGAGCGATGAAGCTCCGCCGAAGTGACGGCGTCGAACGTCTCGTGAAGGTCGGTCACGCTGCTGCCTGCCTCCATCTGTACCTCCGCCCTCATGTGGCCATATGAATCGGCTCGAGGGTCGCGGCGAAGCCTCGACCTGGAGCATACCGTGCCTCGAGACGTCCGATACACGGCCGCTATCCTGCCTGGGTCCAGCAGTCCGATGTAGCACAGGGCCCCAGCCTCGAACGATCCGATGCCCGTCACGTCCACCACCGGCCCGACACTTCGCTCTTCGTCGACCTGGCGTCTGATGCTCCGGAGCGCCCAGCTCATCGTGGGCGTCGGCTCGGGAATCCTCATGTTCGCCAAAGCCTGGTGGATGCTGCGCTCCCTTCCACACCGTGAGCGCCTGGAGAGAGCCGCAGGCCGTGCGCTCGTCCGCTCCTGTAGCCGACTCGGCGCCACTTTCATCAAGATCGGCCAGATCGCGTCGACCCGGGGAGACCTGCTGCCACGAGGGGTCTTCGAGGAATTGGGCGCACTCCAGGATCGTGTCCCTCCGTTCCCGTACGCAGAGGCGATCGCGACGATCGAGGCCGAGTTCGGCAAACCCGTCGAAGTGCTCTTCGACGACTTCGAGCCTCTACCGGTCGCCGCCGCTTCGGTGGCCCAGGTCCATCAGGCCAGACTCTCCGGAAGGAGTCACCAGGTCGCCATCAAGATCCTACGGCCGGATATCATCCAGAAGGTCCACCTCGATCGCGCGATCCTGCTGTTCATGGGCCGTGCGCTCGAACGACTGATTCCGACACTGCGCACGGTTTCCCTGGAGGAGGCGATCCGGAGCTTCTGCGATGCAGTCGAAGAGCAGCTCGATCTGCGCAACGAGGCCCGCAACAACCTGCGGTTTGCGGCGAACTTCGAAGACGATCCCTGCGTGGGCTTCCCGGTCCTGCATCCGACCCTGTGTGGCGCCCGCGTACTCACCATGGATTTCGTGGTCGGCACCCATGAGAACGGGCTCGTCGATGCCGAATTCGACATCCATCAGCTCGTCGAAGCGGGCATGCGAGCAGTCTGCAGGATGATCTTCCTGCACGGCTTCGTGCATGCGGATCTTCATCCGGGCAACATGCTGTTCGAGCCGCCCGGCCAGATCATCCTCCTCGACCTCGGCCTCGTCGGAGAGCTGACCGACCAGGACCGGGTTCGGACGGCCCGAATGTTGATGGCTCTTGCCACCGGAGACGGAGCCGGCGTGGCCCGATCGTTCTACGAGAATGCGCCCCATCACGCGGTGCGAGACTACGCAACCTACGAGCGCGAGGTATGCGAACTCGTAGCGGACATCACCTCGAAAGGTCTGGGACAGATCCAGGTCACCCTCGAGATCGGTCGGATCTTCGACATCCTCCGGCGCCATCACATCCAGGCACGATCGCATATGACGATGGTCAATCTGGCGCTGATGACCGCGGAGGGGATGGGGAAGCGGCTCGCTCCAGAACTGGACCTCAGTCAGGAAGCTCTCCCCTATCTCACCGAAGCCCTTCGCAACGCCCGGGAGGATTGATCCGATTCCGGTGGCGGTGGCGTCTCACCATCACTCCTTGCCCAGCACCGCGTGCAACGTTCGCGCGAGATCGGCCAACGATAGAGGCTTTGCCAGAAGCTCATTCACACCGGCCTCCTCGGCTTCCGCCACGGTGTCGGAATCCAGCAAGCCGGTGAGAAGTACGACGGGAAGATCTGGACGCAGCGGACGGAGTTCGCGAACCAGTTCGATGCCGGTGCGAACAGGCATCGTCTGATCGGTGACCACCACATCGAAGGTTTCAGCTCGCAGACACTCCAACGCCTCCTCACCATCACCGCAGACTCTCACGTGATAGCCCAGGCCCTCCAGCGCTCTGAGGCCCCAGCGCTGGATGGCCGGCTCGTCGTCCACGAACAGAATCCGCTCGCCACTGCCGGCGACGATTCCCGTAGGAACAGACCCCATGTCCGGCGTCTCGGTGGAAACCGGCAGGTAGACGTGGAACTCGGCACCCTGGCCGAGCTTGGACTCGACCCTCACCTCGCCCCCGAGTGCGGAAACGATCCCGTGCACGATCGAGAGGCCGAGCCCAGTGCCCTGACCTACCTCCTTGGTCGTGAAGTACGGATCGAAGATCCGCTGCGCCGTCTCCGAATCGAGGCCAGCTCCTGTATCGCGGATGCAGAGATCCGCGTAACAGCCCGCTCGCCTCGGTAGCCGACCGACTCGTTCTTCCATCGCTAGATCGACCACCTCGAGTGACAGCCCCAGGACCCCACCCTCGGGCATGGCCTGGCCCGCATTGGTCGCGATGTTCATCACCATCTGGTGGATTTCGGTCGGATCGGCCCGGACGATGATCGGCAGATTCGGCAGGGCCACGTCGAATTCGATCGTGCTGGGAAGAGCCGCCCGGATCAGGTCCAGGACCTCACCCACCAGGGGGACGATATCGATCGGGCGGGGCTGCCGTTCTTCCCGACGACTGAAGGTGAGAATCCGATCGACCAGTTGCCGAGCCCGCTCGCCGGCCCGCTGCACTTCCGCGAGATCCGGGCGAAGCTCACTGCCCTCGGGAAGCCGCAGAAGTGCCAGCTCGGTGTGTCCAATGATGGCGGCCAGCAGGTTGTTGAAGTCGTGAGCGATACCACCGGCCAGAGTGCCCACGGCCTCGAGCTTCTGGGCCTGACGGAGCTGGGTCTGGAGGGCTTCGCGCTCGGCCTCGTGGCGACGACGTCCGAGAGCGTTCTCGATGATCTCGCCCAGCACCCGAAGCAAAGCGATGCTGTCGCTCGACCATCTCTTCCTCTCACGCACCGAAGCAAACCCGAGCACGGCGCCTAGCTTGCCTTCCAGGAGGAGGGGTAGCCCTACGATGGAGCGTATTGCAGTTCGATGGGAGGAATGGAGCCTGTAGGCGTCGAAGTCGCTATTCGAGGCGACATCCGGCACGTGAACGATCTCGCCACGTTCGAAGGCATTGGCCGCCTCGGGCAGATCATCGAAACCGCGGCTCCCGAGGGCATCCTCGAGACTGCTGGTCTCCGGGGCCAGGGCCTCGTGTGTCAGCTGGCGAAGAGATCCGTCGTCAGACCGCTCGATGACATAGCAGATGTCGTCCCCGGTGAATTCACGCACTGCAGCGAGAGCCCGGTCGATCCCATCGTCGATCTGCGGTGCCGGAAGATGCAGGAAATCCGTCGCCAACGAGATGAGAAGGCGCTCGAACTCCGATCGCCAGCGCAGCTCTGCTTCGGCGCGTCGCTGCTCCGTAACGTCTTCGACAAGTCCGTGGAGCCCCGCGATCTCACCGTCGGGGCCCGGAAGCGCGGCGAAGCGGAAGCGGTATTGAACCCGTTTCCCCCATTTCGACACATAGGGGAGATCTCCGACACCGTCCTCACCCGTCTCGAGACATTGGCGTGCCAAGCTCGCAATGCCGGCCTCGATCAACGGCGGGAACGTCAACAGGTTGATCGCGCGCGTCTCCTCCTCGGAGGGCGAGCCCAGCATCTCGAGAAGCCGGTGGTTCACCGTCTGGATCTGGCCTTCGCGATCTGCCGACAGCACACCCAGAGGTGCATGGTCGATGAGCCGACGGTAGAGCGCCTCACTCTCGAGGGGCTTCATCTGCTTCCTTCCCCCCGTACGATGGACGACTCGGAGGCGATCGGTCGAGGCGTGAGGATCGCTCCAGAATGCCTGGAACGCTAGAGAAGAGTCGTGCCCCAGGTATTTATCATGCTCAGCCCCGGATATCCGTGTGAGGCCCAGGTCGGGCATTCACCGAGCACGGATCGTCAAGCCAGGCGGTGTTCGGACTCGAATTCTTCCGCCAACAGCGCCAGCTCGGGCCCCAGCTCGGCCGGCAGCAGCTCCCGCTCCTGCGCTAATCGGGCGAGGAGCGCATCGGCTACCTGGTCCGTGGTCAGCCCGGGAACCTCATCCGCTACGGAACCGGCCGCGAGCGGATCCATTGGGGCGTCCAGTACCCGGTAGATCGGCTCGAGCACATGACCCACCCGGGAGCCGTTCTCAACCACGATCACACCACCCACGTGAGCTGCGCCTTTCACGATCCGCTGGCCCACCCCCATCAGTTTCTTCACTCCCCGAGCATTTACGGAGTGGTCGCCTGGGCAATACTCGCCCGGTACCGCTCCCACTCGTGCGTCGACCCCCAGATCGCCCAGCGCATCGCGCACCACAGCCGCAAGCCATTCGAATCGTGCGTGAATGCCCGAACGAGCATCCTCCGCCGGGACGCACCAGGCAAAGGCCAGGCTCTGGCGGGTGAAGAGCGCCGCACGGCCACCGGCCAGCCGAAGCACCGCATCGAAACCCGCACCGCGGGCTACCGATACCGCCTCTGCAAAGCCTGGCCGGGTGCGATCGAGAATCGAGAATGCCACTACATCGTCTGGAACGTAGAGCCGCAGACTCTCGCGACGTTCACCTGCCGCGACCCGGGTCAGCAGCGCGCGGGAAACGGCTGTGTCGAACGCGGGGCGCCCGGGAAAACGTGCATCGAGGAGATCGAGCGGTTTGGACACCGCCCGACTATAGAGCCCGGGAACACGGTGCAGGGGTCAGGAGTCGGGCTCGAACCCTGCGGATGCCAGGCGCTCGGCCACGTGGCCAGCCAACCCTTTCATATCGGATCGCTCCGCCCAGGAGCCTGGAACGCGGAGGGAGACATCCGCCCGCAACACATCGCTGGTCCCGGGCCGAAGCACCATCCAATTCCAGGTGTGGAGAGTGCGGTTGCCGTCCTCCACCGAGCCCGAAAAAGTCAGCAACGAATCACCGGCCGCCGTGGTCGAAACCCCCACCTTCCCGTGAACAGGTTCCAGGTACCGCAGGGCGCGCTCGACCAGCGCTTGCTGACCGGGTACCGGGCCGCCCACCGGATCGCGACCGACCGCCATCCACAATTCGACGTCCGGCACGTCGGGAAGCCGCAGGACCATGGCCGCGCCTTCGTGCCGGTCCACATGGAAGCGCTCGTCCAGACTGAGGCGGAGTGCGAGATCCGCTTTGGGTGGCGACTGGGGCCTCACGGCTTCGGCCGCCGATCCGGTTTGACTCACCGATCCGGTTTGACCCGCCGATCCGGCGTCGCTTGCCGTCGCCTCCGGAGCCACCTCGATCCGGTTGCACGCCTGCATCAGCAGGAGAGCCCCCGCCCACACCAGGGCTCGTCTCGTTCGTCGGATGGTTCGCTCCATGGTTTCCCCCAGGAACCATTTCGGCCGATACGCCTGTTTGCTGGAGGGGCCTGGAGTAGAAGCCTTTGCAGAGCTACCGGAATAGGGGGTGGCCGCCTGAAGACCCGGGGATCTCGCCAAGCAGGCGATCCAGCTCCTCAGCCATCACCCGATGTCCAAATGAGGTCAAGTGGACACGATCCCACCAGAGGAAGCCCTCGGCCCGACGGATCACCAGAGCCTCGTGCAGGTCGAGGACCGGGATGCCATGGCGCCCCCCCACCCGGCGCAGGATTCCGTGACGCTCGACCAGGCCAGCCAGGCTCTGTTCAGCGCGGGCTTCGATCGTGTTCGGCTCCAGCACGAACACCGTCCGGATACCGCGCTCGCGATTGAAGACGACCAGCTCATCCATGGCCTGTTCGAGCGCCTCCGGATCGCGGTCGTTGTTCCCGAGATCGACGACGACCAGCTCGGGTTCCCAGGCACTCCAGGTATCCGTCCAGAGGGGCAGGATCTGGGGGCCGGTGAACGCAGGGATGCCGGTGTTGATGCACTCCACCCGCGTACCGGGCTGGGCCGCCTCGTTCCAGCGGCGCTCGAGGCGCGCCACCCAAGGCTCTTCCGCTGACGCGGCGCCAGAGCCCCAGGTCTGGGAGCTTCCCAGGAACACGACACGTCGGATCCCTGGCCCGGGCGGAACAAGAGGATGCTCGCGAGCCAGGCGCGGAACGATCTCTCCCTCGTACTCGATGCGGTTCTCGTAACCCGCGAAGTCCGGCTGTTCGGGATGCAGGCGGCCGAGATAGATCCACTCGGTCGCAAACCACAGGCCTGCGATCGCGACCAGGACCAGATTGACCAACAAGAGCACCGCTCCACCGCTCACCTCACCATGAGCTCTGGCCTCTCTCGACCCGAACCAGGCGAGACCCGATGCACATAACACGAACAGGAGTGCAATGGACACGACCCGCGGCGCCCCGCGGCGATTGGCGAAGCTCTCCTCGACGATCAGACCCTCGCGTCCGACGATGCGCAGATCATCGACCCAGGTCTTCCGGCCGGCGGTGCTGCGCAGCGCCAGCCGGACCCCTTCCTTCACGGGCCAGTCACAGTGTCCGAGGTCCCGGCCATCGAGGAAGACCTGTCCGCGTTGCCACTGGAACACATGCCATCCGGTATCGAGAGCCTGCGCAGAGGTCCCCGGCAATGTCTCGTGCCGCTCGAAGCGCCCGCCCGGAGCGACACGCAGACAGCCCCCGTCGAGCCCGGGACTGCGACTGAACCGGACGGCATCGAAGCCCGCGTGGTCGTCTCCGAGCAGCACACTGAATGTTCCTTCACCGAGCAGACGGAAGCGAAGCTCGATGCTCTCGGGATCGATCCGCTCGTGCCAGCGCAGCTCGTGGTGCGCGTGCCAGGCGCCGAGGTCGAGACGCTCCCGAAATAGTGCCGTGCGGGTGGTCAGGAACGAAACCGAGCCCAGAATTCCGTAGGAGAGGCCGACCTTGGAGCTCTCCCAACGACCACCGGCGTGCAGTGTGTTCCCGACCTGTAGCCACGTCTTTGCGAGCAGGCCCGTCGCGAGCAGCGCGAGCAGGACGTTCACCAGAAGCAGACCGGTGCCGGCCGGGCGATGGGAATCAGCCGGCACCGCGTTCCACGACTGCGAAGCGGGCACCATCGTCCCTGATCGACTCGACCGTTCCGATCTCGGCGGCGGCCATATCCCCTCCTGCGTGCAGTGCGGAGAGGGCCTCGGCCAACGCGGCTCTCGGCACCGCAAGCAAGAGGCCTCCAGAGGTCTGCGGATCGAAGAGCACCTCGACCGTGGGCCGGTCACGCAGGGAGGCATCCCACGCGATGCCGCGCCGACCTTCTGCATTCTGGTCGTGGAAGGTACTCCGAACACCTGCTTCCAGAAGCACCCGTACACCGGGCAGCAGCGGCAGTGCGTCGAAGAAGAGCTCTGCCGACATTCCGGCCGCCTCCAACATCTCCCCGAGATGACCCGCCAGCCCGAAGCCAGACACATCGGTCGCCGAGCGCGCCAGGCGGGTAGCGACCTCCGCCGCGTTCGAATTCGATCGGGCCATATGCGTGAGTACCGCCTGGAGCCAAGCACCCCGGGCACGGCCCTGCATATCGGCCGCCAGCACCACGCCGGTTCCGAGCGCAGCGGTCAACACCAGGACATCCCCTGGCTCGAGGGCACCGAGAGGCAAGGGCCCGCCCGCAGGAGCATCCCCGGTGACGGAAAGGCCCACGAAGAGTTCCGGCCCCTGGGTCGTGTGGCCACCCACCAGGCTGACACCCAGAGGGTCGAGTGCCGCCCGCAGGCCCGAGAGCACCTGGAAGAGTGTCTCCTCCGCGCGAGCCTCCTCTTCCTCCGGAACCGTGACGAGAGCGAGAGCGTGGCGCGGTATTCCACCTTTTGCCTGCACATCACTCACCGCGTTGATGGCGGCCACCCGGCCTACCCACCACGGGTCGTCCGTGAAGGCCCGGAAGCCATCGACCGTCGAGAGCACCACGTCACCGGCGGGCGTACGCAAAGCCGCTGCATCGTCGGGCACATCGAGCCCCACGACGACCCGATCGTCGGGGGGCGCCGGCTCGAGACGCGCCAATGCGCGGGAAAGAGGACTCGCTCCGACCTTCGCTGCGCAGCCTCCACAGGGCATCTCCTCCATGCCCATCTCTTCCGGAGTCGGGAATTCCCCGGTCGACGTACCATCGGCTTCGAGCACCTGGAAACGCGCCATGAAGCGGCGATCGATCCAGTCCTTCAGGCGCCAGACCGCGCCAGCGGAGAACGCCATTCCCCATTTTCCTCCGATGGCCCGGCCTCCGCCCAGGTTGAGAAGTGCCAGGAAGTCGCGCTGGGACCGGTGCCGTCGGAGGGGACGGTCGGTCAGGATGGCACGCAGGTTGGCGTCGAGAGTGGGACCCGCGCGCACTGCATGTACACCGGCCTTCGTCACCCACGGATGTCTGGTCAGCGAGGCGCAATCGCCGGCCGCGAACAGCCGCGATTCGCCTTCGCTTTCCATTTCGATTTCGAAGCTGGGGGCAACCCGGACGAACCCGGCTTCATCCTTCGGGAGGGGAGAGTGCTCGATCACCGATGGCGGGGCCGCACCCGTCGCCCAGATCACGAGATCTGCCGGGCGCGTGTCATCCCCCTCGAGACAGATGTTCTTCGCGTCGACTGCAGAGACCCTTGCGCCCTGGAGAACCCCGATCCCCCGGGCCCGGGCTGCGTTCTCGGTCGCTCGTCGCAGGCGCGCGGACGAATCGGGAACGATCGGACCGTCGGTGATGATCTCGACGGCAGGCTCGACACCGGCAGAACGAAGCCGGGTATCCAGCGTGAACGCCAGCTCCACGCCGGCGGCTCCGCCCCCGACGACTGCGATGTGCGGCCTCCCGCCGGCCGCCTGCAGGCGGGCAATTGCGTTGTCGATCCGCTCCACGAAATCCCGAATGGGACGAGTGGGAAGCGCGTATTCGCGCACGCCAGGCAGCTCGCCGCCGCGCACCGTGCTGCCCACATCGAGACTCGCCACGTCGTAACGCAGAGGCGGACGGTCGACGAGCTCGATGCTTCGGGTTGCAGGTACGATACGGGTTGCAGCAGACAATACGACCCGCGCTCGCGCCAACCGGGAGAGCGGCACGACATCGATTTCTGCTTGCCCGATCTCGTAGTCGCCGGCCACCACCCCGGGCACCATCCCCGAATAGAGGGCTTCTGGACGGTCGAGCACGACCGTGAGCCGCACGTCGGGCAGCGGATCCATCATCCAACGACGGATCACCTGGACGTGGGCGTGGCCACCCCCCACCAGCACCAGATCCGCCCGCGGCGAGACATTCATCGGAGCCACACGTGTTAAGCAAGGGGCCAGGCACTTTTGTTAAGTTGGA
>JAAELW010000033.1 GCA_024226235.1 bacterium
CGGCACTCGCCGGCGATGCGGTGGGTCTCGGATGCCTCCTACTGGTTCTACCTGGTTCATCTGCCGCTGACCGCGCTCGGTGCCGGGGTGCTCATCGGCTCGGGCCTGCCGGCCGGGGTCAAGTTTCTGCTCGTGCTCGGCGGGACGACCGTCGTGTGTTGTGTGACCTACGCCCTGCTGGTGCGCAACACCTTTGTCGGCGCGGTGCTCAACGGACGGAGATACCGGAGCCTGCGGTTACGCCCCCCCGGTGCGCACGCCGGGTGATCGGTCGCTCCCGGCCTCCTCATCGTCGGCGCGGAAAGAAGGGAATCTTTTCATGGTGGAAACGAATCCCGACCCGGGCCTGGAGCTCGACGTCGCCGGTGGTGCGATAGGCGGCTTCCGCGGTCGTCACCAGGTCCCATCGGCGACCGACCCGAACAACTCCCTCCGCACCTGCGCCGACCAGGCCCGCGTAGGCAGATCGGCCGTCTTGCTCGCGCCTGGATAGACCGAGGTCGAAGAGAGGGCCCACGCCGAAGCGTCTGGAGACCTTGGCGATCGGAACGACACTGAGTCCCGCTGCGGTGATCTCGTAGTCTCCGTCCTCACGAAACGCTGCCCAGAATTCTCCCCAGGGGTAGTCATTTGTCTTACCCCCGAAGTAGCCGTAACCGAGTCTCAGACCTCGCGTACTCGGCCCATCGCTGTCGCTTGCGTGCGCGTAGGAGACGGTGACCATTCCCCGGATTTCGGTGTCCCTGTCCCAGAGGAACTGCTCCATTCCGTCTCGTTCGGCGGCGGGGGGCATGCCCCCCCACAGCAACACTCCGAGAATGTAGACCAAGTTCCGGGTCGACCGCCTGTTCATCCGGCACCTCCGTCCGCGGCGCAGGTTGCGCGTTGTGATGCACGTACCTCTAGCGAGGCACGTGCCACCCGCGTTGCGGACGCTTTCCCGGCGATGTCGACACTCGCTCTCCACGAAGCGCGCAGCGTCGTGCGCACTTCCGGCCCGGCCCGCGAAGCTTCCCTCGCGGTGCGACGGCGAGAGGTCCTACTTCTTCGTGTAGGTCGCCTTTGCCGTGTCCATGTAGTTCGTGCCGTCCATGGACATCTCGTACAACCAATCAAAGCCCTTGTCGGTGATGTTGAAGGTGCTGAGCCGGGAGTGGTAGGTCATGCCCTGGCCCATGTCCTTGCCCGTGACCACGATCTTCCCCTCCTGGAGAGCCCCGGTGTACATGGAGATCCTGGCTCCCATGCTGTCGACCCAGGTCGTCTGCCACTTCTTGGTCTCGCGGTCGAAGCTGGTGAGCCCGATCCCGCTGAAGGGCATGTCCATCATCTTGCCTTCGAAGATCATCTGCTGGGCACCGCCGCCCACCACCGTGCTCAGCACCGCGGTGGCCTCGGTCTCGGTCCACTCCTCGCTCATCGGGTTCATCTTGTAGAAGAACTTCACCTTGTACTTGCCGTTCATCGCCTCGAGCTTCTTCATTTCCGGCGGGGGGCCCATGGGGGGCATGGCAGCCTCGCCGTGGGCGTGGCCTTCGTGGCCGTGACCTTCGTGGCCCTGTGCCTTGTCGTGGTGGTCCGCAAGGAGCAGCGTTCCGGTGCCGAGACACAGGGCACCGGCCATCAAGACGATCATCAACGGTTTCATACGGGAATCCTCCAAAGGTAGGTTCGAGAGCTCGAGGAAGCGGAGATTATATCGGAACCGTCAGGTGCGGCGAACCCAACTGCCCCACCTCGCCGGCGACGGCTTCCTATAATTCTTGAATCTCATGCTGGATCGCGTTCCGCCGCTCGATCTCGTCGACGATCGCCTCGAACCCCGGGTCGCCGCGAAGCGAGTCCATGTCCGGGTCGTCGGCGATGCCGCCCCAGCTGAATCCCCGATCGATCGCCTGGCGCAGCCTGTCCATCGCCTCGTCCCTATCGCCGATCCTGGCCCAGATGCAGGCGAGGTTGTAGTAGCGTCTGACCACGTCCCGGTCCTCGCGGCCGACCTCGCTCTCCCGGATCGAAAGTGCACGGGCGCCGAGCGGTCGTGAATCCTCAAAACGTCCCATCCGCCAGTACATGGCAGCCAGGCCGTCCAGCGCGGGGACCATCCGCGGGTGCTCCGGTCCCAGCTGGTCTTCGACGAGGCGGATCGAGCGTTCGTGGAACGCTCGCGCCTCGTCAAACCGCTCCAGCCGGGTCAGGTTCCACCCCAGACCGGTCAACAACCATGACAGATCGGGATCGTCCGATCTCTCTCGTTCGACGATCCCCAGCGCCCGCTCGAACAACGCCGTCGCCTCCTCGAGCTTTCCCGTGTACTCCCAGGTTCGCGCGGTCAGGTTCAGCGTCCAGGCAAGCGACTCGTCGTCGGGAGCGAGATTCCGCTCACGTGCCGCAAGCGCCCGTTCCGCGTAGAATCGCGCCTCCTCGTAGGCTTGCCGGTTGGCGAGGATCTGCCCCAGGTGGTAGGCGATGGGCGAATACGAAGGATGATCGACGCCTTGCGGATCGAAGAAAGCCAGCACCCGATCGTGTAACGCACGGACCCCCTCGTACTCCCCGAGACCCACCAGCAGATCGGCGTACTCCTCCACGAGACCGGGGAGATCCTGATCGACCGGCCGCGCCACCTGTTCGGCCAGATCCAGCGCTCGCTCGTAGAACGACCGGGCCTTGTCGACCTCGCCCCTGTGGTGCAAGAAGCCGGCGTTGAGCCGCAGTGCTTCGACCATGATCGGGTGGTCCGCACCGCGGGTACGCTCGACCAGCTCCAGCGCACGCCGGTGCAACGCCTGCGCCTGTGCGTGTTCGCCACGGCGCTCGTGCACGTCTGCCAGAAAGATCATGCTCGCCGCCATGTCGGGATGATCGGGCCCCAGCGTCCGGCGACGAAACGTCTGCGCGCGCTTCAGATTCTCGAGGGCCTGATCGAGCTGATCTTTTCGTGCGAGCGCCCGCCCGAGACCGTCCAGTGCGGTCCCCATGAACGGATCCGATACTGACGTTTGCCGATCCCAAATTGCAATCGCATCGCTAAGGAGTTCCTCCGATTCCGCGTACCTCTGCTCGTCCCAGCGGACCATTCCGACACCCGCGAGTACCCGGGCGAACTCCGCGGAATCCGGATCGAGAATTCGGTGCGCCAGCGGCATGAAGCGCTCGGTGATCTCGGCGGCCCGCGCGTAGTCGTTCAGCTCCATCGCCAGCCAGGCCAGGTCGAACAGGTTCCACAGAATCGCCGGATCGTCCGGCGCGAGGTGGGTCTCGCGGATGACCAGCGCTTCTTCGAGCAGATCCTGGGCCGGATCGTAAAGCCCCAATCCCCTGTAGACGGCACCGATCGTCGCCATCATTCGCGCCTGCACCTCGGGCTGTTCGATCAGCTCGTCCCGGATCCGCCCGGCGCCCTGGTCGAGAATCTCGCGGGCGGTGATCGTGTTACCGCGGGCCCGGCTCGGATCGGAGACCTGGAACAGCCCGACCAGGAAGCCCGAGACCTGCTCGGCGGTCGCCGCGTCCCGCCTGGCCCCGGCCTCGGCGCTTTGCGCGCGGAGCATGCCGAAGGTGGTGGCGGTGGCACCGACGAGTAGCGCCAGCAGGACCATCGATGCGGCGATCACACCCAGCCTGTGCCGCCGCACGAACTTGCGCACGCGGTAGACGGCGCTCGGCGGTCCCGCGAGTACCGGCTCGTCGTTGAGATGACGGTGGATGTCGCCAGCAATCTCCGCCGGGGAAGCGTAGCGGCGGGTGCGGTCCTTCTCCAGCGCCCGCATCACGATCCAGTCCAGCTCGCCCCGAAGCTGGCGGGCCAGCGACGGTGGGTCGGTCCGACGCTCCGCGGCGATCCGCGTCGACCTTCCGCCCAGGCTGGTGAATCGAAGGCTCGGCCTGGGCGCCTCGTCCTCACGCACCTTGCGGCGGAGCTCGTCGACTCCTGCCACACGAAGCTCGTCGAACTCGAACGGCGGCGCCCCGACCAGCAGCTCGTAGAGCACCACACCCAGGGAGTACACGTCGGTGCGGGTGTCGATGTCCAGCGTGGTCGTCTCGGCCTGCTCGGGGCTCATGTATTCGGGTGTACCGATCAACATCCCCAGCTGCGTGACCATCGTCTTGGAGGTCAGCGGCTGCGAGGTTGCCTTCGCGACACCGAAGTCGATGATTTTGGGCGTCGGCCGGTCGTCCTGGATCGACACCAGAAGGTTCGATGGTTTGATATCGCGGTGGATGACTCCCTTGTGGTGGGCGTGCTGCACGCCGTCGCAGACCTCAAGGAACAACTCCAGCCGCTGGCGGGTGGTCAGTCGGTGTCGATCGCAGTAGGTGGTGATTCGCTCGCCGCGGACGTATTCCATGACGAAGTAGGGCCGCCCCCGCTCCGTCGCGCCGGCGTCGAACACCCGGGCGATGTTCGGGTGATCCATCAGGGCCAGAGCCTGGCGCTCGGACTCGAAACGGGCCACGACCTGCTTGGTGCTCATGCCGGCCTTGATCAGCTTCAGGGCGACCCTGCGACGGACCGGTTCCCTCTGCTCGGCCTCCCAGACCTCTCCCATCCCGCCTTCCCCCAGCAGACGCAAGATCGAGTAGTGGCCAATGCTGCCGCCGGGCTTCAACTCCGGTTTCTCGACTTCGACGGTCGGCCCTTCTTCCGCGGTGCAATCGTGGAAGCGCAGAAGCGACTCGACTTCGTCGCGTAGCTCCGGGTCATGGGCGCATTCTCTCGCGAGCAAGTCAGGCCATTCCTCGGGCGGCCGCGCACAAACCGCCGCGAAGATCGTCTTGACGCGTGCGTGGCGAGGGTCACTCATGACGGCTCATCCTTACGGCTCAGCTCGCGCTTGAGCCACGCCCGCCCGTGCATCCAGTCACCCTCGACGGTGCGCGAGGATACGCCCAGCACCTCCGCGATTTCGGCGCTGGTCAGGCCGCCGAAGAATCGCAACTCGACGATGTGAGCCTGGCGCTCGTCGAGCCGGCGAAGACGGTCCAGAGCGTCGCTGAGGCTCAACACCTCCACGAGATCCAGGTCGGCGTCGGAGGAGCGCATGAGCGACTCGCCCAGCGTGACCCGCTGCCACCCGCCGCCGCGCTTGGCGCTCCCGTACCCACGCGCATGGTCGACCAGGATTCGTCTCATGACCCTGGCTCCGACCGCCCGGAAGTGGGTCCGGCCCCGCCAGTCCACACGCGACTGGTCGATCAGACGGATGAAGGCCTCGTGCACCAGCGCCGTCGGTTGGAGTGTGTGATCCCGCCGCTCGCGGCCCATGAAACCCCGGGCCAGGCGTCGCAGCTCGTCGTAGACCAGTGGCATCAGCTCGCCGGCCGAGGCTCCGGCCAGGATGTCGGTCGCGAGGGTCCTGGGATCTTCGTTCATCGGGATCGCTCCCGGGCCGGGTCTTGCCTAGCCGACTTGCCCCATTACTTCACCTCGAGCGGCCATTGTCAAAGGGGTTTGCGGACTTTGCGGGTGGATTGCGCGTCTGTGAGTGAGGCCGATACGGCCATCGAAGAAGGAGAAAGCCATGAAGAACCGATCGAACTTCGCCAGAGTCGCATCGCTGCTGCTGCTCGCTGCGACCGTTTCCGTTTCCGGCGCCTGCCACGATGCCTCCTACGTTCTGGACCCGGCCTGGGACGATCTGGACGGGCCGTTTCGACTGACGTTTGCGCTGGATGGGAGTTTCCAGGCCCGCCACGGAGGTCAGCCGATCGAGATCGCCGTGTTACGAGACGGCGTCCTGATCGCCCAGGCCAGCGGCACGGTCTCCGCCACGCGGAACCCCTCCTTCTCCTTCGCCGCAGGCGCCGTGCTGGAGCGAGGGGTCGCCCACCAGGTCCACTACTGGATTGACTCCAACATCGGCGGGGGGACACAGGGGGTCTGCGATCCCAAAGCCATCGATCACCAGTGGAGCACGGAATTCCCCTGGCCGACCAATGACGTGAACTACACGGTGTCGTATCAACTTCCGTTGACCGAGGATGTCTGCGACACCTTCAACTGAGCTCGAGTTTCGCGCCGCAACCGGTGCAGAACTTCGCTCCCGCCTTGAGTGGCTTGCCGCACTGAGTGCAGAACCTGCGGCCGGACCGTCGACCGGCCGCTTCGCTCTTCTTGCGGTAGCCCGCCAGCAGCCGGTCGAAGCCCTCGTCTCCGACAAAGGCCTCGGTACCCTCTGAGAG
>JAAELW010000034.1 GCA_024226235.1 bacterium
CGATCTGTATCTGTACTACGACCCCGATCATCCCCGGTGGTACAAGCGACCGGACTGGTTCGCGGTGCTGGGGGTGCCGCGGGCCCATCCGAAGGACCCGCTGCGCTGCAGCTACGTGACCTGGGAGGAGCGCGTGCTGCCGTACGTGGTGGTGGAACTGGTGTCGCACACCGACCCGGACCCCGACCAGGGCGAGCCCCCCGAGAGCGCCGAGGGGATGGACAAGCCGCCGAACAAGTGGGCGGTTTACGAGCGCTCCCTGGGCATACCGTTCTACCTGATCCACGACCGCTTCAAGGACAAGCTGCGCTGCTATACCCTCGAAGGCGGACGCTATCGCGACACCACGCCGACCGATCGACGGGTGTGGCTGCCGGCGGCCGGGCTGGGTATCGGCGTGTGGGAAGGCACGTTCAAAGGTGCGCAGCTCTCATGGCTGCGCGGGTTCGATGCTGCGGGGCAATGGCTGCCCACCGGAGAGGAACGCGAGCTTCGCCAACGCCGGCAGATCGAGCGGGCCAACCGTCGCGCCGAGCTACAGAGCAGGCGCACCGAGCTAGAGAGTCGCCGTGCCGATCAGGAGGGCCAACGGGCCGATCAGGAGGGTCGCCG
>JAAELW010000035.1 GCA_024226235.1 bacterium
AGGTTGTCCCCGGAGAGCGCGACGCTGGCGCCGAAATGATGAAGCGGGTCGGGGGTGGAGGCCTTGAGATGGGCCTGCTGGGTCGACGTGCGCGCGGTGCGCACGAACACGAAAACGGCGCCGCTGATTGGGCGCGCGCTATCGTGGGGATCGCCCCCGATACCCATTGCCGAGCTGCTCTCGTTCCGGGCGCCCACGACCAAGGTGTCGCCGGAGAGTGCTACCGCGCTGCCGAACTGCTGGGACCTTACAGGCGCTGGCGCCTTCACGTAGGCCTCCGGATCGGCCAGAGACGCCCGGAGTACGACCACGATGTAGCGCTCCTGCGTCACGCCGTCTCCAGCGGTCACTTCGAGGGTCACCGGCGTGGGGCCGAGTGCGAGAGGCACAGGCGGCGATGCCACAGTGGAGGCGGTCGGCAGGCCTTGGACCACGACCGTGGCGGAGGGCTCCCTCACCGTTGGCGTGAATCGGAGCGTTGGCGCGAGGCGTCCGGTCTCGATCGTGTACGTCGTGACGCTAGGATCGAACGCAGGCGTCAGGGAACCGAAGGACGGGACCAGGCCCGCGAGCGTGGCAATGCTCGATTCGGAAGGCGGCGTGCTGCCACCTGTGCCGCCGCAAGCCGTCAGGAGCCCCAGCCATAGACCGCAAACGAGCAGCTTCGGAGCGGTGCATTGCAGTCCCATGGAGTCTCCTCGATCGAGCGCGGACCGCGCCCGGATCGGGGGCGCCCAGCGAGCGCGCCTGTGGACAGCGATTCTCGCGGCTCCGTCGAGCCCGCGCGCCCAGGAGGTCCAGACAGGATCTAGACGTCCTGCCTCATGCGCGACTGACGAGAACCGATGCGCAAGGTGACGCACCGAGGTGGCGCCTCCGGGTGGAGGTGCGCAGCCCTTGACTCGCATGCTCCGGCTACCAAGCCGTCGAACTGGTATGTGCCGTCTGTACTTGGCGGAATCCGCGACAAATGCCCAAATGACTGTCCACACGCTGGGAGCTTGGGAGCCCCCTGCTCGTCGCGCCTTGCAGGCGACAGGAGGTCCCCCATGTTCCGCAAGTCGATCCTGAAGCACCGGCACCTGATGGCACTGCTCACTGCACTCATGCTGGCGCCAGCCTGCGGGGGTGGCTCAACAAGCGGCTCCTCCCGCGAAGAGGAGGTCGAAGAGGTTATCCCCGTCGAGGAGGTGGCCCCCACGGTCCGGGAGTTCGTTGGCGGCCCTGGTGCGCTCTGGGGAACCGACCTGGACGGATTCGTTCCGGCGCTCCTGGGCTTCAACCTCGCGTACTCGCCGACGGCCGAGCACAACGCATCGAACATCATGGTTGGCGGTGTCTCGAGCAGCGGCGGCGGCATCCCGAATCTCGACTCGTTCCTCATGGGCCTCAACGACGATGACGGAGGCTCGGATTCAGTACACATGTCCGCCCGCACCTACGACGTCCGCCGGGTAGGGCCGCGACTCCATACGTCGGACACGGGGCTGAGCGGCACGGCGCGGCTCCCGATCACCATCGCCCCAGGCGAGATGTTCCTGCTGAGCGGCTTCGCCTTCCAGACGGAGGGCAGCAACCACCACATCCGGGTTCTGCGCATCGAGCCGTTTCCCGATCGGGGCTACGTCGAGGTGGAGTACCGAGACGACTCCCCCGGTGACGACACCTATGCCGCGACGATCCTGTACGTGGTCGTACCAACGTCGCGGGGACCCAGCTCCACGCTGCTCCCCCACTTCGGAGCGCAGACAGGCATCCTGATCTCCTTCTCGGGCACGACCGACCGTCCGCGTCCCCCCACGGGCATGTCAGCGATCACGGGCTTCCACCTCGAGTTCCGCGGCGGCGACCGCAAGCTCAGCGCGCTGTCCGTGGCAACAGAGAATGCGACGGGCACCCCCAGATACATCGCGACCTTCAAGGATCAAGACGTGGACATCCAGTCCGACGTCGTCGATGCAACCATCTGGTATCTCCCCGTAAACCCCTGATCCATAGCTCATGGGAACGTACGGAGATGGGATGAGAAGCCGGCCCTCCCTGCGTCGCGCAGTCATCGGATAACCGAGCTGCGTAGTGACGCACGAGCACAAGGCCCTGAAGGGAGGACCAGCATGTCGGAACTTATCACGGAGACGATCGGGTTGGATATGGGTGATCGGTACACGCAGTACAGCATCCTGGACCAGAAGAGCGGGAAGGAAGTTGGCACGGGCCGCGTGGCCACGACGCCGAGCAAGATGCAGTCGTTCCTGTCGAACTACCCGCGCGCCCGGGTGGTGCTGGAGGTGGGCACGCACTCACGCTGGGCGAGCCAGGCAGCGCAGGCGTGCTGCGAAGAAGTGCTCGTAGCGAACCCGCGCAAGCTTCGCTTCATCTACCAGAACGATCGCAAGTCGGACGAGGTAGACGCAACCGCTCTGGCGCGTGTGGGTCGGCTCGACCCGACCCTGCTGGCGCCGATCCAGCACCGTTCGGAGGGTGCGCAACGCGACTTGGCTGTGCTGCGCGCTCGCGCAGGGCTCGTATCAGCCCGCACGAAGTTGGTGAACACGCTGCGCGGGATCGTGAAGTCCTTCGGGTTCCGCTTGCCGCCGCTGGGTACGCACCGGATCGGGCACCGCACGCTCGAGTTCATTCCGGAGGAGCTTCACCCTGCGTTGCACCCGTTGCTTCTGGCGATCGAGGGCCTCACGGACGAGATCGCCACCTACGACGAAGGCATCGAGAAGCTGGCAGACGAGAAGCACCCCGAGTCGACGTTGCTGACGCAGGTGCACGGGGTGGGCAAGCTGACGGCGATGGCCTTCATGTTGACGATCGAAGATGTCGGCCGTTTCCGAAGTAGCCGCACGGTTGGCGCGTTCTTCGGGCTTGTGCCCCGACGCGATCAATCGGGCGCGGTGGAGAAGCAGCTCTCGATCACGAAGTCAGGCGACAGAATGGTGCGCACATTGCTTGTGCAGTGCGCCCACCGAATCATGGCGAAGAACGCCCCTGACTCGGATATGCGGCGGGCCGGGGAGCGGATCGCCAGCCGCGGAGGACGCACGGCGAAACGCCGTGCGGTGATCGCCGTTGCCCGGAAGCTTGCCGTATTGCTGCACGCGCTCTGGCGTAGTGGCGAGGTGTACGAGCCCACCAGGAACCAAGCTCAAGCGGTGTAGGGGCACGCCCCCGACCGAAGGAGCGAAAGAAGACCACCGACCCCATTCCGAGTTTGGATGACTGCGGAATCCTGACGGGCGCTGCCTAGCAGATGCCGGTACTGAGATAGCAGCATCCCGACTCACTCGGACCCCAACGTGCACCGAGCTTCGCTAGAGGCTCAACAAGAGTGCGGATGGAAGCGTGGGACCGGGGCGGACCTTCACCAGACGAGCTGCGCCCGCAGCTCACAAGACACAATTGGCGCTACGCCGCGCTTGACTGGGCCAGGCTTCTCATGGAAGTTTGAGTTAGGGTCCGCACGCTTCGGTGGTTGCCCTGGAGCACAAGACTCCCCGTCCCGCACACTTTCGCTTTCTTCTCCGGGGAGGCCTCCGCCGAGGCACGTTCGCCCACGTGGACCGGGAGATACACCATGCCCAGCCTTGGCTTGTGGAACAGAAGTAGGCGCGAGAGAGAAGGAGAATCGATGTCAGCATTTCAGGGATGGCTTGTGTCGGGCGCCACTACCGAGATGGAAGGGCGACACGAAATCCACTGGAAGAGGGCCGCCGTGAATCACACGCCCGGGTCCCGACAAGTCCGGCTTCAGGTCTCGAAGCGTGCCATGTGCAGGTTCCTCGACCCCGCGACCCAGCAGACCAGCGGGAATACCGATCTCCACGCAGACGTCCTCAACATCGTCAGCGTGCCCCCTGGCCACGAGCTCTGGATCAGCAACCAGGCTGTGAAGGACGGTCGGTACTACGACGTGGAATGGAAGCTCCGTTAGCCCCGCACCTGCGGCACGACAAGCTGCGTGACGGCCATCGACCGTGACCCTCTGGCACCTCGTCCATTGTCTAGTGTCGCGTGGGACGCCAACGGCAGCTGCTGCCCATTGACAGAAGAGTGACCTCGGCCCAGACTTCCACTCTTGTGGAATTGAGTCCCGCTGCGTCGAGCGGAGGCATGAAAAGAGGAGGGACGAGATGCTCCGACGGATTGGTACTGCCGTTG
>JAAELW010000036.1 GCA_024226235.1 bacterium
AAGCTCTAAGACTGATCCCGGCACTCTACGATGCGGCCATACACCCGAACCGTATGGTGGAAGTTCTCGGGGGGATCGCTACCGCGCTCGGCGGCTACGAAGTGGAGCTGGCACTCGCCACACCGGGTGGGGAGTGCCCCCCTGTGGTCTACTCGTCTGGTGCGGATGAGGATCAAATCTCCGCCTATGTCGAGCACTTTCACACCATCGATCCGGGCTTCGCACAGATGGAGACCGCGCGTGTCGGGGAAGTCGTCGCATTCGAGTCCTTCATATCCTCCGGAGAGCTACTGCAATCCGAGTTCTACAACGACTTCCTGCAGCCCCGTGGATTTTCGTGGGGCCCGAACTACTCCGCAGTACTGGCCCAAGAGGGGGGGCGCCTGGCGGCCTTTCTGGGGATCGCCAGGAAGGGAGGTGCCGCTCGGCTTCGCAAGGAGGGCTTAGAGCTACTCGAGTTGCTGGTTCCGCACCTCATGATGGCGCGCTCTAGCTGGAAGATGCTGCAGGATGTCCCCGACCGTCAGGCGAATCTGGCCGACGCGTTCGATCTGCTGCCGGTCGCGGTCTTCATCATCAATGCACGCCGCGATGTGGTCTGGGCCAGCCGCGCAGCGCGTCAACTCGTTCGAGATCAAGATGGCCTCTTCATCGATCGCGGCCAGCTGCAGGCACGAGAGCACAAGACGTCGCGCACGCTTGAGGCGTTGATTGGCGCCACGGTGACAACCGGCGACGGCAGCGGACTGTCTGCGGGGGGAACACTGCTCGTCCCGAGGGCCAACCCACGACGCTCGCTCGAGGTACGGGTGGCGCCCTTGCCGCGAGAGACTTCGTTGCAGGCCTTCGATCTAGATGGGGTCGCGGTGGTCTTCGCCATCGATCCGCACGAGACACCGTCGGGCGCCCCGGAAGTGTTCGCAGCACTCTACGGCCTGACACCTGCGGAGAGCGCCCTGGCCACGTTGCTCAGTCACGATCTCTCGCTGGCGGAATCCGCCGACCAGCTCGGCATCGCCCGAGGGACAGCGCGCCACCATCTCAAGGCCCTGTTCAGGAAGACCGGGACCCATCGACAGGCCAGCCTGGTCCGATTGCTGTCGCACGTCGGCGTCTTCTTCGGAACACCACAAGAGAAGAGCTAAGAAGCGGGGCCGCGGAGGGCGGCGCTCCGACCGAACGTTCCCGATTGGGCAGCGGGAGGAACCGCGGAAGATCAGCGTGCGGACGGGAGTCGCGTCTTGCGACCACGCGTTCTTCTTGGAGTGCAGGTTGACGGACGAGTTGCCGGAAGGGGACTATGCCTTCGTCGAGATCACAGACAGCGGCTGCGGGATCGATACAGAGATGCTCGATCGCGTCTTCGACCCCTTCTACTCCACGAAGTTCACGGGTCGCGGCCTCGGCCTTGCGGCGCTTCTCGGGATCGTGCGCGGTCACTGCGGCAACCTCCGCGTGGAGAGCCAGTCCGGCCGGGGGACGTCGTTCTGTGTCCTGCTTCCCTACGCAGGGCCTCAGCAGGAAACCCGGGAATCCTCGGATTGCGGTGACGAGGGTTGGACCGCAACGACGGGCACCGTCCTTGTGGTGGACGATGAGGCTTCGGTGCACGAGGTCGCCGCCCGGATGCTCGAGAATCTGGGCTTCCATGTGCAGACGGCCTCGAGTGGCGAGGAGGCCGAACGGGTTCTCGATGCCCAGGGCTCCGAGGTGGTCGTCGTGGTGCTGGACCTGACGATGCCCGGCATGAGTGGAGTGGCCACGTTTGCCGTTCTACGCCGTACTCGCCCGCAGCTGCCCGTGCTGTTCGCGAGTGGTCACGCGCAGAGTGACGTGGTCGAGCACTTCGGGGAGGCGACTCTGGTGGACTTCGTCGCGAAACCCTTCACGAGTGCTCAGCTCGCCAACAAGCTGCGCGGTCTCCTGGGCAATTGAGACGAGCCGGGAGCTGAATGGCGGTCCGCTCACTGGCCCGCACACCCCATTTCTCACAGAGCCCCGATCATCGAACGAGCTGCTCGTCTGCCCTCCTTGCAAGGTCGGGCGGGGGGTCGCATGCGATTTCGGGCCTACTCTTCGTGCCAGGTGTGTCTCACGGCCTGGACGTGTCGGCGAATTCGCTCGGCCGAGCCACCCTCGCTCGGCAGCCGTCGCGAAGCAATGAGGCGAATGCCGTGGTAGACCGCCGCCGAGAGGCCAAATCCCGCCGCGACGATCCAGAGCACGGCTCCCACGCCCGGTGCCTGCTCCACGCCGCCAAGCGATTTCAGGGCCATCACGCTTCCCAGTGAACACACGAAGATGGATCCCAGAGCTGAAGCCAGGGCGCTGGCTTGCACGGGCAGCGGGCCGCGAGCGGCCAGCCAACCGAGCTCGCGCTGGGAGAAGTGATCGAGGAACCAGCCGGTCTCCTCATGTTCGGCATCGCCCGGCGGAGGAATCACCCGTCCGGTCAAGGGGTCGCTTGCGGGCAGGCCGTTTTCGTGGTGGGTGACGCCTTCTCGAATCGCTTCGTGGACGGCCTGGGTCAACGGGTAGCGCCAAGCGATCAAGATCGTGATGAGTGCAATCACCGCGGGAGCAATGCTGTAGATGGATCGGATCACGAGCTGCACGGTTTCGCTCTGTGGAACGTTCGGCACGAAACCCGCCGATGCAAGGATGGCCAGGGGGATCGACGCGCTGGGGATGACGGTGAACTTCTGGAGGAAGGACCAGAACGCGGTGTATTGGGCTTCCCGGCGGTGGCCCGTGTGGAGTTCGTCGTAATCGATCACGTCCGCAAGGATGGATTGGGTGATGAAGATGGCCGGGCCGAAGCCGGTACCGGCCAGGCCGAAGATCAATGCGGCTGGAATCACGTCGCCTGGCCCCATGAAGAAGAGTGCGAACAAGGCCAGGATGCCGGGCACAATGCTGGCGATCCAGGCGAAGCGTTTGCCGCGGATGCGCGCGAGCCGGATCCACAGGGGAAGCGTGAGAAAGGCCGTCCCGAAATAGGCCGCCAGGAACGCTGCGAACCAGAACGAGAAGTCGCCGGGCTGCACGACGTACTTCAGGAAGTACGGCGTCATGATCGGCGGGATGCCCGCGGTGATCGCATGCACGGTATGGGCGATGAGCACGAGGCGAAAGACCGGGTTGCGCAGGCATCGGCGAATGCCCGGAACCAGCGGGTTGGTCGGCCGCATCAAGTAGTCCGAACGTTCGGGGACGACCCGGACGAGGTTCCAGTACAGCACGACGAGCAGGATTGCCGCGGCCGTCGCGAATCCGGCGAAGGCAGCCCGTGTGCTGCCCAGGATTTCTTCCAGAACCGCGGGAGCGAGGGCGGCGATCAGGGTTCCCACGATCACGAATGCCTCGCGCCAGCCGAAGATGCGCGTCCGCTCGTGGTGGTCGTTGGTCAGCTCGGCGCCAAGGCCGTAGTGCGGAATGATGTACGCGGTATGGCCGATGTAGAAGAGGGCATAGGTGATCGCCAACCAGGAGATTGCGGCCAGGCCCTCGAGATCGGCTGGGGGAGAGAAGAGGGCCCAGAACGAGACCGCGGCGAAGGGGGCACCGACGGCGATCCATGGGCGCCGTCGGCCCCAGCGTGTGCGGGTGCGATCGCTCAGCCAGCCGATCGGCAGATCGGTGAGCGCATCTGATGCTCGTACCACGGCCTTGACCAACGCGATGGCGCCGAGAGGTACGAGGACGGTGTCGCTGTAGAAGATGGGGAGGTGGATGCCCATGACGATGGCAATCGCCACGCTGGCCAGGCTGGGCGCGCCATAGGCGAGGATCTGTCCGAACGGGAGGCTCGAAGGAGTCGAGGATGTCGAGGGCGGTGATGCCATGCTGGGGCTGACGCTACCCCAATTGCAAACGTCAGGAGTGGGCTATCCAACGACGCATCTAGACACCCTGCACCCGGGTTTCGCGAGCGTCGGACGGGCGCGTTGCTGCACGCGGGATTTCTCGCCGGGCGGCGACCAGGCTTCTTTCTGTCTTCAGTCTCTGCGCTTTCCCGGCGCGACGTGATGGATCACCTCGATCCGGCAATCGTCGGCAGCCTGCCCGTCTTGCGCAGAGCCGACGAGGTGAGAGAAGCCACTCCCGGACGATGTGGGCGAGGAGAGGGCAGGGCCCCCAGCGAAATCGAAGTCGATCACCTGGGACGGAGCGGCTCCACCGCTGAAATCGAAAACAGTCGGGTGAATGCCGGGGCCCACCAGCGCTCCGCTGGCATCGAAGGCCAGTTCGCCCGAGGCGATCAGGACGAACGGGTCGCTGGGGTGGGTCGGTGGATGAACTGTCGCACTGGGATCGACTGCAACGTTCCATGCCCATGAGTCCGTGGAAATCCGAGAGGCGAACAGGGAAACTGCCCGCCCGCCTCCGAGCGAATCGAAGACCCGAATCGGAACGCGAAGGCTCGAACTCTCGAAGGCATGGGAGGGGTCGAAGGGTGCCGTCGTGGCATCTCCCTTGCCGAGACGCAGTGCGATATTCACGCGGCTCGTGGCTTCCGGACCGCATAGCATGCGCGGGTCGAGTTCCGCGAGACAGAACGGACCGCAGACCGGAACCTCTTCACAAGCCACGAAGAGGTGCCCGCCGACGAGGCCCTCGAGACAGGCCGTGTCTCGAGGCTCCGTCAGCCCCGACTTGCGCGCGCGAAAGCGGAGCAGGAGGTCCGGGACTTCGTCCCCGTTGAGGTCGCGCATGTGCCGCCGCCAGAAACCGCGGCGATGCACGCCAAGGGGTCGAACGCGTTCGGGCCCGAAGCGGAGGCTGCGGCGGGAGAGGGACCGGACCGGAACCTCACTCGAGCCATAGACCGCGACCCACACGACGGCGCGAGACTCCAAGGAGAGGCGCCCGCCGGTCGGCTGGACTCGGACCTTCAAGAAGTCGGCGAAGCGACACTGCTCGGAGGAAAGCCCATCCTGGGTGAACGAGTTCAAAGCTGATTGTGCAGCGAATTGCGTCGTCGGCTCGCCCGATCCAACGCCCGCGATCGGTCCGAACGAGATGGCGACGGGGTTGCCACCGGGGGCACCCCCCATGAAATCAAGCAGCTGCAGGTTGCCTGAAACGGCGACCAGACTCCCGACGGTATCGAACGTCAGGTTGCCACCTCCCACGACGACGAACGGGTCTGACGGTATGGCGGGGGGAGCCGTCGTTTCGGAAGGGGCGAGCCCCAAAGTCCATTCCCAGTTGCCCACGGCTGCCATCTTCGAAAAGAAGAAGTGGAGGGCGTGGGCGTTCCCCAGTGCATCGATGACAGTCGCAGCTAGCTGAAAATTCGAAGTCGACTGCGGGTTGCTCGCGGAGAAAGGAGCGCTGGGATACCCGAGCGCGTCGAGGTTCAGACTCAACTGGATCTCGGCCGTTGCGATTGGACCACAGGCGGTGCCAGCGAAATCCGACTCGCTACTCGCCGGAACGGCGAACAGAAGCAGGTGGGCAAGGAGGTACCCGCCGAGGAGCTGAGGAACGGAGAAACGGTGCCACTTCAAGGGAAACCTCCCGTAAGCGCTCGTGTGCGCTCGATCGGGGGGTGTGCGAGAGGAGAAACTAACGAGAGCCTTCATCGGTCACCATCAGGTGTTCCCCCGGGCCGATCTCGATGCCAGGGAGACAGCCTGATTCCCCTCTTGCCTTCCGCTCGCCAGTGTGGGATAAGGGAGAACTGGGACCTTTCCGAGGGGTTTGCTGTATGGGCAGGATGGTTTTCTTGTTGACGTTCTTCTGTGCGAACACGGTATTCGCAGTGCCCATCCTGGTGAACGGATCCCTATCAGGCCCGATCTCCAATTCCGCCGTTCCGACGGGCTGGTTCATCACTTCGTACTCGCCAGATACCATGGACGAGAACAACAACATCGGAGTCACCGGTATGGGTCTCTTCGGTGCGACCCCCTCGCCTTCGCCCGATGGCGGCGCCTGGGTCGGTTTGTTCACGGTGGGAACCGCGGTGGAGATGTTCGCTCAGTCCGTTTCCGGTTTCTCAATCGGGCAATCGTATGAAGTCTCGTGGTACCACTCCAATTTCGGCTATGCAGCTTCTACGAACGATGTCTCGATCGAAATGTTTGTTGATGGGAGTTCGGTCGGATTGGGTCCAAGCATCGCGTTAGGCACTCCCTGGTTCAGTGAATCCATTACTTTCGTGGCAACGGCAACGACGCATACGATCGAATTCGGATCCATAGGCTCGGGCCAGGCGTACTCCGGTATTGACGGAATTGCCATTGCGCAAGTGCCCGAGCCCTCAACGTTCGCGCTTCTCTCGGTGGGCCTCGTCGGCAGGGCAGCAGTCAGGCGCCGGCTCAACCGATAGAGTGAAGACGGCGACTGATGTCCTGTCTTGCGATGGAGCGCGAGCTGATTTGAACTCAGGGCCACTGCGAACGGCTCCGATGCGGGATCGCCCGACTCCATGAGGAAGATGATGTCGATGCGAACGATGCAGTGGGTTCTGGCGCTTGCCCTCGCGGGCCTGGTCGCGGCGCCGGGCCTGGCCCAGGTTCGCGAAGATCTGCTCGACGGAGATCCGCTTGGCGGCCAGGGGAAGGCGACAAGCCCGGTCCCCGTGCAGGATCCCGATGCGCCGAGCAAGCGTGTGCCGAAGCGCAAGCGCCCCGATCCGCGCGCAGGCAAGGTGCCGGACGAGGTCACCAGGCCGGGCGCGGTCAGGGTTTCACCGCGGCGGCTGGGTCTGGATCGGCTCGATCCGAACGAGGTCGACAGCCGGCCGAAGGCCGACGTCGGCATCCGGGTCGTCGAGGCGGTCCTGCCGCAGATCGAGGTCGTCGTCGAAGTGGAGAACCATGGGTCCACGCGGCTCGACCGCACCGCGATCGTCGCGGTGCGGGTCGACGAGGGCGACGGCTGCGATTGGCCGAGCGGGAATCCCATCGTGAAGGTCTCCGGCCTCGAGGTGGGCGAGACGCGCCATGTCGTCGTCCGCACCCGCTCCCCGCGCTGCTCCGAGCGCTACGATCGCCCCCGCGACGCGCTCTGGGTGCATGCGCGCGTCTCCCCGTCGATGCGCCCCGGCGAAGGCTACGCAGATCCCAACCCGGCCAACGATCGCGCGACCGCGCGTCTTGCGGCCGTGCTGCGCGACGATCGCCAGACACCGGCGGCGGCGGGGGAGCGAAGGGTGCGCGTCAAGCTCTCCAACCTCGCTTTCTGGATGAAGTGCGGGCGTGGCGCAGGTGCCGTCTGTGAAATCGAGTGGATCAAGACCCAGCTTCACACCGCGCGTGAAGTGACCTACGACCACACGAAGCTCGGCCTCATGCAGTCTGGACGTTCGGGAGATCGGCTCGCGAAGAGCTCAAACCATCTCAAGGTGCGCGACGGCGACCTCGTGGGCGTTCCGCACGCGGCGGCCGCCGAGGCCTATGCCTACGAGGGCGAGACGATCGAGTTCGTGATGAAGGCGCGCGACATGGACTGTACGGGCGATCGCGACTGTCGCCGCGGCAACACCGGCAAACGCGTCCACCGCTTTCAGGTGCCGCACTTCTGGCCGGGCTTCCTTGGCAACTGTGACGCCAAGCAGTCGGTCCACGAGATGCGGGACTGGAGCGGTGCAGGGGAGGCCGGGGGATTGCCGCACCCGCGCATCCAGCAGCAGGGCCACGAGGTCTTCCCGGCCCAGATCTGCTTCGAACCGGTTACGGAGGGACGCTCGGGGTTTTGAACCCTGCCGGGAAGTCGGTAGCGAGTCGCGGGCCGG
>JAAELW010000037.1 GCA_024226235.1 bacterium
GCTCCATGCCCGGCAGCTTCGATGGAAGGACGTGGAGGCCGGTTGCGAGCCGCCTGCCGATTTCGCTGCTGCGATCCGCCGGCTCGGATTGGAAGACTGAGCGGTCTCTGCAAGCGCCCGGACCTAAGTCTCTGCAAGCGCCGGAACCGAAGTCTCTGCAAGCGCGAAGGTAGGGTCGAGCGATCGGGTGCCTGTGGGGTCGACTGTCGTCAGCCGCTTTCCTGCTGCGCCATCTGCAACCGCATCGCGATCGCCTTCTCTTCTTCCGCCTCGGCGATCATGCCCTTCTGCTGATAGAAGATGGAGAGGCTGGTGTGACTCAGCGGATCATCGGGCTCGAGCTCCGCGAGTCTTTTCCCCGCCTCGATGGCGCCATCGAGCTGGCCCAGCTTCCCGAGGCTCATCGCGAGCCCGTTCCACGCCCTTGCATGGCTCGGGTCGGCCGCCACGCAGCGTCGATAGGCTTCGATCGCCGGCTCGAGGCGCTCGTGGAGAAAGTGGTCGAAAGCTTCCTTGTAGTGGGCCACCGCATCGCTCATCGCGGCAAGGTGGCGGAAAGGCATCCGTCTCTCCAGTAGGCTCCACCAGATCATGGTTCTGCTCTCTTCATGAGCTTCCTGCGGACTTTCCTGCTGGCCAATGTCTTTCGCACCCTGGCGTTCCTGCTCGGTGGGATGCAGGCCCTCGTCTTCCACTGGTTCTGGGTGGTCGTGCTCGGACATCCGGCACCCCCCTGGCCCATCGCCCTCGGGATCCTGGCCTTCCTGGTCACGGCGAACGTGGCTGCCTACGCGCCGGTGCGATGGGCGCGCCGGCGGGGAGGTGTCAGCGGAATGGCTGCGCGGAGTTACATGACCGCCGGTGTGGCGACGCTGCTGCTAGGCCTTGCGGTAGCCGTCCTGTGGGCGTTTGCGCTGCCGGCTCAGATCCTGCTCGGCGCCTTCGGAATTTCCCCGGACATCCAATGGGGTTGGTTCCAACTCGGTGCCAATGTTGCGCTGCTGGCCGCTGTCGGTGTGATCCTGTGGGGAGTTACGCTGGGCCAGGCGCGCTACGACCAGACCGCCGTTCGGCTTCCGGTGACCGGCCTCGATCCGTCCCTTTCGGGTCTTCGCGTCGTCCAGCTCTCGGACCTCCACATCGGAAACAAGATGGACGGCAAGCGTTTGGAGCGGTTCGTCGAGGACGTGAACGCGATGCAGCCGGATCTGCTCGTGCTGACGGGAGATCTCTTCGACTTCGACCCGGCGTTCGTCGAGCAAGGAGCGCGCGCTCTCTCGAAGCTGCGGGCACGCCTCGGGGTCTTCGCCGTGCTCGGCAATCACGACATGTATACGGGCAGCGAGTTCGTCGCGGAGGGCCTGGCCGCCCATGCACCGTGCGTTCGCCTGCTCCGCTCCGAGTTCGAACGTTTGCACACCGACGCACCGCTCTATCTGGCTGGCATCGACGATCCGGGACGCTTGTGGATTTCCCCGGATCTCGTCCTGGACGATCTGGAAGAGCTGGGCACCCGCTTGCCCACCGATGGACCGGTCATCCTGTTGTCTCATCGTCCCGACGCGATCGTGCAGGCCGCACGGTTGGGTTTCGCGGCGGTTCTCTCGGGGCACACCCACGGTGGCCAGATCGCGTTGCCGGGCATGGCCGCTCGTGTGAATCTGGCGCGCCTCATCTCCCGTTACCCGCGGGGCCTCTTTCAGGTCGGTGAGACCAGCCTCTACGTCAATCGTGGAGCGGGAGTGGCGGGTCCGGCCATCCGAATCGCGGCACCGCGTGAGATCGCGACGTTGGAGCTCAGGTCAGTGCAGCGCGAACCCGCGTGAGTAGCTGACCGAATCCACCCCTGTCGCGGTCGAGTTGGAAGTAGTGGTCGCCGTCGTCCTTGACGAGTAGACGCACCTTCTGTCCGGCCAGAGCCCCTTCGGGAAGTTCCTCCCCCACTGGGTGGTCGAGCCGA
>JAAELW010000038.1 GCA_024226235.1 bacterium
ACAGCGTGCGCGATCCGAGTTCGGGCATTGCGTTGGGGCTAGTGGATTGCCTCGAGGGCGCTGAGAAGCTCTTCCCGGGGAGAGGCGACGCCGCTGATCTGTACGCGCTCGGGTGCCAGCCAGGTCGCAATGGATCGGTTGGTTGTGCGGCTGGCCAACCCGAGGTCTCCTGGTCTTGGGCCGCCTTCGAGCCTCGCCAGGCCGAGCAGCCGGCGCAACAAGGCGCGGGCTGCTGGGCTGGTGGGACTGCCGGGCGTGCAGGTGGCGGGGTCGTAGAGCAGGCAGGTCCGGTCGCGGGATGTCCACAGTGCGTCGGGTCTCGGGCCCAGACCGCGTCGGGCCAGCAGCGTGGCGGTTGCAAAGATCCGGCGGCCGGTGGAGGCCGGGAGCGGGGGAAGCTCGCGCCGGCCGTCCGGGCTGCCCGAGGCATCGCGAGATCGCTTCAGTGCGGAGAGGGGCACTTCTTTGCGCACCCAGCCATGGAAGGCGCCATCGCGCTGAGGAGCGAAGCGCCGACCTGTGCGACGCAGTGTACGTTCCAGGTGAGCGAGGTCGCGGGCCAGCAGTTTGGGCGCCTCAGCGCTCACCCGGCGCGTCCAGAGGCTGGCGTCGCGACCGGCGAAGCTCTGGAGGAAGCGGATCTCGTCACCGCGGTTCGTGCCGACCATCTCGCGTTGGAGCTTGGCCAACATGCGTGCAGTTTCCGAGGGCGAGACCTTCTGCCGGAGTTCGGCGCGCTCGAAGTCGATCGCCCAGAGCTGCGGCGGAGTTCCGGGGCGGATCAGCACGTTGTTCGGTGCGAAGTCATCCTGGAAGAGCCCAGCCTCCACGAGCTGTTGGGTGAAACGGCCGAAGGCCGCGGCCAGTTCGCGACGCTCGGCGGGAGCGAGTGGGTCGCCCTCCCACCGGGCGCGAAGATCGGTCGCACCTTCGAGGATCGGCATCAGCAGCAGGCAGTGGTCGAGCAGGCCCGCACGAACCACTTCGCCCGCGGCCAACGGAATCGGCGTGGGGATGCCACGGCTCGCGGCCTCTTCGGCCCGCATCAGCTCTACTCTCGCCTTGCTGCCGCGAATGCCGCGCCGAAGCCGGGCGAGGCCGGTGTAGGTGTTGCGTTTCAGCAAGTGGTCGGCGGGGAGGGATGCCTCGGAGCCGACGGAGCCGGCGAGACATAGATCGAAGAGGCCCTTGCGTCGGCCGCTCTTGCGATCCACGAGGTTGTCCGAGCGGAGTGCGCTCTGAGCCCGCTCGATCTGCGCCCGCGTCGCCTCGAGATCGGCCGTGTCTCGCAGCCACCACTGGGCACCTTGGATCCGATAGGGGCCGTGCAAGAATCAGCGCCGGCTGCGTGGGAGTGGCTGGGCCCATTCCACCAGGTCGAAGCTCCAACTGCGCCCGTCGGCGACCGTGACGACGAGCCGGCGCTTGGCGCGTCCGGTGAACTCGGCCAGCCGCCGATATGCATCGCTACCGCGCTTCACCTCTTCCAGCCAAAGCACGCTGCCGTCGAGTGCCACCTTTTCCAGATCATCTTTCGAAGCCCCTGCGGAACCCGTGCGAAGGCTGCCACCGATCACCTTGAATTCGAACCCACCCTTGCGGCGCAGGATCTCATCGAAATCGTGGTTCGCCGTATCGCTACCGGTCCGGCCGTCGAACAGGAAACGGATGTTCCCGATCAGGTTCGGCTGGTCATCTCCAGTCTCGCCGTAGCACCGGGTGCCGGGAGGGGCCTCGAGATCGAAGAGCATCAGCTTGCCTGTGAACCGCGGGCCGCGGGGCGGCCCCGGAAGCAAGGCGACGCGGCGGAGTGCCCGGGTAGGGCGCCCATCGATCTCGCAGATCATCGGGGCCCGATACTCACCGCGGCTCCAGACCACGGCCAGCGAAGAGACGCCTCCGGGAATCGGCTGTGCCGTGGCGGCGGATGCGACGCAGATGAAAGCAGTGATCCACAGCGCATGTTGGGTCCGTTTCATCGGGTGATCACCAGATGTCGTTGGTCCGAATCGATGTGGATTTCACGCTCGATGAGCGTTCCGTCCGCCAGCGTAGCGCGCAGCTGATGGGGGCCGATGGCCAGCTGCACGTTGCCGAGCGGCGTCGTGCCGAGCTCGCGCCCATCGATCACGACCTGCGCCCAGGGCGTGGCATTGATGTGGACGCTGACCCACTCCGTGGAGGCAGGTGCCCGCTCCGTGACCGAAGGCCTCCAATCCGTGAGCGATGGCAGCAGCAGCGCGAGCAGGGCCAGAAGGGTCACGCCGCCGAAGAGGATCCAAGTGGCGGTGCCGCGCATCCGGCTTGGCTGGTCATCGGAGCGGGGTTCCGGTTCGGGATGGGAGCCGGTCGCATGCTGGCGAGTAGATCTCGTGACGGGCGGATTGGCTTGCAGCCCTCGGACGCGCTCGTCTGCGAGCCGTCCGAGCTCGGCTGGGTTTCCGGCAGCTTGATGGTGGAGATCGCGAACGGCTCGTGCATCGAAGGCCTTTCGCACGGGCTCGGGCGCCGCAGCATCACGCAGTCGTGCCGCCACCCAGGCCTCGCTTTCGGCGGCGTCGAGCGGATCGCTCAGTGGGATCTGGCGCGGTGCCGGGTCGAGGGCCTCGAGCGCGGCAAGCGGGTGCCCGTCGCCGGAATCGGTTGCGGCAAAGATGATGCGCAGCGCGCCTTCGCTCGAGACCACCTGGGCGTGAAGCCACTCGAGGGAGCCCGCAGGAACTGCCCCCGCATCGTCGATCATCAGCAGAAACGGCGTGCCCGCGCGGGCGGCGTTTCGAGCATGGTCGAGCAGCGCGCCGGCTCCAGCCGTCGCTCCGAGCAGCGCAGCGATCCAACGCTCGAGCTCATCGGGCTCCAGGGATCCATAGGCCACGTGCAGGGTCTGGAAGCGCCCACTCAGCCGATCTGCGAGCACCCGCATGATCTGGGTCTTGCCGATCCCGGGCGGCCCGATCATCGTCAGCAATGGGGCGTCGGACTCGAGTTCGCGTTCGAGTGTTGCAAGGGTGTCTTCAGTGGCCCGCCGTGCCACATAGGCTTCGGCACCGGCAGTCACGGCGAACGGATCGAAGTCCTCCGCCAGCGCGAGACTTCTGTCCGCATTCGGTGCGGGACCACCCTCGAGTACGTTGAGGGCCAGGTCGATCAACCGGCCGGGCAAGCCACCCGAGGTCGCAAACAAGCCGCTGAGCGTCGTCTCGTCGAAACGGGCGCGACGGCTCGGAAGTGGATCGGATCGCTCGACGAATTGGAGGACGAGTGCATTTGCCTCATCCGGGGTCAGGGGCCGTTCGAAGGCCACATCCACCCGCTCGCTGCCAAGCGACATGCGTACTCTCGGTGTCCGGGGGTCCGGCGTGAACGCTGCGATCAGTGCCAGGCGGCCGTTCGTGGCCGCCGACCATCCGGCAAGTTGCCGGGCGCTGGCCGGCGGCATCGCATGGGCCTCGTCGATCGCCAGCAGCAGCGGCAGATCGTCGGGCTCGTTGGCCAGTTTCATCAACGTTTCGGCCGGGTCGCCCTGCACGTCCAGTTCCAGAGCACCGAGTGCCCAGGCGGCGAGTTCCCGGGCGGGCAGGGCGGCGATGGGGACGTAGGCCACGCGAAATGCGCCTTCCAGCACCCCGGCCAGGTCTAGCAGCAGACGCGTCTTGCCAATGCCGTCAGGCCCGCTGAGGGCCACGCAGGGGCTACGCCGAAGGGCAGAGCGCACTTCGGATCGAGCCGCGGTGGAGCCCGCAAAGGGGAAGAACCAGGAAGTGTTGCGGTGCAGATGCGACCCTTCCTGATCTCGACCGTTCGGAATCACGACGGAGGGCTCTCTTTCCAGGTCACCGCAGTCCACACGAATTCGCGATGAGTCGCCCATCGGCCTTTCACGAGGGCTTCTCGGGGGGGCGATGGGAGATCCTGCCGAGCCATGCTCACCTCGAAATCGCGATTGTCGAATCGGACGGTCACGTCGTGAAACCCTAGCCATGTCGTCGTCACTGGAAAATAGCATTTGAAGAAGCTCTCCTTCGCGCTGAAGCAGAGCTTCGGCCAGCTCGTTCCTGCAGGAGGATCGGGCTGCTGATCGAAGAGGGAGAGTTCATCCGGGCGACACACCTTCTTCACGATTTCACTCGGAAGCGGTGTGCTCTGCTCGACGTCCAGGCCAAGGCTGCGCAAGGAGCTGGAGCGCGCGACGGAGGCGACGCACAAACCCCGTGTATGCGAGATCGAACCGACGAAGCCGTCCGGCCAGACCGGGGCGCGATGGGGTCCCACTGGAAGGAATCCGGGAGGTGCGCCCAGACGGCTCAATGCTTCGTGCGCACATGCCCGGCCGGCAGCGAACTCGCGTTTCCGCTTGGAAACGGCGCGGCTGACGAATACCTCCTCCTCGGGCCTCAGCGGGTGGTTCCAATGCCTTTCCGCTGCAACGATCGACACGACGCCAGACGGGAAGAGCTCTTCCAGGGGCTCTTCGGTGGCGGTTGCATTCCGAGCCTTCAATGGAGCCGCTCCCTCTCCCGCCCGGGCGCTGCGGTCGACGATGCGGTTGTGGTTTCGGTTGGCCAGTGCCGCGCGAGCTCGGGCGAGAGATCGGCTGCAAAGGCGAGCAGGCGACTGCGTGCGGCCTCGCGGTCGCCGTCGTGGATCGGCGTCGACAAGCGGACCAATGCGCCGTCGCCACGGTTGTCGGTCAGCTGGCCGCGAATGTGATCGAGGGTCAGGGCCATGGTGCTCAGAAGATCCTCGGAGCGGAAGGATTGGTACCAGAAGAGGACCAGTCGCTGCTGGTCGTCCAGCTCAACGACGTACTCATTGGCAACGCGCTTCGCGATGGGTTCCCGCACCAGGGTCACCGAGCGAGTCACATCCCAGCCGTGCGCCGAGTAGCAGGCGTGCGGCGTGTGCTCCGGCGTCCCGCCCCGGGCGGTGCTGTAGTAACCCACGTAGAGCCAGACGACTTCGCCGAGCGGATGATGATAGGCACGCTGCACGTTGTAGGTGGCGTTCAGCATCGACTCGACCGTGTCTTTGACATCGATCGTCTCCGCCTGGTAGCGCCCGAGTCGCATCGGCACGGCTTCGAGAGAGTCCGCTTCGGCATGCAGCGGAGCGCGCAACGTCAGCCACCACGCAGCGGCTCCGGCCAGCCCCAGGCCGGCACAGAGCGCGATCGTCAGTAGACGTTCACTGGCCACGCGGCTACCGAGCGGCCACGAACGGGCTCGCAGAGACCGCAGGCGCCACGAACATGCCTGCCCGCAATGCGGTCAAGGGATCGTCCGCCTAGTTGATCCGCGGAACCGAGCCGAGCACAGGAAGGCCGAAATACTCCTCGATCTGTTGGCTCGTCAGGAGAACCGGGTCCAGCAGCTCGAGGGCCACGCCGATGGCGGCGGCCACGCCCAGGCTCGCGGCCAGGCCCACGAGGAAATGCATGGGTCGCGAACGCTCGGGGCTGTTCGGCGGGAGTGCACGATTGAGGACCGTGATTCGCTCGCCCTGTTGGGCCGATTCCAGCGTCTGTGCCAACTCGGCGGTTTCCACCTTGCCGAGCAGAACCAGGTATTCACCGCGTAGGACCGAGGCGTGGCCTTCGAGAGCACCGAGTTTCTCTTCCCGTTTGGGTGTGCGGGCGACGCGGGCCTCCATCTTCCTGATGTCGCCAGCGATCTCGGTCAGCCGCTTTCGCATGTCCTTGATTCCTCGAGCAGTCGAGGTAAGCAAGATCTGCCGGGTCGGATCCGCCGCGCCCTCTCCAGCGCCGGCGATCTCCTGCTCGAGCGTCGCGATCTGGCGGCGCAACGAAAGCACGTTCGGATGCTCTTCGGTGTAGACGCTGCGCTGTTCCGCGAGCTGACTACGCAGGCTCGAAAGACGGGCGAGCGGTGAGTTCGGGCTCTCCGGCGTATCGGCGGAGGTCATCAAGGCCAGCCGGGTTTCGGCTTCGGCAATGGCCGTGTTCAGGGATTGTCGCTCTCTGGCCAGCCGCTCGAGTTTGTTCAGGGTGCCCCCGAGCTCTCCTGGCAGCTCTCCGCGATACTGCTCCTTGAAAGACGTGATCTTGCCTTCCTGTTCCCGAAGCTCCGCTTCCTTCTCGACGAGATGCCCGCGCAGGAAGTCCGTCGTGAGGCGCGCCTGCTCACCCCGCAGCCGAACGCTCACGGCGACAAAATCCGCTGCCAGCTCGTTTGCGACGGTGGCGGCGACATCCGGCCGCGTATGGCGGAACGAGACCGCGTAGATATTCGACTTCTCCCTGCGATTGCGGCGGCCCAAGCCCTCGGCCGAGCCGATCTCGATGCTCCCGTGGACCATCGACGCCAACTCGTTCGGGGTCCTTACAGCGCGTGCCTCAGGGAAGAGATCGTGCTTCTTCTCCAGGGCGAGTAGATGGTCTCTGGCTGTCACCTCGCCGACCAACTCGTTGAGGCGTTGGAAAGACGAGCCGGCGTCGATCGGCCGGACGAATTCCTCGGACATCTTCTGCCCGGTGACCAGCAGGTTCGCCGTGGCAATGAAGGGGGAGGGGATCACGAAGTCAGACACGCCGGTGACGAGCAGACCCACCACCACGACCAGGCCCATCCACCGCCGTCGGCGCCGCAGGATTCCCCATGGGTCGCGAAGGAAATCGGGGAAGCTTCCGTCTTGGATGTCATAGTCGCTCACGAGGTTGCGTCCTCTTCGGCAGTTCCCTCGAGTGAAGGATCGTGTTCCGGGGTGTAGTAGCCGTGGTAGCGATTGTTTCGCGGACCGCTTGCCTGGTTCAGGAATACCCCGACCAGCTTCTCCTGGCCCAGCATGTCGAGCATTTCCTTGAACGCGTTCTTTCGCGAGTCTCCCGCCCAGACGACTGCGAGCGCTGCGTCGACGTGCTGTAGCAGCAACGGGACATCCGGCACCGGGAGTACAGGGGGCGAGTCGATCACTACGAGGTCGTATTGGCGCCCGAGCTCGCGAAGAATCGGCGGAAGCGGTGAGCCCGAGATCAGCGCGATTGCGTCTTCACGGGGATTTTTGGCCAGATAGAGATCCAGGTCGGGGAGGTTCGTGGTGAGCCGCGCTTCCGGCAGGCTGGCTTCACCGGCCAGCACACTCTCGATTCCGACCCGCGGCGTGACACCCAGCTCCTTGGCTGCAGAAGGTCTGCGGATGTCGAACTCAACGAAGGCGACCTGGCGGCCACCGGCGATGGAGGAGAGCGCCAGTGCAAGATTGCACGAGGTTGTGGTCTTGCCCTCGGACGGCTCTGCACTCGTGATCAGGACCGATCGGGCGTCGGCTTCCTTCAGGGTCCTGTTCAAGCGGATCGCGAAGTGCCGATAGTGCTCTGCGACCGAACTCTTCGGCTCGAGCAGGACTGCCCGACCGTGGCCTTCCTCCTGGGGTTGCAACGGGATTTTGACCGGCGGTCCCGGTTCGGGGCGGGTCGCGACCGGCTTGATCTCCAGCGCATCCCGGTAGGTCTTCGCCGTCCCGCTCTCACGCGCGGAAGATGCAGGCTCGCTGCCCTTGGCTCGGCGCAGTGCCTCGGAGATCTCACCCATTCTCGCCTCCCAGCTTCGCAATCCCGGTATCGAGACGACTCTCTGCCATCTCCTTGGCCTTCTTTTCGATCATGGCCTGATCCACGGGCTTCATCTGCTTCGAGAACGCAGCGATCAGTACGCGATCGGCGAGCAGACTGATCAGCCGAGGGCAGCCACCCGAGAAGGCGAAGAACGCGGCTTCGGCGCCCGGGCTGAAGACTTCGTCGTAGTTTCCACCGGCCACCTCGATCCTGTGTGCCAGGTAGCGGCGCACTTCGTCGCAGTCGAGCGGTTGGATGTGGTGCTCTACGGCCACCCGCTGGCGAAGTTGTCGGAGGCTGGGTGCGGCCAGCATCTGACGCAGCTCGGGCTGCCCGGTGAGCACGATCTGCAGCAGCTTCTCCGTGTCGGTCTCGAGATTCGAGAGCAGACGGACTTCCTCGAGCAACTCGACATCCAGATTCTGCGCCTCGTCGATGATCAGGACCGTGTTCATCCCATCCTCGAGCTGCTGCATCAGGAAACGGTTCAGCGCGATCACGTAGTCGACTTTTCCGTCGAACGGGCCCGGTAGGCGGAACTCCGTGGCGATCAGCTTGAGCAGATCGACGGGTCGAAGGCCGGCCGTGTTCAGGACCAACGCAACCTCGGTGTCCTCGGGAATCCGATCCAGAGCCGCCCTCAGAAGCGTCGTCTTGCCGGTTCCGACTTCGCCGGTGAGCAGGATGAAACCCTTGCGGCGAGTGATGCCATAGATCAATGCCGCCAGGCCCTCGTCATGGGTATCCGACGGCAACAGAAAGCGGGGATCGGGCGCCAGCGAGAAAGCGGGCTCGCGGAGTGCGAAGAACGACTCGTACATCTTCGGTCGGGTGCCTCGTACCCGCTTGCGAGCGGGCATCTGTGCCTCTTCGGCATGACCGAAGGAGGAGTGAAGCTACCCCAGCCTCCGGCCAGCGGGCGTTGTCAGAGCAGCTTGAAGCCTTCCTTGAAAAGGGCAAGAGGAGGGAATTTCCCTCGATGCATCCGAATCTCTTCGAATCCCTCGAATCGGGTCCGGAAATTGTGTAGTAACAAAACTGCAGGTGCTTGCTGGTTGTAGTGTTCGACCGGCACCGGTAGTCTCCCCTAGGGGATTTCACCATACGGCCATGCTTTCGAGGACCCCCGATCATCGATTCACCGGGTGCTGTGGAGCATCCGCTCCGCGACGGGCCGCTAGAGGTCCCCTCGAAACCCCGCGGGGCCGCCTCGCAGAGTTTTTGTTGGTTCATCAGGGTTTCGTGAGACACCATAACGTCCTTCTGGGTCACTCACCGGAACGAGCCCTGAGAATTCTGATGCGGCTCGTTCACCGGAAGGAGCTGCTGTGCTGAAGGATCAGGGTGGGCAACTCCACGGCCTTCTGATCACGCTGGACGTCGTCCTTTCCGCCCTCATCTTGCTCGGGTTCCTGTTTGCGTTCCCCGGCGTCAGCGGACTGCACGGCGGACCCAATTGGGAATTGGCGCCGCGGCTCCTGGCAACCATGCTGGTCGCCTGCCTGGCCTGGCCGCTGACACTTCAACAGTTGGGACTCTACGAATCCCAACGCATGATGCCACTGGACAAGGTCCTGACCCGGCTGCTCGTGGCCGGCACCACTGCGACGCTGCTGCTCACCGCGACCGCCTTCGCGCTGAAGGCCCCGGTCGGGCCGCGCTTCCCGCTGCTCTTTGGTGGTGTCCAGTTTGCGCTCCTCACCGTCGAGCGCTTGATGATTCTTGGTGCGCTTCGTGGTTTGAGGCGCGTCGGTCGCAACACCCGACACGTGCTGGTCGTCGGGTCGGGCCCCCGCGCTGCGCGCGTGCAGGATCTGGCGCGTACTCACCCGGAGTGGGGCCTACAGATCGTCGGCTTCGTCGACGATCGGAACGCGCCTGTCGATTCCGACATCCCGGCGGACCGCTGCTTCAAGTTGATCGACATGCCCCGGTTGCTTCGAGACCGGGTGGTCGATGAGGTGATCATCGCTTGCCCGCGGTCGATGCTGGCGGAGCTGCTCCCGGTGGTTGCCACCTGCGGGAGCGCGGGCGTTCCGTTCACATTGCTGGCCGATATCTTCGGCGACTTCCTACCGCCTCCCCAAGTCACCCGCTTTGGCTCCCTGACTTCGCTGCGTTTCGCTCCGGTGCATCACAACCCCACGTTCCTGGCCGTCAAGCGGGTGATCGATGTAGTCGGCGCGCTCTCGCTGCTGATTGCGACGGCTCCGGTGATCGCTACCGCTGGGCTGCTGATCCGCTTCACCTCGCCCGGCGCGATCTTGTTCCGACAGATCCGCAGCGGGCTGAATGGGCGCCAGTTCGAGCTTCTGAAGCTCCGCACCATGTGTGTAGATGCTGAGGATCAACGGGAGAGTCTGCTCCATCTCAACGAAATGGGTGGCCCCGTCTTCAAGCTGCAGAACGATCCGCGGGTGACGCCGGTTGGGCGCTTCCTTCGCCGCTACAGCATCGACGAGCTCCCGCAGTTGTGGAACGTGCTGTCCGGCGACATGAGCCTGGTGGGTCCTCGCCCGCCGCTTCCTCACGAAGTTGCCCAATACGAGACCTTCGAACAACGTCGTCTTTCGATGCGCCCCGGCCTTACCTGTGCCTGGCAGGTCGGCGGCCGCAACGAAGTCACCAAGTTCGACGAATGGGTCCGTATGGACCTCGAGTACATCGACACCTGGTCGCTTAGCAACGACGTCCGGATCCTCCTGAAGACCGTCCCCGCGGTCTTCCGAGGCACCGGGAGCTAGCAGACGACTAGAGCCCGCCCGTCACCGTGACCCGTGTGACGTCGCTGCCGAAGCCGAAGATCTTCTGGAACGGGAACAGGAAGCTCTGGATGGCGTAGCCGATGCGGGCCATTCGGGTCGACGGAATGACGATCACGTCTCCGCCTTGAAGCAGGTAGTTGGTCGAGAGATCGCCGGACTCGATGGCCTCGAGGTCCGAGAGATAGACTTTCGTCTGGCCATCGTGGAACCGGATGATCCGGATCGTGTCCTTCTTCGCGTACGGGCGAGGCCCCCCCACCATGCCGAGGGCTTCGACGAGGCGGGTTTCTCGTGACAGGGGGAAGGTCGAAGGCCGGCCTACTTCGCCCAGCACCGTGATTTCGGTACTCAAGGATTGAGTCAGGGCGACGGTGACGATCGCGTCGCGCTTGAAGTGGGCGATACGTCCCTCGATATCGTTGGCGACTTCATCCGGAGTTCGGCCGGCTGCCGGGATATCGCCGACCAGGTCGATCGAGATCATCCCATCGGGACGAACCGTCACCGCGCGTTCGATTTCGGGCGCCGGCAGGATCGTGATCACGAGCTGATCCGGAGGGCCAATCCGGTACGGTCGGCCCGCTCCGGCGTTCGGCGGCGGGGCTGCGGGCGAGGTGCAGGCCGAAAGGCCCAACGCCAGCAGGCCTGCGAAAACCGCTGCCAGGCTGGAAGATCGAGACGTGGTGTAGCGAGAAATCACTGACTTCCTCCGTTTCAGTCGTCGGGTGATGCCCTTCGAACCGCAGACTGGTTGGGGTTATACCCTTCGGGCCATGATTGAGCTAACGCGAATCGCTCGCGACGCCCAGGTCGAAGCGGAATACGGTGTGGCCAATTGCCACCTCATCCCCATCCGAGAGCGCGGATGAACGAACGCCCTTGCCGTTGAGCCGGGTGCCGTTGGTGGACTGCAGATCCTCGATCGAGAATTCGCCGGTTTCCTCGTCGAACAGCACGATCGCGTGCTCGCGGCTGATCCCGTCGTCGAGCAGCGTGATATCCGTCGACGGGTTGCGACCGATCAACGTCTCCTCGCCGCTGAGTTCGTAGGTCATTCCCTCGAACCCACCGTTCAGGATCTGAAGCCTTGCCTGCGGCTTCGAAGTCACATAATCCCCCGGCGCATTGAAACCCAGGGCTTCATCGGAATGTCTTCGAGCTGGCTTTAGAAGAGGCGGCGGTGGCTCTGACAGGGCAGGGCGCCCCGGATCCGGTCCTGGGCTTCCAGATCGCAGTCGGCGAGCACGACGCAAGGGCGGTCCGGTGCGCGGGCCAGAACCAGACCCCAGGGATCGATGATCATGGCGCGTCCAAAGCTCGAGCGATCCGGGCCGTGGGCGCCCCACTGGGCCGGCGCCAGCACGAAACACTGATTCTCGATCGCGCGTGCGCGAAGCAGGACCTCCCAATGATCCTTGCCGGTCTCGCGCGCAAATGCGGACGGCACCGTGAGAAAGCGCGCACCCTCCTTGGCATAGGCGCGGTAGAGCTCGGGAAAGCGCAGGTCGTAGCAGACGGAGAGACCGATGCGTCCGAAGGATGCCTCGGCCAGCACCGGAGCGTCGCCCGCGGCGATGCTGGCGGACTCCTGGTAGGGGTCGCCCCCCTGCTCGCGAAGATCGACATCGAAGAGGTGGATCTTCCGGTAGACGGCCACCTGCGCACCCTCTGGCGAGATCAGCACGCTCGTGTTGAAAACGCGTCCGTCTCCGGCCGCTTCGGGAATCGTGCCCGCGAGCAGCCACACCCCGTGCTGCTCGGCCCAGCCAGCCGCCGCGCCGAGGATCTCACCGTCCAGGCCCTGCGCACACGGAAACGGAGTGCCTTCCCGGCGCAGATAGGCGAAGTTCTCCGGTAGCGCGATCCACGACGCGTCGGCCCGGGCCGCCTCGCTCACCAGCGTTTCGGCGGCGGCGAGGTTGGCCTCGAGGTCGTCCGTGGAACGCATCTGAACGATGCCCACCCGTAGCATGGCGGGACCCTACACGAGGTAGACAATGGTGACGAGCGCGGCTCGGCAGGACATCCGTCTCGAAGTCGGGGGAGCCGTAGCTCCGCCGCTCGAGCGCTCCCACGGCGTGACGCGGGCGGAAATCGCCCGGACCTTGCCGCGTCTCGCAAGCGTCGTTCCTGACCTGCTGGGGCGGGATGCCGCGTCCGGCTTCTTGCGCGTGCTCGGCCGGCGGCGGCTGCTGAAGGGTCTACAGGACGAGGCCGCCCGCCAACGGAAGCGGGGCTTCGAGGATGTCGTCCACATCGGCATCGGCGGCTCTTCGCTCGGGGCCGAGGCGATCTGGCGGGCTCTGGCCCATCCCCAGCACAACCTGCTTCCGCGTCGTCGGCGGGGCGGGCCGCGGGTCCACTTCGTCGACAACGTGGATCCCGAGAGCCTGGGCGCTCTGCTCGAGTGGGTCGATCTGAAGACGGCCCTGGTGCACGTGGTCTCCAAATCCGGCGGAACGGTGGAGACCGCGGCGGGCTTCCAGATCGTCCGCGCCGCGCTCGAACGGCGGGTCGGGCGCGGCTGGGCTCGCCACTGCGTGGCCACCACCGGCCGCGATGGTGCTCTCCAGCGCATCGCTCGAGCCGAGGGGATGTCGATTCTTCCGTTCCCCGAAGATGTGGGCGGGCGCTTCTCCGGGCTGACGAGCAGCGGGCTCTTCACCCCTGCAGTGGCAGGAGTGGATGTGGCCGGACTCGTCGCGGGCGGGCGACGCATGGTGCGACGCATGGTCGACGCCCCGCTGACGGAGAATCCAGCGGCGGTGGCTGGCGCGATCGCGTTCTTGATGGCGGAGCGCAAGGGCAAGCCGATCCATGTGATGATGCCCTATGCCGACGCCCTCGAGCCCTTTGCGCGTTGGTTCGTCCAGCTCTCGGGCGAGAGCCTGGGCAAGCGGAAGGGCCAGCGGGGCGTGGGCCCGACGCCGCTCCCGGCCAAAGGCACCACGGATCAACACTCGCAGGTTCAGCTCTTCGTCGAAGGCCCGGCAGACAAGCTCGTCGTTTTCGTCACGACCCGGCGCGATCGGAGGAGCGTGGTCGTCCCTGGCGAGGGCCCGGCGAGCTACCTCGAAAGCGTGGAACTAGGGAGCTTGCTGCGCGCAGAGCAACAGGGGACCGCGGTTGCGCTGGCCCGGGCGGGCCGCCCGTCACTCTGCTGGGAGCTCCCCGAGATCACCCCCGCCGCACTCGGCCAACTGCTCGTGGCGCTGGAGACGCAAACCGTCTACCAGGCGAAGCTCTACGGTGTGAACGCGTATGACCAACCGGGGGTCGAGGCCGGCAAGATCGCAGCCTTCGCGCTGATCGGTCGCGAGGGCTACGAGCAAGAACGCGCTGCCGTCGAAGCCGACCAGCCGGAGCGCTGGACGATCTAACGACTGAGCGGGGACCCCTTTTCGGGATTCTTCTAGGAGCGGAACTCGGAAGGGTCGACGCCGGTCCGGCGGATCACGTCGTAGAAATCCTTGCGGTCCTTCTTGGCCAGGCGCGCAGCGCGGCTGATGTTTCCCCGACAGCGGCGCAGCAGGCCCACCACGTAGCGGGTCTCGAAGGCACGTTTGGCCTCCTTGAACGACGGCACCTCTTCCGCGTCCTTGGCCAGCATCAGAGCCTCTGCGGAGAGGGCGCCTCCCGAAGAGAGGGCAATCGCCTGACGGACCCGCTCACGAAGCTCAGCGACGTCGCCGGGGAAGCTCTCGGTCTCGAGACACGCACGAGCATCCGCGGTGAACCCGACGGTCGTCACCCCGGCCTCTTCGGAGAAGGCCCGCAGGTAGTGAGCTGCCAACGGCAGGATGTCCTCGTGCCTCTCGGCAAGCCCCGGGATGCGGATCTCATGGCCGCCGACATCTCCGGTGGGAAGCGAGGCACTGCCATCGCCGGCCGCGATCACTCGTGCGGACAGGGTCCTATCGGCGTTGTCGCCTTCGCGGCGGAAGCTGCGGGTTTGAAGTGAACGCAGCAGGGTCTTCAGCACGTCCTCGCGAAGGGCTTCGATGTCGAGTAACAGCAGGCTGTTCCCCGCACCTCGTTCGAGTGCCCCCGCGTACTCGCCGGGCACGGCGGGGTAGACACCCGCCGCACAGCCGAACAGCTCGCGTGCCTGAAGGGCATCGGGCACAGCGCTGCAGGCGAGCACTTCGATCTCGCGGGGAGCCCGCGCGCTCCAGGTGTGAATGGCCCGCGCCACGAGATCCTTGTCCGATCCGGCCGGACCGATCAGCCACACGGGCAAGTCACTGCGCGCCGCGGCTGTGGCCTGTGCGATCAAGCGTCGCGTTGCTTCGCTCGAGCCGACGATCCGGTCTTCCCGGCGGCGTCCAGCCACCTCGGACTGCACCACCTGGTCTTCGTTGCCTATGATTGTGCGGTCCGCTTCCGCTCCATGAATGCGGGTCATGCTGGTCATTTTGTCCCCCCCCTTGCCTCAAACAGGAAAACTATTGGAAAACCGAGAGGATTGTCAACCGATTTGCGAGTTGACTGGTGAGGAACCCCCAGGCACACTCGCTCTCCGGAGGGACGAGCGTGTCTAAGAGGCCCCAAAAGCCCTCTCTGGAGCGACCTACGGCCTCCGACTCGCATTCTAATCGCATTTCTTCGGGCCCGCCGCGGGCTGAGCCCAGGAACGTCGAACGGCTGCCGGACGCTCTGGTCGATCAGATCGCCGCCGGTGAAGTGGTCGAGCGACCGGCTTCCGTGGTGAAGGAGCTGGTCGAGAACGCGGTGGATGCGGGGGCCACCCGTATCCGCGTGGAGATTCGCGACGGAGGCGCTCGGCTGATCGCCGTCACGGACGATGGTCACGGGATGGCGCCCGAGGATGCCCGGCTGGCACTGGAGCGCCACGCCACGAGCAAGTTGCGGGTGCTGGACGATCTCCAGGGCATTCGGAGCTTCGGTTTCCGCGGCGAGGCCCTGCCGGCGATTGCGTCGGTCTCGCGGTTCCGGCTTCGCACGCGGCCCCGCGGCGCCTCCGAAGGCTTCGAGCTGCGAGTCGAAAGAGGCGTGTTGCAGGAGGCGCGTGCAGCAGCAGGGGCCGAGGGCACTCGTATCGAGGTAGCCGATCTCTTCCAGGGTGTACCGGCCCGGCGGAAGTTCCTGAAGCGCGCGAGCACGGAGTGGGGCCACATCAGCGATTGGCTGACCCGGGCCGCGTTGGCGCTTCCCCAGGTCCATTTCGATGTCCATCGGGACGATCGACCGGCGCTGGCCTGGCCAGCCTGCGACAACGCGCTCGATCGTGCTGCCGCGGTGCTCTCAGAAGACGTGGCCGCTGGGCTGGTCGCGGTGGAGCGGGACCACGGCGATCTCGCACTCCGCGCGCTGCTCTCAGGGCCAGAGCAGCACCGCGCGACGGGTGCGGGCATCTACCTGTTCGTCAATGGCCGGCCGGTGCGGGATCGGCTGTTGCGCCACGCTCTGCTTCACGTCTACCGGGACATCCTGCCGCGCGGGCGTTTTCCCACCGCGGTCGTGTTCCTGGTCGTGGCACCCGACCAGGTGGATGTGAACGTTCATCCCGCCAAGTGGGAGGTGCGTTTCAGCGATCCGCAGGCGATCCATCAACTGATCCGGAGAAGCGTACGGGACGCGATCGAAGGGCGGAGCTGGTTGGCGGGTGGTGGGGCGGCAACCCTTTCGGCCGAAGCGGTGGGAGAGGGCAGAACGGAACGCGGCTGGACGCCTCCGAAGCGCCCCCACAGCTCATCCAGCGGGCCCGCCGGGCCGGGCGATTGGCTCTTTGCCGGGTCTCCCGCCGAAGCACCGGAGGGCCGGCCCGGTGAAGAAGTGCACGCGCAGACGCCCCAGCGTCCGCTGCGCTTCTCCGATCTCCGTCTGCTGGGCCAGCTCCTCGGCAGCTACCTGATCGCAGAAGACAAGGAAGGCCTGCTGCTGATCGACCAGCATGCCGCCCACGAGCGCGTACTGTACGAGCGGCTGCGTGCGGCCTGGCTGGAGGATGGTGTCGACCGTCAGCTGCTTCTCACACCGCTGACCGTCGAGATGGAGGCGGGCAGCGCGGCGGTGATCGGAGCCCACGCCGAGCTCACTCTCGCGCTGGGCTTCGAAGTCGAGCCCTTCGGCGAGAGCGCCGTCGTGGTGCGTGCGGTGCCCGCGTTGCTGGCTGAGTGCGACCCGCTGGGGTTGCTCCGCAGCCTGGCCGACGAGTTGCGCGAGGCCGATCGGATGGGCGCGGCGCTCGAGCCCGGCACCCGCGTGCTCGATGCCGCGGACAAGCTGTTCGCGACCCTCGCCTGCCACTCCGCCCGACGAGCCGGCGACGTGCTGCCGGAAGGCGAACAGAGGGCGCTGCTCGATTCGCTCGACTCGATCCCCTGGGCCCCGACCTGCCCGCACGGCCGACCGGTGGCGACACCGCTGTCGATCGCCGAGATCGAACGCCGCTTCGGGCGCCGCTGAATCCGACCCGGCCGGGCGGCGCTGAATCTGGACAGTCGCCGCTCCGCCGTGGGGTCCCTACCGTCTGCGCGTGCCGACGGAACACACCCCCGACGTTTCCCGGACGACACCTGACGTGGTGGTCGTGACCGGGCCGACGGCTGCGGGAAAGACCGCGCTGGCCATCGAGCTGGCGCAGCAATTCGGCGGCGAAATCGTGAACGCCGATTCTCAACAGGTCTATCGCTTCATGAACGTGGGCACCGCCAAGCCGAGTGCGGAAGAACGCGCCCTGGTGCCTCATCACGTGATCGATGTCGTCACACCCGACATCCAGTACCACGCGGCGCGCTTCGAGGCTGATGCTCGTGCTGCGGCCGCGCGCATCCGTGCGCGCGGCAAGCGGGTCTTCCTGGTCGGCGGAACAGGCCTCTACATCCGCGCGTTCCTGGAAGGCCTCGGAGCCGGCGTACCGCGGGACCCGGCCCTGCGCGAGGAGCTGGAAGCCTTCGACGAAGAGCATCGGAAGGCGGGGGACACCACCGCTCTCCACGAGCGCCTGGCGCGCGTGGATCCAGAAAGCGCGAAGCGCCTGCACCCCAACGATCGGGTGCGCTTGATCCGCGCCATCGAGCTGTTCGAAAGCACGGGCCGCCCCGCCGGAGAGCAGCGCGATGCGGACGCGAAGCCGCGTGAGCTGGCTCTCCACCTGGCGATCGACCCGGGCCGCGAGGAGCTGATTGAGAGGATCAACAGCCGCTGTGAAGCGATGCTGGCCGGGGGCCTGTTGCAAGAAGCCCGAGACCTGCGCGAGCGCGGTTACGGACCGGAGCTTCCGTCGATGCGGGCCATCGGCTACCGGCACATGCAGCCCGTGATCGAAGGTCGCGAGATCCTGGCGAACGTGCTGGAGGCCATGAAGCACGACACCCGCCAGTTTGCGCGGCGTCAGCGCACATGGCTTCGCGGTGTCCATGGCGTGCGCTGCTTTCATCCGGATCAGCAGAGCGAGATCGCGGGTTGCACTGCCGAATGGCTCGAAGCCGACGCGGAAGTCTGAACCGGACCTGAACGAAGAAGGGGCCGGCCCTGCTGGAGGACCGTCCCCTTCGCTTCGATGTTCTCCGGCGGGCTCAGCCGCTGGTGTAGGTGACCCCGAACTTCAGCCAGAAGAAGTCCGTCTCGTAGTCCACGAGCGCGTCCTGGTCCTCGACCGGATCGAAGATCGGGTCGATCTCCGCATCGGTGAAGAAGAGCGCGACGCCCGGTACGAACTCGATCACACCCGTGACGCCTCGCAACACACTGGCGGCACCCTGGACGAAGGTATTCCAGAGGAATCCCGGAAGCGGGTAGGCGATACGCACGCCGGGCGAATCTCCGATGGAGTTCAAGTTGTTGTAGACCGTCTTGCCCGCAACGATCGGAGAAAGCGCCAGATCCAGAGGCCACTGGCTCAGGTTCTCGATCGAGCGTTTCAACGTATAGGGATCAGCCGAAGCCTTGCCCGCTGCGCCAAACACGAATGTGGCTGCGAGTGCGAGCATCGCGATCCGCCGGGTCCAGAAAGAGAATTTCACCGCGTTTCCCCCAGAAATGCGCGCATTCCTACGCGCTTGTCATTCCCGTAGACTGCCACTCCGGCCCCACCCATAGGGCAGGCCCCTCCGGCCAGCAGGTCTTCGGGGGTTGCACCCTTTGGCACCCCGCTGGGAGCCTACGTGCGCAGGCTTGCTGTTGTCAAGAAAGCTCTTCATGCCACGGGTGGTTGCAAGCGCAAGTTGCGGGCCTGCCCGGGGCCTCGAAGCCCCGAGTTGCAGCGGACGTCCCCGGCGGTAGGTTGCGCCCTTGTCCCAGCCCCTCCCGATCGTGGCCATCGTGGGCCGTCCGAACGTGGGTAAGTCCACGCTCTTCAACCGCTACGCGGGCCACAAGCGCGTGCTGGTGGAAGATACCCCCGGTATCACGCGGGACCGGATCGCCGAGGAAGTGGAGGTGGGTCCCCGCAGGGTGCTGCTGGTCGATACCGCGGGCCTCGACTCGACCCCCGGGAGTGCCATCGAGACGGCCGTCCAGGGGCAGGCCCAGGCGGCCGTGGACGGCGCTGACGCGATCCTGTGGGTCGTGGACGGCCAATCCGGCCTCCTGCCTCAGGAGGAGGAGCTGGCGCGGGTCCTCCGGCGCACCGACCGGCCGCTGATGGTGGCCGTCAACAAGATCGACGCCCCCAGCCACGCACCGCGTCTGGCCGAGTTCCACGCACTCGGCCTCGACCGAGTGCGCGCCGTTTCTGCGGAGCATGGCAGTGGGGCCTGGGACGCTCTGGAAGAGCTGGTCGATCTGCTTCCCGAGCAGAGTGAAACCCAGCCGAGCCCGCCGACCGGGCTGCAGGTTGCGGTGGTCGGGCGCCCCAACGTGGGCAAGAGCTCGCTGCTCAATCGGCTGCTCGGCGAGGAGCGGGTGGTCGTCTCGGAGGTTCCCGGGACGACCCGCGACGCCATCGACATCCGGATCGAAACCGAAGCTGGCGCGATGACCTTCGTCGATACCGCCGGAATCCGTCGAGCTGCGCGACGCAAGGAGCACGTGGAGCGCGGCAGCGCGCTGATGAGCCTGCGGGCGATCGAACGCGCCGACGTGGCGCTGGTGCTGGTGGACGCGGAGGAGGGCTTCACCGACCAGGACTTCCGCGTTCTGTCGCTGGTGCGCGAGCGCGGCACCTCGGCGGCCCTGATCGTGAACAAATGGGATCTCGTAGAGGGCGAGGCCAACGAAGACGCCCGACGCCGCGTCGAGGACGAGCTGTCCCGCCGCCTGGCGCCGCTGCGCGATGTACCGATCACGCGCCTGTCCGCGAAGACGGGGAAGGGGCTGCGGCGCCTTCCCAGGCTGATCGTGCGCCTCGGCAAGGCTGCCTCGACCGAGATCTCCACCGCCGAGCTCAACCGCTGGCTGCAGGATTGCGTCCACCGGCACGAGCCCTCGATGGCCCAACGCGGAACCAGCCGCCGCCCGATCAAGTTCTTCTACGCAACCCAGGTCGCGACCCGCCCCCCCACGCTGGTCCTCTTCTGTACCGACCCCAAGGCGATTCTTCCCTCCTATCGGCGCTTCCTGATCAACCAGCTGCGCGAGCGCTTCGACCTGGCTGGGGTGCCGGTACGCCTGCGCCTGCGCAGCCGAAACCGCGAGCGGCCCTCCTGAAACCGGGGCGCTCGACGCCCGCTACCAAGATGCGCCCCGGTTCCGCCCCACCGGGGTTCCCGCAACCGAACCAGATTGCTCCTAGAGAGGTGCGCCACCAGCCGATACACTCCGGCGCCACTCAGGCCCAACCCGGAGGATCCCGTGGCCAAGCGCCCCGACTCGAAACAAGCCACCGAAACGCTCGAAGAGATCGAGAGTGTCTTCGATCGGCTCGCCGAATGGGTCAGCTCGAACCCCCGCATCGTGCTGGGCGTGCTCGGAGGCATCCTCGGGGTCGCCGGCATCGTGGGCCTCGGCCAGAGCTTCTCATTGCGATCCGAGCAGAAAGGCTCCGAAGAGCTGGCTGCGATCTATGCCGACTACCTGTCCGCAATGGGGGCGACTCCAGGTGCGCTCGAGGTGGAGGAACCCGCCAATCGCGAGGTCGGCCAGCGAGCGCGAACCGAGTACGCGGCGAAGCTGCTGGCCGGCGCAGACGAGCACGGCGGCACCCTGGCAGCCGTGGGCGCCCGCATCCAGGCCGGTGTACTTCAGGCCGAGAGCGGAGAGCTGGACGCGGCACTGGCCACCTGGCGCGAGGCCGCGGACGAGGCGCCAGCCCCTTCATCCATCCGCAGCTTGGCGCTGCTGCGCCTGGGGGGTGGGCTCGAGAAGAGCGGTGACTTCCCTGGAGCCGCGGCCGCCTACGCGCAAGCCGCTGACAACCCGAGCTTCCCGGCGCGCTTCCTGGCGTTGGCGAGCGCTGCTCGCTGCTGGCTCGAAGTCGGCGACCGCGAGCAGGCCAAGGCCCTCTACCTCCAGCTCGAAGCCACTGAACCGCCTGCGGGCAGCATCCCCGAGCACGTGAAGTCGCGGCTCGAGGAGCTGAAGGGGGAGGGCGGCGCCTCGTAGCCCTGCCGTCAGCGGAGTGGCGCGAGGAACGCCTCGACCTCGCTTGCGACCTCGTCGAAGCGGCCGAAGCCCCAGTTGAAGAAGCCATGGTGTTCCCCTTCATAGGGGAGCAGCGTGCAGGCGTTGCCGGCCGCAACCATCCGCTCGCAGAAGTCGCGACTGTGCTCGAACGGAACGATGCCATCCGCGGTTCCATGCACCACGAGCGTCCGCGGAAGACCCGGGCGCACGTGGTGGAAGGGCGAGATCTCTTCGCCGCGGCCCTCGAAGAAATCCGCGATGCCCGCCAGGTAGTCCTGCTCGCCATCGACCCGGGTGTCGAGGGCTGGGTTGAGAAGCACCAACCCCGCAGGATCGCCGAGACCTCCACGCTCGGGCCACGGCGCAATCACCGTGGCGGCGGCCAGATGCCCCCCGGCAGAACCGCCTGCCAGTACGATGCGTGAAGGATCGACACCCCACAGCGCAGCGTTCTCCACCACGAAGCGATAGGCGGCGCGAGCATCGTCGAGCGCAGCCGCGGGCTTCGTGCCGTGGCGGGAGTACACCCGGTAGTCCACCGTCATTCCGAGCCAGCCGAGCGACGCAAAATGCTTGGCCCACGGACGAAATTGAAGGCTCGAGCCCCCCGTCCAGCCGCCACCGAAAAAGAACAGAATGGCCGGCCGAGCCTCCGCCGGCTCGGCTTTGGAATTGGAATTGGAGGTAGAAGCATCGGGCTCGAAGATCTGCAGCCTCAAGACCACGTCGCCGAGCTCCCGGTAGACCATTTCCCGGCTGGGCGAATACGCCCGGGCGAAGCCAAAGACCAGGCCGCCCATGATGAGTGCCAGCCCCAGCCCGAGGTACAGCCCGATCCGCAAGCTTGTTCGAAGCGCCATCTTGCCAGGCTAGCGCTGGCAGCCGGGCAGGGCGGTTTCTTGCGGGCGGGTCAGGCCTGAGGAGTGGCTGCCGCTCTTCGGTAGGCGTACCACAGCAGCCAACCGCCGAAGAGCGTCACGGCCAGGGACAGGAATTGTCCCGGTGTCCAGTTCAGCTGCAGGTAGCGGGCGTCGCCGACGCGAAGGGTGTCGAGGAAGAAGCGGACCGGGCCGTAGAGCACGAAGAAGAGGCCCAGGAAGAAGGGCGGTGTGCGGTCGCGTCGGTTCAGCAGCGCGAAGACGGCTGCGATGCAGAGGGTGTAGAGCATCTCCAGCAGGCCCATGTCGAAGCGCGGGCCGTCGGGGAACGCGACGGCGAGCCAATGCGTCGACTCGACGCCGAGGTGATGATGGTCGAAGGCGCATCCCATGCGGCCGAAGATCCACGCGAATGGAAACGCGAAGCCCACCAACTCCACGAATGCGACGCGTTGATCGAGGGGCATCCCGCGTCGATGCATCACCCACCATGCGGCCATAAGGCCGGACAGGATGCCTCCGAACGACGACATGCTGCCCCAGATGCGCAGCAGTTCCAGTGGATCTCGCAGTACGGTTGCGGGTGAGTAGGCGATCACATCGAAGACGTGGGAGCCCACGAAACCCCACACGAGGGTCCATGTGAGGACGCTGGCAGCGACCTCCGGATCGATCCCGAGCCGCGGTGCGCGATGCACGACGAGCTTGAAACCCACCACGACGGCCAGGCACACCAGCATCCCGAACCCCGACAGGCTGATGGGGCCGAGGACGAGATGGGGCTCTTCGATGTACGGGATCACCCGGCCAGTCTACTCGAGTC
>JAAELW010000039.1 GCA_024226235.1 bacterium
CGGACTGATGAACATGCAGAAGCCCGTCGAGTCGACGAGGGCCATCAGCATCTGTTCCTGACGCGAAGCGCGCGCGGTGTCCTCGTCCGAGAGTCCGAACGCCCCGGTGAGGCCCGCCGTATGGTCGGCTCCCATCGCACTACTCGCATAGGTGACGCCGCCACCGCGCATGATGCGTGCATCCCAGGCAGGAAAAGCCTGTCCCTTGGCGACGGGTACGCGATCGTGCCCGGTGAGCCGTCCCACAGCCGCGGCGCCGGCCGCGATGGCGTTGCCCAACTCGGTACCGTCGGCGATCTGCTGGAAGAGGGCCTTCACGCCTTCGAAGTCTCCCCACTCGAGGCGGCCCGCGTCCATGAATACACCGATCGCGGCTCCCGTCTCGATGGTGTCGAGGCCCAGGTCGTCGCAGAGGCGGTCGAGTTCTGCCACTTGCTCCCAACTGTGCATGTCGATATTGGAGCCGAGTAGCGTCAGGGTCTCGAACTCGAGGCCTGAAGTCTTGTAGTTGCCATCCGCGTCGTTGACGATGTTGGAGCAACGGACGATGCAACCCGTCAAACAGTTGTGCATTCCGCCGCCACGCGTTTCGAAGCTGCCGTTGATCTTGGCGCCGGCCAGATCCTCGGCGTGGGGTGACTGACCCTCTCTGAAATTCTTGTGAGGGAAGGTGTTCATCGCGTTCGCAGTGGGCACCACCGAACTGGTGCCCTTGCCGAAGGCCTGGTCTCCATCCAGGTATTTCTTGGTGAAGGGTTTGACGAGTTCGCTGAAGGCCTTCGGATCAGTCGGCTGGCGGAGCCTTGCGCTCCCCGGGTCGACTGCGACGAACTTCAGCCCTTTGGAACCCATGACCGCCCCCAGCCCGCCTCGGCCCGCGTGGCGGGACGGGTTGCGTCGGTCCGCATCGGTGGTCGCCACCGATGCGCCCGTGAGGCACCGCTCGCCTACGGGGCCGATCGTGATGAAGGAGGCCCCCTTTCCGTAGGCCTCAGCGAGACGCTCGCAGGTGGGATAGTTCAACAGGCCTTTCAGATCGTTTCGCTCGACGATCCGAGCACCGGCTTCGTCCACCTCCAGGCCGTAGCGCTTTTCCGGGTCGGCGGGCTTGCCTTTCACCACGATCGCGCGGTACCCGAGCTTTGCCAGGTGCTGACCCGGGTTGCCCCCGGAGTTCGCCTCCTTGATGCCGCCGGTCAGCGGGCTCTTGGCGCCCACGGAGATGCGTCCTGAGGTCGGTGCTGCCGTCCCCGCGAGCGCCCCGGGCGCCAACACCAGGACGTTGTCGGGACCGAGGGGATCACAGCTGGGATCACACTCTTCGAGAAGGATGCGGGAGGAGAGGGCTCGTCCGCCCAGCAACTGCCACTGCTCGGGGAAGTCGACGATCTCGACACTCGGATTGCTCATTTCGACTCGGATCAGACGTTCGCCCATGCTCCATGCACCTCGGGAAGTTGTCGGGGAATTGGAAGAATGGCGGGACATCACCCTGGGCCGCAACGGCCTCGAGCAAAAAAGTGGCCTTCGACACAAGGCCGCCGGCCGGGTCGCCAGGTGGAGCCGAATTCAGTCCGGGGCGGAGCCGAATTCCCAGCGCAAGCTCACACCTCCGTAGAGGTTGCGATCCGGAGCGGGCTCGTAGTATCGGCTACCGAACGCGTTGATCCGGACGTTGCTCTGATAGGCGCGATCGAAGAGGTTGTGGATGCCGAAGAATGGAGTGATCTGCCAACTTCCGACATCGAAGGGCCAGGCCACCCGAAAGTTGGAGACCAGGGAACTCCCGTCCTTGGCGCTGTTGGCATCGTTCAAGTAGACATGCCCCAGATACAGGGCATCCCAGGTCACGAACAGGCCAGAGCCGTGGCGATAGGCGATCTCGGCATGGAGCTGGTTGCGGGGGGCGCCCGGGATCCGGTTTCCATCGAAGCGACCGGAGGGCGTCCGATAGCGATCGAAGCGGAGATCGGAGTGGGCGTAGGCCAACGAAAGGGTGAGTCCGGGATACGGTTCGACCTCCAGCGCGGCCTCCACGCCTCGCCGCGTCGACTCTCCCGCATTCCGGAAGAAGCGTCGTTCCGGCATCGAGGCGACCTCGAACGGAACGAGCTCGTCCTCTACATCGATATGGTAGTAGAGGAGTTCGTAACGCAGACGTCCGGGAAGCAGGCCCTTCACGCCCAGCTCGTAGCCCGTCGCGATCTGTGGATCGAGAGAGGAGTTGAATCCCCCGGTTCCTTCGGGGTTGGCGAGTTCGGTCGTCGTGGGCGTCTCGAACGAGGTCGAAATCCGCCCGTACACGTTGAAGGCGGCCATCGGATGCCATAGCAATGCCAATGCCGGACTGAATTCGTCGAAGTGGATCTTTCCCGAGTCGTCCCCATCCACGAGGAAGTCGTCGTCGATGTCGAATTCAACGCGGTCGAAGCGCGCCCCGAGGGTCAGCTCCAGGTCATGGCCGAGATCGATCTGGCCCTGTCCATACAGGCCCCAACCGGTGACGTCTTCGTGTTGGTCGAAGACGAGCGGGCCTCGCGCGCCATGGAGGTTGTCGAAGCGCTTGCGGCGGTCGCGCTGGGCATCGACATCGAGGCCGATGATCACCTGGTGCCGTCGGTCAAAGAGCGTTCCCTCACCCCGATACGAGAGCCCGCCCCCGAAGAAGAGCCGCTCCAGATCCACCGCACCACCCGAGGTGAAGGGAAGGCGATTCTCGAAGTCGCGGCGGACAAGATAGCTGCGGGCGACGACTTCGTGGGCATCTCCCAAGGCCTTCCGGTAGAGGAGCCCGAGCTTCTGCTGAGATACCTCTTCCCCGGTATCGAAGAGCAGGTTGCGTGCGCGTGCCTGCCGGCGATCCGCATGGACTTCGGCCCGGGTGAGCCCGCCCGGGTCGTCCGCCTTCGGGGAGTCGACCGCGTTCAACACCACCTCGAGTTGTGAACTCTGATCGACCTGCCAACGGAGGCGCCCGTTCAGGTTGGATGCACGGAATCCGCTCTGGTTCCGGTATCCGTCGACATGGGTTCGAGAGAGGCTGAGGAGATAGTCGACCGGCCCACCCCGTCCCCCGGTCTTCAACTGTTGCCGGGCAAAGCCCTGGGCTCCGAACGAAGTCCGACCTTCCACGAACGGGCGATCCGGAGGCTCCTCCGTATGGAGGTGGATCACGCCGCCCGCGGCACTGCCGTACAGCGATGAAGCTGGGCCGCGCAGCACCTCGATACGGCCTGTCGACCCCAGGTCGATCGCGTCCACTCCGGCTTGCCCATCGGCAAGCGTGGCCGGAATGCCGTCTACGAAGACCTTGATACCGCGGATTCCAAAGCTCGAACGAGCGCCGAAGCCTCGGCTCGAGATGCGAAGATCCTGAGCGAAGTTGGTTCGGTTCTGCATGAAGAGCCCGGGAACCCTGGACAGGGATTCATCGAGGCCCAGCTGCTGGCGCCCCAGCTGGATGTCCGTCCGATCGACCACGGAGATCGCAGCCGGTGCCTGGATCCAGTCTTCCGGGATCCGCCGGCTCTGCACGGGCAGAGAGTCGATGGAGGACACCGGAGTTTCCCCGGACCCTGAATCGAGGTCGGCAACCGGTACTTCGGCCCGATGCTCGGTAGCAGCACCTTCCGGCTCGGTACTCGCGGGGCTCGCTCCGCCACCGGCCATCAACAGCAGGACTGCGGCCATCCTGGTGAGCCAGGTGGAAAACTCCGGCCCGGGTCCTGACGACTCTTGTGCGATGTGTTGCATTCCGGCGGTCGGCTCCAGTCGGGATCGGACCGTACAGTGAAGCAGAAAGCCAGGCAGGATCCACTGACCCAACAGGTCGGAGTGTTGCTAGCATGCGTGTCGCGAGTCTGGAGAACCATTTGCGGGGTACCTGATCGTGGATGCCAAACAACGGGTCCTCTGGAGGCCGTCGCCCCGGGTCCAGCAGCTCTACGAGGATCATTCGAAGAGCTCGCCGGCCGTGGGTGCCGAGCGTGCGATCCACTACACAGACTTCTACAAGCAGGAGGCGCAGGGCTACGGCTCCGCCTCATTGCTGAATGCCCACTGTCTCGCCCATCACCTGAGCCATCGAACCATCCAGATCCATCCGGGGGAGCTGGTCGTCGGGTCGCATACGGAGCACCGGATCGGGGCCATCTGCCATGTCGAGAGGGCGGGTGTTGCGATGCTCGAAGACATACTGAGCTTCGAGAAGCGGGCGGTCAATCCGCTCCGCATCCGCTCAGAGGACAAGTGGAAGCTGGTCCGCAGTGTGATCCCCTATTGGTTGAAGCGGAATCTTTCGGCACGCGCATTTCCGCTGCGAGAGCAGGTCGGGTATCTGCGCGAGCAGTTGGGTTCGGCCCACTTCGTCATCAACGAAGCCGGGGGTGTGGCCCACTTCCTGCCGGACTACGGCGAACTCGTCCGCATCGGTACTGAAGGGATCCGCCGCAAGCTCGAAAAACGATGGGCCGGGGAAGATACGAACGAGGAGCAACGGGAGCAGCTCGAGGCGAACCATGTCTGCGTTGCTGCCCTCGAGCACTTTGCCGATCGCTACCGGGCTGAGGCTGAGCGACTGGGAAGGGATGATCTCGTAGCGGTTCTGCGAAACGTTCCCCGAAAACCCGCTGCAAACCTGCACGAGGCCCTGCAGCTGATCTGGTTCTTCCAGCTGGTGATCCAGATCGAATCGATCGACCAGGGCATCAGTCTCGGAAGGATCGACCAATATCTCTACGAGCTCTTCTGCCGCGAGAAGGAGCAGGCCGGTTTCGATGCCGATCATGTCCGCGATCTCTTTGCCGCATTCTGCATCAAGCTCTCCGAGGTGATTCCGCTCTTCTCGAGCCGTTCGACGGAGTATTTTGCGGGCTTGCCGAACGGACAGGCGTTGACTCTGGGGGGGGTCGACGGTTCTGGCAGGGATGCCACGAACGAATTGAGCTTCCTGCTGCTCGATGTCCTCGAGGGATTCAAGACGAGGCAGCCGAACTGGCACGCGCGAATCAGCAAGAGCACGGATCCTGCGTTCGCTCATCGGGTCGTGGAGGTCATTGCCGGTGGCGGTGGCTCGCCGGCGCTCTACAACGACGACGTGATCATGCCCGCGATGGCACGACGCGGCGTCGACCCCGCCAAGGTGTGGAACTACGCAACCGTCGGGTGTGTGGAGCCCGCACTCTCATGCGAGAGTTTCACATCTTCCGATGCCGCGATCTTCAATCTGGCCATCGGGCTCGAGATGCTGCTCGGTGGTGGGCAGCGCATGCAAGGTACGGCCAGCCGTCTGCGCCCGTGGCTCGATGAGATCGGATGCATGGACGACCTGCTCCACCAGCTGGAGGAACAGACCCAGGGCCGCCTTGAAAAATTGAAGCAGGCCCTCGATGCGATCGAGACGGCCAATGCGGACCACTTTCCGACTCCGTTTTCGTCGCTCACCATCGGCGGTTGCATCGAGAGCGCCACTGATTCGACTCGGGGCGGGGCCTTCTTCAATGCGTCCGGCATCCAGGCCGTTGGCGTGGCCGATCTCGCGAACTCTCTCGCGGTGATCCAGACACTGGTCTTCGATACGAAACAGTACACATTGGAGGAGATCGCCAACGCCTGCGCGGACGACTTCGATGGGCAGGATCTGCTGCACGCCAGGGCCCGCAAGATTACCGGCTTCGGGAATGACAATGCCCTGGTGGACGAGTTGGCCGGAGCCGTGGCTTCGCTCTTCGATCGATGCGTTTCCCGCTACACGAATACGCGCGGCGGTCGCTGGATGCCGGGCTACTACTCGATGACCTGTCATCAAGGTTTCGGCAAGAAGATGGCTGCGTTGCCTTCTGGCCGGCTTGCTGGCCGACCGCTGGCCGATGGACTTGCCCCGGTGGACGGAACGGATCTGCTAGGCCCGACGGCATCGCTGAATTCCGTGGCCAGCCTGGACCACGAGGCCTTCGGCAATGGCATCAACGTCAACATCAAATTCGATGCGCAGACTGTGGCCGATGCGGCTGGCAAGGCGTCACTCGAAGCTCTCGTGCTGGGCTATTTCAGCCAGGGCGGGATGCAGTTGCAGGTCAACGTCCTCGACCCCGCGGTGCTGGAAGATGCGATGCGCAATCCGGATGAGCATCGAAATCTGCTGGTCAGGATCTCGGGCTACTGCGCGTACTTCGTCGATCTCACTCCTTCGATGCAACAAGAGCTGATCGATCGTACCCGACAACGCACTCAGTGACGCCGACCGCTCCGATCTTCGAGATCCAGCGATTCTCGCTGCACGATGGTCCGGGCATCCGCTCCCTCGTCTTCCTGAAGGGTTGTGCGCTCCATTGCCCCTGGTGCCAGAACCCGGAGTCGCAGGCTTCGGATCCGGTGGTCGCGTTCTATCGCGATCGTTGCAAGGAAAGTTTCTGCTGCGAGGAGGTCTGCCAGGACAGCGCAATTTCACGGACAGGTTTTCGTATCGACTACGAGCGTTGCTCCGGCTGCGGTGATTGCGTCGCCGCCTGTGCATACGATGCACTGCGACGGATCGGAGAGGTCCATACGCCCGAACTGTTGATGCAGAAACTGCTCGCGGATCGGGCCTACTATCAGCAGTCGGGTGGTGGCGTCACGTTCAGTGGCGGGGAGCCGCTTCTGCATCCGCTATTCCTCGACCGCGTGCTCGATCTGTGTGCCCGCGAATCCATCCATACGAATCTCGAAACCTCGGGCACGTCCTCATTCGAGCGGCACGAGGCCCTGCTCCGCAAGTTCGATCTCATCTACTTCGACTTGAAGATCCTGGATCCGGAGCTGCATCGGGAGCATCTTGGCGGGGGGTACGACATCATCGTGCACAATGCGGCCTGGCTCGCGGAGGGCAAATATCCCGTGGAGTTCCGGTTGCCGCTGATCCCCGGCTACACGGATACGGAAGCCAACATCGAGCACGTGATCGAGCGGCTCGGCAGGCTGGGGATGAATGCGATCCATCTTCTCGCATACCACAACATGGGCGAGACGAAGATCGACATCATCCAGGGGAAACAGCCCAAGCTCGGTCTGCCCAGGTATTCCGAGGAGCTCTTCGAGAAGACGCAGAGGCACTTCGAGGAACGCGGAATCGAGGTGCTGAATCGCCATTGATTCGCGACTCATGTAGCGAGAGCCGCGATCGGCCGAAGGAGAACGGGATGGAGACTGCAGCCAAGAGAGGTTCGAAAAGATCGCTTGCTGGAGCGGTGATCTCGATCCTGTGGATGCTCTCCATGCCTGTTTCCGCCGGAGCCGGCCCCGGAAGCTGCCGAGATGCGGAGCGCTTCGAAGACGAACCGTGCCGCGGGCGCAAGCTCCGGCCGCAGGAGATCGAGGCATTTCTTGCGCGCCCGACCCGCTCGCAATGGGAGGCCCAGCTCGAGCTCGGCTGGGGAGGCTCGGATGGCTCGACGGCCGCGTCCGATAGGGTTGGAGGCGTGGCCATCGGGGCCACCAGCCGTGAGCACGCCGATATCGACCTGCCCGCGAATCGGCACGACTGGTATTACGAACTTGGCCGGACCTTCGACCTGGATGGCCAGTTCAGGAAGGCGGCCGACGATGCCTTTCGGGACATGTGCCTGGAACGAATCGCCCATCTCTCGGGTCTGCGCGGCCTGTTGGCGCGCTCGAATGTGATCGGACGCTATGCGATCCTGCGCGTTGCCGGGTTTGGCGCATGGTGGGTGCACCCCGGCCCCGTCATGCCGGAAGGCTCCGGCCCGCCACGCATTGCCGCCCGGGACCGATAGTCGCCCTGCTGGGGCCGGTCATCGGCCATCGCTGCCCGCCTAGCCGAACTGCTTGCGCAGTTCGCGCTTCAGGACCTTCCCGCTCGGGTTTCGCGGTAGAGCTTCCACGATCTCGATCCGTTCAGGAATCTTCTGCATCATCAGCTGCTGGCCGCGCAGGTATTCGACCATTTCCTCGAGCGTGAGTGGTTCCGCGGCTTCGCGAGGCACCACCACTGCGCAGACCATCTCACCCCGTACCTCGTCGGGTACGCCGATTACGCTGGCATCGGCCAGCTTGGGATGTTCGAGCAGGAGGCCCTCGACTTCCTGTGCGCTGATGTTCTCGCCCTTGCGGATGATCACGTCTTTGAGACGGCCCGAAATGGTGATGCAATCCGCTTCGTCGATGAAGCCGAGATCCCCGGTGCGATAGAAGCCCTCTTCGTCGAAGGCATCGGCGTTCAACGCTTCGTCCACGTAGCCGAGGAAGAGCTGTGGGGCGCGGATGCGCAGCTCCCCCTCCTCTCGAGTTCCGGCGAGTGAGCCATCGGTCTTCACGATCTTGAGCTCGCTCTCCGGGAGGTTGAGTCTCCCCTCGGTGGTGGCGAGCTGCTCGTCCGGATCGTCTAGGCGTCCGAGCGCCAGGACGGGGCACTCGGTCATTCCGTAGACGGAGAGGATCCCCGCACCGCATTCCTGCTTGAGTGCGTAGTGCAGCGGCGGTGGCTTCGGGGCTCCGCCTCCCTGGAAGACCCGGATGTCCGGAAAGATCCGGGTCTCTCCTTGCTCGCGCTGGGCTTCCAGGTAGATGCGATGGAATGCCGTCCCCGCGCCTGCATGGGTCACCCCGTGTTTGCAGAGAAAGGGGATCGTCGTCGGAGGATCGAAGCTCTCGACGATCAGATGACTCGCGCCCGCCGAGAGTGCTGCGACCAGTGAATTCACTCCACCGAGGTGGGTCACCGGGAAGACCAGGCCGATGCGGTCCGAGGGCGAGAGATCCATCCCGACGGCCAGGCCGAAGGAGGCGGCCAGAAAGCCCTTGTCGGTATGGCGGGCTCCCTTCGGCTCCGAGGTCGTGCCGGAGGTGTAGAAGATCCAGCGCACCTGGTCGCCGGCGCCCGGGGCTGGCGGCAGGTTAGCAGTCGCGTCGGGAAGCTGATCCTCCCAAGGGCCATCGGAAATGGTCAGCACATCGAGCCCCGGGGTCTTGCCGGCCAACTCGCTTGCCATCGCTGCGAAATCGAAGCCTCGGAACCGGTCGATCACGATCAGAAGTCGTGCACCTGTCTGATGCAGGCAATGGGAGACCTCGCGCCCGCGATAGATCGGGAGGATGGGGTTCTGTACGGCGCCGAGCCGCGAAAGTGCTGCCAGGAGCACGAGCGCATTGAATCCGGTCGGGAGGATCCAGCTGACCGTGCTGCCCTCGCGTACGCCCCGCTCGTGGAGTGCGGCAGCAAGCTGCTCTGCAGCGTCCCGATACCCGGCAAAGGTCATCTCGCGACCGGACTCGTCGAGCCCGAACAGGCCCTCCGGGGTCGCCACTGCACGCGCCTCCACCAGCTCCCAAAACGTGTCCGTTCGGATCAGGTTCGTCACCGCTCTCATTCCCTTCGCGCGTCGATTCCGCGGGCGTGCGAATTCACCAATGGCTCGGTGTCACGCCGAGCCAGTCGACCTCAGGATCTTGATGGCAAAGGGGCGGTCGGTCTGCTTCTGGAAGAAGCCCCAGGGCGGGAACATCTCCGTCAGCCTGGGCCACAACGCCTCTCGTTCTGCGTCCGTGACATCACGGGACACGGCGGCGGTCTTCTTGTCGTCGAGCTGCACCCAGCAAGACGGGTTGGCATTGAGGTTGAGAACCCAGGCAGGGTGCGAGTCATACCCTGCCAGCGACCCGACGATGATCATCTCCTCGCCGTTCTGCAAGAAGATCAGCGGCGTGGTGCGCTTCTCACCGGACTTGTGCCCTACGCAGGTCAGCAGCAGGGTCGGGAGCCCCGACGGACCTGCACCCGTCGACCTGCCCTCGGGGTTGGCCAAGTAGTCCTCCACGTCCGCTTTGGCATCACCCCGGATGCGCGCCAACGAGGAGGTCTGATCCTTCAGCATCTCCCAGTCTTCGTCGGACAGGAAGTCCGGTTTTTCCATCTTCTCGCGATTGGACATTTGAGCCTCTCTCAGATCGTCGGTTCAGATTGCCAGCCCGATGCTTGCGCCGTGCTGGGAAGCTTCCGCCATGAAGCGCGGTAGCCACGCCGAGCCGGCCACATAGACCTGAGGAATGCTGCCCTCGGCCTCGAGTTCATCATACAGGCTGTGTACGGGCACGGAGCCGTAGGCCAGGACCACGCTGTCGAACCCTTCCTTCCGGTACGTCTTCTCACCGAAGGACGAGACGAACTCGAGTGCGTCTGCCTGGATCTCCTTCAAGGTCAGGTTTGGATGGACGGCCACGCCACACTTTTCCATCTGGGCCAGGACCATGGCGATCGAATACCGGGCGATCTCGTAGCCGAGGTGGAGGGATTTGTGGAAGACCTCTACCTGCTTGCCTTGGGATGCCAGGTATTCGGCAATGCATGGTGTTTCGTAATAGTCTTCCTGCGATACGACCGCAACGCGATCTCCGGTTGCGGCCTTGCCCTGCATCACATCCCAGCCTTGCACGACATGGGGCAGGTCGAACCCGGGAAGCTCATCAGGTACACGTGGCACTGAACCCGTTGCGATGACCACCGCATCTGGCGACAACGCCTTGATCGATTCGATGTCCGCGTGGGTCTTCAATCGCAGGTCGACTCCCAGACGAACCATCTCGTTTTCCTCGAAGTAGATCTGGTCTTCGAAGTCGTCGCGCCCGGGGGCCTGGGAAGCGATTCTCAGTTGTCCCCCCACCCGCTCGCCCTGCTCGAGAAGCGTCACCTGGTGGCCACGCATGGCCGCCCAACGCGCGGCTTCGCATCCAGCAAGGCCAGCGCCGACCACCACGACCTGTTTCGGTGTCGCCGCCGGTTTGAACTGCTCTTCCCAGTGCAGTTCATGGCCGACGACTGGATTGACGGAGCAAGTGGGAGCGTAGGGGAGGGTCCTGGGCTCTGATGCCTCGTCGATGCAACGCGTGCAGCTGATGCAGCGGCGAATTTCCGACAGACGCCCCTCGCGCGCCTTGTTGGCAAAATCGGCATCGGCGATGCCCGCTCGCACCATGCCCACCAGATCGCAGTACCCCTCCTTCAGCAGTCGCTCTGCCACGACGGGGTCGTTGACGCGTCCGGAAAACAGGACGGCGATCTTCGAGTCCAGATCGGTACGCGCCGCTTTTCCCATCTCACGAAACTCTGCATGATCGTAGTAGGACGACGGAACGTAGGACGGTGCGCCCCAGCAGTGGCCGACATCGATGTCCACGAAATCGAGCAGGCCGGTATCTCCGATGTGACTGGTCATCTCGCGCATTTCGAGATGTTCAGCACCGCCCTCCCTGAACTCCCTGCCGGAAATGCGGATACCCAGTGCGAGTGAGTCACCGATTCGTTCGCGGACTCGCTCCAGCACGGCGACCACGAAGCGGGTGCGCTTCTCCGCGTCACCGCCCCATCGGTCGGTGCGCCTGTTCGTCACTGGAGACAAGAAGCTGTAGGCCAGGGTCTCGTGGGCGCAGTGGATCTGGATTCCGTCTGCACCGATTTCCTTGGCGACTGTCGCCGCGTCGACGTAGGAGTTGATGCACCACTCGATCTCGGCTTCGCCCATCGTGTGCGGAACGTAATCCTGGGCTCCGATGACGGGCACTGACGAGGGAGACCACATCGAGCTGAGATGCGTCAATTGAGCGATCGCGACGGATCCGGCGTCGTGTACCTCCTCGTAGAATTTCTTCATCCCCTCGACCCAGGGCGGGTTTTGATAGGCGGCGAATTCCGCAGCGAACCCTACCGAGAGGCCGACTTCCTCCGGTGCGCCCGTGGGAATCGGGAGGTTGAGAAGCCAGGTTTCGCTACCGATCCAGCCGACACCGCCCCGCGCCTTGGCACCGTGATGCGCGATGAAGTTGTCGTCGACTTCACCGGGGACCATCGAGGAGTTGATGGTATTGGTGGTCTCGCAAATCCGGTTGGGCACTCGCATCGGCCCCACCTGTAAGGGGGCAAACAGGTGCTCGAATTGCGTCTTGCTCACGGAACTCTCCCTCTCGGTTTCCTGACGATGGCACATCAAGAGTGCCAGAGAATGCGATTCGCGATACGGTACGACGTCGAGGAAACATGGACAACTCGCCCGTTTCCCCAGAGGGCCCCGGCTTCCAGGAGGTCGTCTGGAAATCCCAGATCAGAGAGGAGATGAGCGGTGAGGTTCGGATTCCACATGTTCATGGTCGATCCCGCCGAGTTCCTGGATCTCGCCCGCACTGCCGATGGCTCGGGCTGGGACAGCATCCAGGTTGCCGATGCACCGTTCTTTCCGGAGGTGATCTCCGTCCCCTATCCCTATACGCCAGATGGCACGCGCTTCTGGCCCCTCGATCAGCCTGTCCTGGACCCGTGGGTTGCCATCACTGCCATGGCCACGGTGACGAAGCGCATCCGCTTCATCCCGTCGGTACTCAGGCTGGCCGTCCGCCAACCCCTGCTGGAAGCCAAGAGCCTGTGCTCGGTGGCGGCGATCTCGGACGATCGCGTTGCCCTGGGTGTGGGTCTGGCCTGGATGCCGGAGGAGTTCAAGTGGCTCGGGCAGGACAAGAAGACCCGGGGCGCTCGCCAGGATGAGGCCATCCAGATCCTCCGCCTTCTGATGGGAGGCGGCATGGTGGAATTCCACGGTGAGTACTACGACTTCGATCGCCTGACGATGGCGCCAGTGCCGGGGAAGCGCATTCCCATCTATGTGGGCGGTACCACGAAGCCCGCCCTGCGACGCGCGGCGCGCCATGGCGACGGCTGGATCAGCGTCATCCACTCCATGGATGAGGTCGAGGGGCTCATGGCGGAGCTGAACGGATTTCGCAGGGAGTTCGGGCGAGAGAACGAGCCCTTCGACGTCATGATGCACTGCCCCGACGCCGAGACTGTGGACGACATCCGTCGCCTCGAGGACCTGGGGGTCACCGATCTCCAGGTCACCCCATGGAGCGAGCGCGTCCTGGCCGAAATGGGCGTGGGTGCCATCATGCAACAGCAGCCTTCTCTGGAAGTGAAGCAGGCAGCCATCGAGCGATACGCCGACGAGGTGATCGCCAAGTTCGCTACCTCGACCACGTGACGGGCGTCTCGAGCCGCTACTCGAACTACGTCCTCGGCCTGCTCTTCGTCGTCTACGTCTTCAACTTCATCGACCGGCAGGTGCTCTCGATCCTGCTCCCCTCCATCAAAGCGGATCTGGACGTCTCGGACACCTACATGGGCTTCCTCACCGGGCCGGCCTTTGTCCTCTTCTATACGTTCGCCGGGATCCCCATCGCGCGGTTTGCGGACCGCACCTCGCGTCGCTCGGTGATTGCCCTGGGTCTGGTGGTCTGGACCGCCATGACCGCCGCCTCGGGACTCGTCAGAAGCTTCTGGCAGTTGGCAGCGGCGCGGGTCGGCGTGGGAATCGGTGAAGCGGCGGGAAGCCCGCCGGCCCACTCGCTCCTCTCCGACTACTTCCCGCCTGAACGGCGCGCCACGGCGCTCTCCATCTACGGTGCCGGAGTCTATCTCGGTGTGGCGGTGGCCTACCTCGCGGGTGGTTACATCGGGCACCACTTCGGCTGGCGCACGGTCTATCTGGTGATCGGAATGGCCGGCTTCCCGTTGGCCGCACTGGTTCGCTTCAGCATCCGAGAGTTACCGCGCGGCTACTCGGACGCAGCTGCAGTGCCGGAGAGGGATGAGACCGTCTCTTTGTGGCAGGTGCTCAGTGTGCTGCGGCGCAACCGCTCCTTCGTGCTGGTGGTGCTCGCGACCTCGGTCATGTCCCTGTCGGGCTACGGCGTGCTCACCTGGGGTGCGACCTTCCTCATGCGTGTCCACGGTATGGGAATGGTGGAGGTGGGCGTGTGGCTCGGGCTTGCCATCGGCATCACCGGAGGCCTCGGCGCCTACCTGGGCGGCCGCTGGGCCGATGCACTGGGGCGCCGCGATCGGCGCTGGTACGTCTGGCTGCCGGCCTGCGAGCTGGCAATCGCCGTCCCCTTCGTGGCGGGCTTCGTCCTGCTCGAGAGCAGGATTGCCGCGCTCCTCTGCTTCATTCCCTTCCATCTGCTGGCGAGCATGTACCTCGGCCCCATGCTCTCGACGATCCAGAACCTGGTCGTCCCGCACATGCGGGCGACGGCCTCAGCGGTGAACCTCTTCGTCGTCAACCTGGTCGGTCTCGGGATCGGGCCGCTCTTGATGGGGTTCCTGAACGATCTGCTGGCAGCCGACTACGGAGAGACGTCCATCCGCTGGTCGATGCTCTTCGTCGGTATCGTAGGTGGCGGCTCCAGCATCCTCTTCTACCTGGCGGGTCGGAGCCTGCGCGATGACCTGGATGCGGCGCAGCGGGCAGCGGGTCAGGAAGCCTGATCGGCCCAACCCTGCTCGAGAGGGACGAGCCATGACATGTGGAGTTTCCGTGCCCGGAATTTCCATTCACCGTCGACCCTCTGGTAGCGATCCTCGTAGTAGCCCGATCCGATCATGCTGCGACCGTCGGTCGTGGCTCGCAGGTCGAGGTAACAGGTCCCGGTCGCCTCATCGCCGGCGAGTGTGATGACATGGTTGGAGATGAAGGGCTGGAAGGCGCCGGTGCCCAGCACGCGTTCGTAGGTCTCGCCCAGCGCCGCTCGCCCTCGGATCACCGGCGGCTCGCCCGTGTCCATTTCACAGTCTTCGGTGAACAGGCTGGCTGCAGCGGCGGCCTGCTTCTGCCAGACGTGGTGGGCATAGCGGCAGGCGAGATCCCGAATGGCCTCCCGATCGGCGAGTTCCTGGAGCATCGCGTCGGGTCGGGTGCGGCTCACGCTTGCTCGTCCAGGGCGTCGGCCACCAGCTCTGCGATGTCGGCCACACGGATACTGCCCTCGGGATCCTTGGCGCCCAGGGCCTCGTCGAACATCTGCATGCAGAAGGGGCACGAAACGGCTGCGGTGCTTGCCTCGCTGGAACGAACGTCCTCCAGGCGCTGATGATTGATCCGCTCCGGGGCCGAATCATCCATCCACGCGTAGCCGCCTCCGGATCCGCAGCACAGCGCACGGGATCGGCTCCGCTCCATGTCCCGGAAGCCGCCGGGTTGCGAGAGACCGCCGAGGATCTCCCGCGGCTCGTCGTAGACCTCGTTGTGACGGCCGAGGTAGCAGGGGTCGTGGTAGGTGAGGGAAGGGATCTCTTTGCGAAGCCGTAGGCGCCCGCTGCGAACCAGGTCGGCGATCAACTCAGTGTGGTGGACGACCTCGTAGCGCCCGTCGAAATCCGCGTACTCGTTCTTGAAGCTGTTGAGGCAGTGGGGGCAGGTCGTGATGATCTTCTCCACGCCGTATCGCTCGAATGTCTCGACGTTCGTCTTTGCGCAGGTCTGGAAGCTGAGTTCCTCGCCCGCACGACGCGCCGGATCGCCGGTGCAGGATTCCTCGGCACCCAGCACGGCGAAGTCCACACCCGCAGCCTGCAGCACGCGGACCATGGCGCGGGTGACCTTGATGTTCCGGTCGACCATGGCACCGGTGCAGCCGACCCAGAAGAGGTACTCCGCAGTATCGCCGCGCCCCAGGACCTTGATGTCGAGATCGGCGAACCAGCCCTCGCGGTCGTGGGGCGTACCCACCCAGGGGTGCGCCCGGTCTTCGATGTTCTTGAGAAACTGCTGGGTCTCCTCGCCCATGCGTGCCTCGGTCATGACCAGGTTGCGCCGCATGTCGATGATCGTCGGGATGTGTTCGACGAAGACAGGGCATTCCGTCTGGCAAGCACCACAGGTGCGGCAGCCCCAGATCTCCTCTTCCGTCACGGCCGCTCGACCTGTCGCTCCGGAGGACGGCTCGACGAGCGTAGGCAGGTCGGGCGCAGGGTCGGCCTCCGCGTCGGATGTTGCGTCGAGGAATGCCGGGCCGGCCTGGTGCAGGTGCTGCTTCAGGTCCTGGACCAGCTTTCGCGGGCTGAGTGCTGCGCCGCTCGAGTGGGCCGGGCACACCTCTTCACAGCGCCCACAGTTCACGCAGGCATCCAAGTTGAGTAGCTGCTTCCACGTGAACTGGTCGATTCGTCCCACGCCCAGGTTCTCGAGGGCGTCCGGGTCGCTGTCCAGCACGGCTTCGATGTCCGGATGCGAGAGCTTGCCGCTGCCGTCGAGGTTGCGAAGGAAGATGTTGAGTGGTCCGTAGAGGATGTGCCCCAACTTTCCGTGGCTCAGGTAGCCGATGAAGAGGAAAGCCGTCGCTCCGTGGATCCACCAGAGGGAGCGATGCATTGCGCTCAGCTGGTCGCTGCCGATGCCGTCGAGCAGAAGTGCCACCGCATGACCTGCGGGGGACCAGGCTGCGAGGTCGGGCTGTTGGTGCAATTCGGTGACGGCGATGCGACAACCCTCGAGGACGAAGCCCTGGAAGAAGAGGACCAGCAGGAGGCCCAGACTGAACCAGTCATCCATGAAGGAGTGGAGATGGGCTGGACGCAGAACCAGCCGTCGCCAGAGCGCCATGCACAGGCCGACGATGGCGAGGATTCCGAACACGTCGCTCAGCAGCGAGTAGCCCTGGTAGAAGGAGCCGCGCAGGAAATGCACGCCCGACCATTCCTGCAGCGAGATCATCGAGGTCGCCACGAACTGGGCCAGGAACCCGTAGAAGATGAGCACGTGGATGAGGGCCGGGAACGATCGTCGCCGGTGTCGCCGGAGGCCGATGACTTCCATCAAGAGCCCGCCCACTCGCTCTCCGACGCGGTCCCACCGCTCTTCGGGGTTTCCGAGGTGCCACAGCCGAACTCGACGGAGCACGCCCCAGGCGAAGAAGGCGACGGCGACGAGTGCGAGCACGTACAGCAGCGCGCCACCGACGATGTTCCAATAGATCTCGCGCGTGGGCTCCATCGCGGTTCCTTCTTGCTCCAGATCGAGGGGCGATCGCAAGCTAACGGCCGGTCCGGTACGGCGCCGGTCGATCGACGTCCCATCGCAACTGCGGAAGGCTGTTGCCCCTCGGGGAGATCCCGCCACTCGGGTGGGAGAAGGAGCTTGACTCGTGCTAACTCTCGAGTAAGCTACTTTCTTGTGAGTTAATAGCGGGGCGACAGTACCTCCCATGTCGATCCAGATCGAGGAAACCTTCCAGGTCGCGGTGCCCATCGAGACCGTCTGGCAATTCCTGCTGGACCCGCATCGCGTCGTCACCTGCATGCCCGGCGCGGTGCTGGAGGAAGTGGTCGATGACCGAACCTTCAATGGCGCCGTGAAGATCAAGCTGGGCGCCATCACCACGCGCTATCGCGGGCGGGTGCATCTCAGCGAGGTCGATGAGCAGGCACGTCGCGTGTGCATGGTGGCCGAGGGTCGAGAGACCGGCGGCGGCACAGCCAAGGGCATGGTCACGGCCGAGCTGTCGGCCCTCCCGGACGGGCAGACCGAAGTGGTCACCTCGGCGGAGGTGGATCTCACCGGCCGCGTGATGCAGGTCGGACGCGGAATGATCCAGGGCGTCTCGAGCCAACTCTTCGGGCAATTCGTGACCCGGACGCGCCAGGCCCTGGAAGCGCCGGCCTCGGAGGCCGTGTCAGAGGCCCCGGTTGCTGACGAATCGGTTCCCCTGCTGAGTGTGATCCTTGGCGTCATCTGGGCGCCTGTTGCACGCTTCTTCCGCCGGCTCTTCGGTCGGCAGCCAGGTTAGGCCGAGGTTGGAATGAGCGGGGCGCTTCAGGACGTCGTCGTCATCGATACGACTCGCGAGTTCTATGCCTCGTTGGCCGGAGCGCTGTTGGGTGACTACGGCGCGACCGTGATCCGCGTCGTAGATCTCTCCGATGCTCGAGCGGTCGATCACGGCCGCGACGGCATGCATCCACCCGAGCGCTGGAACTCCCTCGACGAACTCGCTCACCGCAACAAGCAGAGCCTCGCCGTGGATCTCGCCGAGCCGGCTGGCCGGGAGATCCTGGAGCAGCTCGTTGCGGGGGCGGATGTCTTCCTGACGGATGCGCCGTCGGCGACCCTGGATCAGAAGGGCTGCGACTACGAGAGTCTGTGCGCCCTCAAGCCGGACATCATCTTCACCCGCGGTAGCGGTTTCGGCCCGAAGGGGCCGGATCGCGACTTGCCCGCCTACGATGAGCTGGCAGCGGCGCGCACCGGCGTGATGCCGACCCTGCCCCAGCCGGGCCAGCCGCCCGTCTACACCGGAGTCGGCCAGATGCATACGGCAGTGATGCTCGCGCTCGGCACGATGCTCGCCATCCACCATCGAGAAGAATGTGGGGAGGGGCAGGTGGTGGATGCGTCCCTTTTTGGTGGGAACATGTATTCCCAGAGCCTCGACATGCAGGCCTATCTTGCGATCCGGGACGATCGCTTCCTCGAGCCGCTCTCACGTCTCGATTCCGGTAACCCCATGGCCGGTCCGATGTACCCCAGCTCCGATGGCCGCTGGGTCACGCTGGCGATGCCGGATACGGACAAGTACTGGCCGGCCTTCGCCGGGATCGTGGGCCTCGATGTCGCCGACCCCCGCTTCGACAGCCACGAGAAGCGCTGCGGAGAGCATCGGCTCGAGATGATGCAGGTCCTCGACGAGCGCTTTCGGACCAGGCCGGGCTCCCATTGGAAGCAAGAGCTCGATGCGAAAAAGCTGCCCGCCGATGTCATCGAGAAGTACGAGTACCCGGCCTCGGATTCCAATGCCGAAGCCAATCGCTACATCCTGAACCTCGAGCATCCCACCCACGGCCCGATCCAGAGCCTGGGCTTCCCGATCCACATGAGTGAGAGCCCGGCGCGTCTTCGTCGGACGGCTCCCTGTGTGGGGCAGCATACGGCCGAGATCCTGCACGAACGGCTGGGCTATGCGGAATCCCGGATCCAGGAACTCGAAGCCGATGGAATCCTGGGCGCGGGGCCCGGGGCATGAAACAGGTACTCGAAGGCATCCGCGTTCTCGACCTGACGCAGTGGCTGCAGGGACCGGTCTGCGCGCAATACCTCGCGGACTTCGGCGCCGAGGTCATCCACGTCGAGCGTCCCAAGGGAGGCGACGGCGCGCGCGGCGTGCGCAGCATCAAGGCCTTGGCCATCGGTGATTGGAACCAGTACTTCCAGGTGATCAACCGCAACAAGAAGAGTCTGGCGGTCGACCTCAAGAAGCCGGAGGGACAGGAACTCTTCTATGAGCTGGTTCGGAAGTCCGATGTCTTCCTGTCGAACTTCCAGCGCGAGAATCTGAATGCTTGGGGACTCACCTGGGAAAAACTCCGCGAGATCAACCCGCGCCTCATCTATGCCACCAATAGTGGCTACGGCCATGCGCGTGAGATCAACCGGCCGTCCTACGACATCAACGTGCAGGCGTTGACCGGTCTGATGACCCGGCAAGGCGAGCCGGGAGAGCCTCCCATCTATCTCGGCATGGGCTCCGGCGATACTTACGGGGGCCTCATGTCGGCCCTGGGGATCATGCTGGCGCTCCATGAGCGCCGGCGGACGGGACGTGGCCAGTCCCTCGATGCGTCCCTCTACGGCGCACAGCTCTTCATGGCCGCCCCGACACTTCAACCTTTCCTGGCTTCGGGGAAATCGCTCTATTCGACGCAGCAGTCGAGGAAGCACGCAGGCAACCCACTGTGGAACCGTTACCAGGCGAAGGACAAGTGGGTCTTCCTCTGCCTCGAAGATACCGACGAGAACTGGACCGCGCTGTGCGAGAGCCTCGAACGGCCGGAGCTGGCGAGCGACGCGAGGTTCGAAAGTGCGGAGAAGCGGGGGGAGAACAATGCCGAACTCGTGGCGCTCCTCGACAGCATTCTACAGGAGCAGAGCTCCCAGGAGTGGATCGATCGCTGCAGGTCGTTAGGCCTGCCCGCCGCACCGATCCAGAATTTGAAGGACGTTTCCGGGGATGCCCAGGCATGGGAGAACGACTACCTGCTCGAGGCGCACTGCGGCGAGGTGAATCGCGACGTGGATATTCGCGGCCTGCCCATCACCTTGAGCAAGACGCCCGGGAAGGTGAAGAGCCTCGGCCCTGAACTCGGCCAGGACACCGAGATTCTCCTGATGGAGTTGCTCGAGATGGAATGGGATCGCATCAGCGAACTCAAGGAGCGGGGTGTCATCCCGTGAGCGACACGACGAAGGGTCCGCTCGCAGGAATCCGCGTGCTCGACATGGCCACCATGCTGGCGGGCCCCTACGGGGCGACGCTGATGGGGGATCTCGGTGCGGACGTGATCAAGGTGGAATCCCACCGGGGCGACGACAGCCGCCATATGGGGCCCGAGCGTGACGGTGAGCGGTCACCTTTTCTCAGCCTCAACCGAAGCAAACGGGCGATTGTGCTGGAGCTGAAGACCGATGCAGGCCGAGATGTCTTCGCGCGCCTGGCTGCGACGACGGACGTCCTGATCACGAACATTCGGGAGCCGGCGCTCTCCAAGCTGGGCCTCGACTACGAACACGTGCGGAAGCACCGCCCGGACATCATCTGGATCGGCATCACGGCCTTCGGAGCAGACGGACCCTACGCGGGCCGGCCTGGGATCGACTTCCTGGCCCAGGGCTTCGGCGGGTTGCTGGCGCTGAACGGAGAGCCCTCGGGAGAGCCGGTGCGTGTCACCGTTCCGATGATCGACGTGATGACCTCATTGCTCGTAAGCACGGCCGCACTCACGGCGCTCCGGACGCGGGACGAAACCGGCGAGGGGCAGCGCATCGACATCTCGCTGCTCGACGCTCTGCTGCATGCCCAGGCCAGCTCTCTGGGCACCTATCTCATTGCCCGGGAACCGACGCCACGAACCGGAAACCGCAGCCTCTACTTCGCGCCTTCGGGTATCTACACCTGCGGTGATGATCGAAAGGCGGTCATCACCTGTCCCTCGGAGAAGTTCTTCCGCAATCTCTGCACGGCCCTGGATGTCGAGTGGGCGGATGACACGCGCTTTGAGAGCATCGACCACCGCCTCGCCAACGAGGAAGAGCTGGATCGCCTGATCAACGAGCGCTGCAAGGACTTCACGGTGGACGAACTGCAGGAGCGGTTGGTTGCTGCAGACGTGCTCTGCGCGCCGGTCAACGGGGCCGTCGAGGTCGCGGAGGACCCGCAGGTCCGGCACAACCGGATGATCGTCAGCGTGGACCATCCCAAACTCGGGCCCATGGACGTCACGGGAGTGCCGATCCACTTTCATGGCACCCCCTGTGAGGTGCGGCAGCCGCCGCCGCTTCTGGGCGAGCACAGCGAAGAGCTGTTGCGCGAGCTGGGTTACGCCTCGGGCGAGATCGAGGATCTCGTCTCGAACGATGTGGTGGCGACACATGCGGAGATCGAGGAGGCGCGAAAGCGTTGAGGCATTTCCACCCTCGCGATCAGGTTGCCGCCTTCCGGTTAGTCGCTCTTTCCCTCGTAGTCATCGATGAGCTGTTGACGCGCCTCGTGTTCCTTCTTGCGAAGGCTCCAGAAGCGGGGAGGGCGCTTCTCGGTGAAGGAGGCTCCACCCTCCTTCCCTTCCGGCATGTCGAACCAATCGGGGTAGAACTGGCTGGAGATGACACCCATCTCGGCGTACCCGTCCATCTCCTGGTCGAAGCTCGCCTTGAGGATTTCGAGGCAGCCCGGACTCACGGACAGGAGTTCCTCGCACCACCCGTCGATCTCCTCCTCCATGCTGTCGAGAGGAACGACCTTGTTGACGAGTCCCATTTCCAAGGCCTGCTCAGCGGGATAGCGCCGGCAGAGCATCCACATTTCGCGGGCCCGTTTGGCTCCGACCACCTTGGTGAGGTATGGCACGAAGAACCCGTCCGCGGGGCTCGACACCTTGGGCCCCGCCTGACCGAACTTCGCGTTGTCTGCAGCGATGGTGAAGTCGCAGCAGTAGGCCATGTGGTTATGCCCGCCCAGGCAGTAGCCCTGTACGGCGGCGAGGATCGGCTTTCGGGAGAGCCGGATCAGGCGGTTGTGGGGGTACCGGTTGTAGAAGGCTTCCCGCAGGCCCCACTTCTCCCACTCGACGTCTCCGCCGACTCCGAAGTGCTTCCCCTTGCCGGCAACCACGATCACACCGATCGACGTGTCATGGTTGGCGTCGTAGAAGGCGCGGAACATCTCGTCGACCGTGGCGAGGGTCATCACGTTGTACTTCTCGGGCTTGTTGATGGTGACCCGAGCCACGCCTCCTTCCAGCTCCCCGTGCCACTTCTTCTCGTAGAGGATCTCCTCGAAGTCGAGCCCGTCGCCCGAGATCTCCTGCCAGTCGCTCCAACTCATGTGGAATCGTTCTCCTCGATCCGTGCTCGCGATTGCTGCCAGCTACGGGGAGACCATCATACGCTACGGCCAGAGAGGGGGCCCGCGAGCCCTGCTCCTGTCGCGGCGGAGGCGTTTGCATGAAGCCCGCTCGCTTTGAATACGCGGCTCCCGACACGCTCGGAGAGGCCGTCTCCCTGCTCGAGCGTCACGCGGACGATGACGTCAAGATCCTCGCCGGCGGCCAGAGCCTGGTTCCGCTGTTGAACATGCGAATGGCGCGCCCCGAGCTGCTGGTCGATCTGAACCGGATCGCAGAGCTGCAGTACATCCGCGAGGACGGCGAATGGCTCGCCATCGGTGCGATGACCCGCAAGCGAGCGGTGGAGGAGTCGGACCTGGTGCGCCGGCGTCAGCCCGCTCTTCTCGCTGCGACCCAGCTGGTGGGTCACCCGCAGATCCGCAACCGGGGCACGGTAGGTGGCTCGATGGCGCATGCCGATCCGGCTGCTGAATACCCGGCGCTGGCACTCGTGCTCGGCGCGGAGCTGCGTGTGGTCGGTCCCGGCGGTGAGCGCAGTATCACCGCCGACGAATTCTTCAAAGGCTATCTGATGACGGCCATGGAACCCGTGGAAGTCCTGACCGAAGTGCGGGTTCCGGTACTCGCCCCGGGCACGGGATGGTCCTTCATGGAGGTGGCGCGCCGACACGGGGATTTCGCGCTAGGCGGTGCGACGGCGACCGTCCGACTCGACGCGAGCGGAAGCTTCTCCGAAGTACGGATCGTGTTGTTCGGGGTCAGCGGGTCAGCGGTTCGCCTCGGTGGGGTCGAAGAACGGCTGGTCGGGCAGCGTCCGGGCGACGCGCTCTTCCGGGAGGCTGGCGCGGCGGCCAGCGAGAGCCTCGAAGAACCCTTGTCGGACGTCCACGCCTCGGCGGAATACCGCCGCAATCTGGCAGGGGTCCTGACCATCCGAGCCCTCGGCGAAGCGGTCACGAGGGCAGGCGGCCGCGAGCCGGGCCAGGAGGAACGATGATGACAGCACAGCAGAAGATCAGCGTGGTGATCAACGGCACGACGCACGAAGCGCACGTCGAGCCGCGCACGACCCTGGCGGACTTCCTACGCGGCGAACTCGCGCTCACCGGAACCCACGTGGGGTGCGAGCATGGTGTGTGCGGGGCCTGCACGGTGCTGATGGAGGGGCGAGCTGTTCGCTCCTGCCTGACACTGGCGGTGCAGGTGGACGGGGCAAACCTGACCACGGTGGAAGGACTGGAAGAGGACGGAAAGCTCCACCCGATCCAGCAGGCCTTCGTGGAAGAGCACGGCCTCCAGTGTGGTTTCTGCACGCCCGGTTTCCTGATGACCGTTCACGAACTGCTTCACGAGAACCCGGATCCGA
>JAAELW010000040.1 GCA_024226235.1 bacterium
CCGCGACCCATTCCAGCTCGAAGAACAGCAGGTGTTGGCGGATCAGGGTGGCGCGTTCCTGGACGAGCTGGAGAAGGGCGCCATGGGCCGGGGCCTGGGTATCCCCGGCGAACTGCAGTTGGGCGAAGGCCGCGGCCCGTGTGACCGGCTCCTGCAACTCCTCGTAGGCTGTCACGGCCCGTGCGAGCTCGGTGGCGGAGAGCGTCGCGATCTTGCCGCGGTAGCGCTCCTCGAAGCTGCACGCGGCTTCGAGCGCCTGGGCCAGATCGGCCTCGAGGGCTTCGCGAGCCGGTTCGGGATAGAGGTGGGAGAGATCCCAGCGCACGCCCGCGGCGGGTCCGGTTCCAGGGGTCGGGGTCGATTCGTTCATGGCCGGGGACGTTACCTTTCCGAGCCGTGAAGTCCCGTAGACCGCGCACGATCCTGCATGCCGACATGGATGCCTTCTACGCATCCATCGAGCAGCGCGATCGCCCCGAGCTGCGTGGCAAGCCCGTCGTGGTGGGAGGCAAGGGCTCCCGTGGCGTGGTATCCGCGGCCAGCTATGAGGCGCGTGAATTTGGCATCCATTCGGCCATGCCGAGCGCCCAGGCGATGAAGCTCTGCCCCCACCTGATCTTCCTGTCCGGTCGCATGGCGGTCTACAGCGCCGAATCGAAGCGGATCTTCGAGGTCTTTCGTCGCTACACGCCGATCGTGGAGGGGATCTCCCTCGATGAGGCGTTTCTCGACATGACGGGCACCGAGCGGTTGCACGGCCCGGTCGCTCTGGCCGGTGAACGGTTGCGCAAGGAGATCCGAGAGGAGACGGGCCTGGCCGCCTCGGTCGGCATCGCTCCGATCAAGATGGTGGCGAAGATCGCCAGCGATTCCGCGAAGCCCGACGGACTGCTCGAGATCCGTCCCGGCGAAGTGCAGGGATTCCTCGATCCGCTGCCGGTCGGTCGCATCTGGGGGGTCGGCCCGGTCGCCCGCGAACGGCTGACACGTATCGGCATCCTGACGATTGGCGACCTTGCCCGCGCGGAGGGTCGGCGTCTGGAAGCCGTGCTCGGGGACTGGGGTCTTCGCGTCGCACGCCTGGCGCGCGGTGTCGACGTGCGCGAGGTCGAGGCCTACCGGGACGCGGGTTCGATGAGCGAAGAGAACACCTTTGGGCGGGACATCGCCGATCTGCGCGTGCTCGAGGCGGCCATCCTCACGCATTCGGAATCCGTGGCTCGACGGCTGCGCAGGGCCGAGTCCAAGGCGCGCACGGTCGTGCTGAAGGTGAAGCTCGGCCGGCGTGTGGCGGCGGGTCCGCGCGGCTATCCGCTGCTGACCCGCCGCGAGACCCTCCCCGAGCCGACCGACGACGGGGGGGAGATTGCGGACACGGCCAAGCTGCTGCTCGGTCGGATCGAGCTGCGGGAGCCCGTGCGGCTGATCGGGGTGGGTGTGACCAATCTGATCTCGCGACCCGAGCAGCTATCGCTCTTCCAGGAGAGCAGCGGACGGGGCAAGCGCAGCCGCCTCAACCAGGCCCTCGACCGACTCACCGACAAATACGGCAAGACCGTCGTGCGAAGGGCCGGGCAGAGTGACGTGGAGCGGATGGCGCCCAGCCTGGGGATCAAGCGTGGGGAGGATGAGCCGGATCGCTAGTTCCGGCCGCGGGATCGTACGGAGTGATCCGGGGCAGCCAGCGAGGCACGGCCCGCCGGTAATGTTCATAGGCCGCCCCGAACCGTTTCGCGAGGCCGGCTTCTTCGGAGAGCGGTAGATAGATTGCGTTGCCCAGGAAAAAGCAGGCGAACCAGGCTGCGAGTATCCAGGAACCCAGCAGCAGCGCTTCGCCGAGCAGGTTGAACAGCACGCCGCTGATCATCGGGTTGCGTACGAAGCGGTAGGGTCCGCGGATGACCAGCTTCTGGGTCGGAGCCCACGGAGCGAGGGTGCCGTGGCCCTCCCGGCTGAACAGGCGGATCGTCGTGACCATCAGCGTCAGCCCGATGCCGAAGCAGCCGGCTGCCAGGCCACCCCGAAGCATGCCGACCTCCGGCCATGAAGTGTCGTGGCTCCACCACATCAGCACCGCAGGGACCGTGACGAGCACGTTGAAGGGCAGCACGAGGATTGCGCGAAGCTCCGGACCCTTCATCATGCTAGGCAAGCCTAGCGGACGAATCCCCGGCGTCGCAGCCTCGGAATGCGCGCCGTGACGGTTGCGAGCTATACTCCAGGGGCAGGGAGGATCACGATGTCCCATCCGCGCAGCTTCGACGAAATCGTCAACCACCAGGTCCGACGTTGGGAGATGGAGTCGGAGCAGGGCCGCCCCGCCGCACCCACGGTCGCTCTCTCTCGTCTGCCTGGCTCCGCCGCGGCCGAGCTCGGCCAGGACGTGGCCGACCGGCTGGGCTTCGGCTTCTTCGGCATCGAGATCGTGGACCTGATCGCGCGAGAGACCGGAACCCAGCGAGATCTGGTCGCCGGCCTGGATGAACACGTGCGCAGCACCATCGAGCGCTACGTCGTCGATGCCACCAAGGGCCGGACCTACGACGAGAATGTCTATCACCAGCAGTTGGTACGCACCGTGACGACACTCGGTGAGCGGGGCCTGTCGGTGATCCTCGGCCGGGGCAGTGCGTTCCTGTTGCGCCCGGAACGCACGCTTCGCGTGTTGGTCGTGGCCCCCCGGGAGGACCGCGTGGAACGCCTCGCGAAGCGGCTCGATCTTTCGACTGAAGCCGCATCTGACCATCTCGATCGTGAAGACGCAGACCGGCTCCACTTCAACCGCCACCATTTCCACGTGGATGCAGATGACGCGAGCCTGTACGACCTGGTCGTGAACACCGGCGCCCTCTCATTGGCGCTGGCGGCGGAGCTGGTGGTGGAAGCGGCCCTCGGGAGATTCCCGCAACTCACCTAGTGTGAGGATCGCGGCCAAGAGCCGCCCGGGGTGCGTCTGGGCTGCCCCGGGGGGCATCGGAATTGCGGCCGAGCCCCGGGACCTGGGCCTGGACCATGCTGGAGGCTCGTCGGGAACTGGCTCGAGGGGATTCTCCGCACGGGCGAGTTCCTGGCGTAAGGGTTCCGTGAGGGTTCCGTGAGGAATCGACACTTGGATGCCACACCTCGCGATTTCCCACCACATCCCAACCAGAGTTGAACCGCGATCCAAAGACCGCGGTCCTGGGGACCCCGAACCCAGATCAGATGTCGAAATGTCGAAAGGATTGCCCAATGTCGTCGTTCCTTGCTTCCCTTCGCCGCTCCGCCGCGTTCGCCGGTGCGCTTCTGCTCTTCGCGATGCCCGCCTCCGCGTGGGATATCGAGATCGGGTTGAATTTCTTGTACGACGCCCTCTACGTCTCTTCCTCCACGGGTTCGGGCGCCACCTGGACGACTGTGGACGAGCGGGTTCGGGCGTCCGATGTTCCGGGCCCCACGATTCCCAACATCTGGACCACGCAGGCCTGGGACGGGATGGAGTGGCCGTCGGATACGCTTTCCGCTTCGGAGGGCATCACTTGGGCCGATCTCTACCATGACGATGTGACGGAGGAGTTCTTCGACTCTGGGAGTGCTGCCGTCTTCGGTTCGGTCGCTGCCGGGGACGCAGCCGGCGCGGGCTTTGCCTACGACTTCGACTTGGTGGTGAATCCGTTCTCCTCGGCCACCGTCTCTCTCGATCCCGCCGAGGCCTACGTCTATCTGGATTCAGGGGTGGGTGACGTGGGCACAGCCTTTGCGCGCTTCAGGCTCTATTCCACTGACTACGCGTTGAATGATCCCGGTGGCGCCAACGCGCCGTGGGCCGACGACCTCTACTCCATCGAGGCGGGCGACCCGTTGACCGAAGAGGGGGCCACCTTCTCGAACAACTTCGTGAACGGCACGGGTTCTCCGGTGACGTATCACCTCCGCATGGAGGCGAGTGCTTCGGTCTTTGCGATCCCGGAGCCTGCCGGCCTGGCGCTCCTCGGTGTCGCAGGTTTGATGCTCGCGGTGCGTCGCCGGGCCTGACACCCATGCCATCCGGTCCACTCTCGGCTGGTGCGACTCCAGATCTCCGAGGTCGAGTGCGGAGAAGGGAGCCGTGATCTGGAGATTGCGGTCGTGCCCTTCGTGGCTTGCCCGAAGCTCCATTGGAAGGATTCCTCCATGCAGTTCCTTTCCCCGCGCCTCTTCGTCCTCTCGATCCTGGCCGCCCTCGGCATCGGATCTTCCGCGGCGGCGGCGACCATCACCGCGACGTTCACCGATCTCGGCGCGACATCGAACTGGAACGACGCTGCCAACTGGTCGACGGTCTTCGTTCCGAACAACGGCAATGGAAGTGACGACTACGACGTCGTCGTCGACGGAGACACTTCGCGGCTCAGCGACGCCTTCGCCTCCACCGATTTCAGCATCCTGAGCCTCAGGGTCGACGCCAACCTGGTCGGGCTCGCCGACTCGCTCGCGCTGAACAACACGTCCAATCTCACCCTGACGAGCGGCGGCGTCCAGAACGATGGTCGGATCCTCTTCAACTCGGCTGGCAGCTCCACCGGCCTGATCTTCGACGGAAGCCAGTCGATCACCGGATCCGGCGAGATCGTGATGGGCAACAACTCCCAGAACGAGATCCGCGGCACCGCCGCGACCGGCACGATCATCACCCACGGCGCCAACCACACCATCCGTGGGGCCGGCGATCTCCTCGACGACAGCGGCGGGATGATCAACCAGGGCACGATCCGCGCCGAAGGCACGTACCAGCTGCAGATCGACCCGGAGACCGGTCAGACCTTCCAGAACGACGGCACGATGGAAGCCGCGGGCACC
>JAAELW010000041.1 GCA_024226235.1 bacterium
GCCCGGCGAACAGCACGGGGACCGTGACGCCGAGGACGAAGGGCGGGATCAGCAGGCTCTGATGGATGCGGCGCTCGCGAGCCATCAGAAAATCGCTCCGGTGAAACCCAGGCCGTCGACGATGTTGGTGGCTCCGAGCACGATCGCGGTACCGAGCAGGTAGAGCAGCCCGCGCTCGGCCTTGTCCTCGGCCCGCTTCTTCCACAGGTACATGCCGAAGAAGGCGAGGACGACGATCGAGACCAGGCGCCCGATGTCGCCGGTCACCCAGTCGATGACCTTCTGGATCGGACCGGTGAAGTTGGCCAGGCTGGTCGTCGTGCCGGCGTAGAGATCGGGTGCGTGGAGCGCGCACAGAGCCAGGGCGAGGCAGGTGGCGAGTCGGTTGACGGCAGGCTTGAGCATCAGTCTTCTCCTTCGGGGGTAATGGGTTCGATCAGGTACTCACCGGAGTGCGACAGCCGGGAATCGAGGCGATGGATCGCCGCGACCATGGGTTTCCGGCTGGCGCGCCGGAGCTCGATGACGACATCGACGGCGCTGGCAATATCCGGGCGCAGGCTGGTGCTGCCGGAGCACGGATGACGGCGGGCGAGGCGCTCGAGACGCAGCAGGGCGCCATGAACGTCGTCGGCGTGGAGGGTGGCGAATCCGCCCCGGTGGCCGGTCGACCAGGCATCGATCAGGTCGAGGGCCTCGCCGCCGCGCACCTCCCCGATCACCAGGCGTCCGGGATTGAGACGCAGGGCGTTGGCGACCAGGTCCTGGAGCGTGTAGCCGGTGGCCTCGGTTTGGAGACAGAGATGGTCGTCGACGGAGACCGTGATCTCCGGCACGTCCTCGAGACACAGCAGGCGCACCTTTGGGAACAGCTCGGCGACCAGCAGCACGAGCGAGTTGAGCAGCGAAGTCTTGCCCGTGCTGGTGCCGCCGATGATCAGGACGTTCAGGTTCTTGAGCAGGACCTGGTTGACGATCGCCAGCGACTGTCCGACGGATGCGAAATCACCGAGCGTAAAGATCTCGGGCGCGTGGACGCGGATCGCGAAGCTCGGCCGGGCGGTCACCGGAGGCAGTACGGCATGGATGCGCGCGCGGCAGAACGGCTCCCCGGCGGGAAAACGCCCGCCGAAGAACGCGGTGCCCAGGCTCAGGGAGTCGCCCTGGTCGTCGGCCAGCAGGTGCAGCACGGAGCGGACGGACTCGGCCGACAGAGTCACGTCGGTGACTTGCAAGCCGCGCTGGGTGTGGAAGCGGACCCTGCCATCGGCGTTGCAGTGGATGTCGGTGACGTCGTCGCGCTCGAACGCGTCGAGTACGGGGCCAGCGAGATGGCGCTTGAGATGCTGGGTAAGGGCGCTGAGATCTGCCATGGTGACTCCTCCTTGGGTCCGGGGTTACCCTGGGCGGCGGAGAGGGCCGCGTCGGGTCCGGGGGTCTAACTCGTTCGTCGCCGGCAAGGTGGCATGACGGCGGGGAGTCGGTCCAATCGCCTTGTAAGCAGATCTGCTTACCGCAGCGATCGAGGTGCTGGACGAGACCTGCGTGATCACTGCTGAAGGCAGCACCCTTCGGATTCGGGATGTGACGTCGTGCGAGACGATCGCCGTCTTTGATCTCGACGCTCCGCTCACGACGGTCGCCGTCACCGCGGATGCCCGCAAAATTGCCGTCGGCGACCGGACAGGTGGCGTCCATTTCCTGGATCTCGACCTGTCTCGGAAGCAGAGGATCCCGAGCTGACAACGATCCCGCGCAGGGGCGCTACCTAGGCGGGAGATCCTGGCGTCGGCACTCACCTCGCCTGTCGGATCCGGCCAACCGCCGCGACCGCGAGCGAGCCCGCGAAGCTCTGGCCGAACCTGCGGAGAGTTCAACCACGATCAGTCACCAGGTCGCGCTGTCTACCTGCGGGATCGCAACAGTCTTATGGCCGGCTTTGCGCCGTCGAGCCCGTAGCCGGAGATCGACACGTATCAGCTCAGGCGACCGGACATGACCGCGCCGCCGCCACCGCTCGGCCCGAGCTTCCGCGAACCGTGACAGGATCTCAGCCGGCCCGCATTCACCGAGATACTCCCGGGGATCTGACCATCTGTGGTGACAATACATCTCCAGCCGGTCGAGCTGTACCACCGCCCGCTGCGCCCGCTCCACCACGTCCGCCGAGCGCTGCACTCCGAGGAGCTTTGCCAACTCGAGCAAGGGCTCTATCCCCGATGGCGCGTGCAACAGAATCAGAATTCTGTTGCAGCCACGGGGCTTCACCCTCGCAGGATGGATCCGCATTGCAGTCGCGGCCTACTCCTCGTCGCAGGTTGAAACAGAATCCTACTGCGGTTGCGCCTCAACGATCGGCGGCCTAAGTCGAGGGTTCGTCGTTCAGAGCCTGGAAGAGACGTAGATCATCGGCTTCACCGCCTATTCGGGCAGGTCCCTTCCCGCCCCACGGGACGTTGCCTCCACTCCGGCGCTCAGCTAAGCAGGTAGATGCCTCGAAAAGGCACAGCCGGTGAGAACCGGTGCCGCAAAGCTACGGATCTCCCTGGTCCATCACGACAGTGTGATGCCATGAGATCGCCGGGCTTCCGAAGGGCGAGCGTCTGATTCCAAACCTCTGATCTTCGGGAGCACTGCGATGAAAACCGACCTGCCTACCCAACGCGCACGGGCGGCTCTGGCCGCTGCGTTCATGATTCTCCTTCTGGCGGCCTCACCGCTCGAAGCTCAACCGCCGGCGGGCTACTACAACACCGTCGACGCCACCAGCTCGGCGGCCCTGCGCTCAACACTGCACGATGTAATCGACGACCACACCCGCTTCCCCTATTCCGATGACATGACAACCGACACCTGGGACATCGTCAATCTGGCTGATGAGGACCCGAACAACTCGGGCAACATCGTCGACCTCTACAAGAACGCCAGCTACGCCAAGATCGCAGGAGGTTCGGGCGCCTACAACCGCGAGCACTCGTGGCCCAAGTCCTACGGCTTCCCCCTCGAGGATGTCGACAACTACCC
>JAAELW010000042.1 GCA_024226235.1 bacterium
GAGCGTGTTGTTCAAGGCGCTGCTGAGGCCCGGTCGGACCAGACATATGTGGGATATGGCGTATGCGAAACGCTATATCGTGACGGAACAAGCCGGCATTGGTCATCAAGTAGGCAACTACAAAGAGATTGTCGAAAACGGCCTGATCAAATCCGACCAGATTGCCGCCAACATCCTTCAAGAGGCATGCACGCCTGAAGGATCCCCTCTTGGTGCCAGTCAGCGAGCATTCTATCAGTCTGCCCGTGTCACCATCTCCGCGATTCAACAGATGGCATCCAATCTGGCAGAGGAAGCGGAACGACTGGCAGGCGGGGAAGAAGAGGGGTCAACACGTCAAACTGAATTGAAAACGGCGGCAGAGGCTTGCCGACATGTGCCTCTCCATCCTGCAAGGACATTCCAGGAGGGGCTGCAGGCTTGCTGGTTGATGCATGTCTGCCTCTGCCTTGAAGACATTGAGCAAGGCGTGTCATTCGGGCGAATCGATCAAGCTCTTTACCCGCTCTACCTTCGCGATATCCAGTCAGGCCTGCTGAACAAGGAGCGAGCCATTGAGTTGATCGCGTGCTTCCAGCTCAAGTGCTGCGAGACGATTCCCCTCTACTCCGACCGAATTGACAAGTATTTCAGTGGTAATGCCGTCGCGCAGGGCATTACCTTGGGCGGTGTAGATCAGGAAGGGAATGATGCAACCAATGAGCTATCGGGCCTCTTTCTCGACGCCTATGGACTCATCGGAACACGAGAACCCTCCCTGCACGTTCGTGTCCACAATGAGACACCAGGCTGGCTACTGGATAAGTCCGTCGCGGTGTTGCAGAGCTCAGGCGCCAAACCAACCTTGATGGGCGATGAGGCCATCATTCCAGCGTTGCAACAGGCCGGCATTCGTCTGGAGGATGCGCGAGATTACGGTGTGATCGGTTGCGTTGAAATGGCGAGCCAGGGTCGCACCCACAACTCCGCTGACGCGGCGTTGGTCAATCTGCCGATCTGTCTCGAACTGGCGCTCAATCAAGGCAGGACGTTTTCAGGGAAGAAGCTTGGAGTAGAAACGGCCGCCATTTCACAGATGCAGGCGATAGACGACGTCGTTCAGGCCTATCGTCAACAAGTTCAGGCCAGCATTGAGAGCGTTGCGCAGGTACTTGGCTACATCGAGAGTTCAATTCGGGACCATCGCGCAACACCCGTCAATTCCCTGCTTACTGAAGGGTGTATGACCAGCGGGAAGGATGTCAGCTGGGGAGGTGCAACCTACAACTTCACCTCCATTCAGGCAGTTGGTCTGGTCGATGTCGGGGATTCTCTCTTTGCCCTGGAGCAAGTGATCTTTGACGAGAAGCGGTTTTCATTGGGGCACTTCGTCGAGGTTCTAAAGAAGAATTTCGACGGGCACGAGCATCTGAGAACAGAGCTATCGAATCAACTCGATCGATACGGCAACGGATTGAGTCGTGTCGATCACATGACGCAGGTGGCCGCGGATGGCTTCTCTGATGCCGTCGGCACTCAACACAATTCACGTGGAGGCTCTTGGATCGCGGGGTACTATTCGATGACCTGTGGCGATGCATTTGGTCGCTATACCGGCGCACTGCCGAACGGTCGTCTGGCTGGCACGCGCCTGTCCAATGGCATATCTGCAGTCAACGGCGCCGACAAAAAGGGGCCGACGGCACTGCTTCGATCAGCTGCCTCGTTGGACAAGAAGGCATGGGCCAATTGTCATGTGCTCAATATCAAATTTGACAAGCGCACGACCCGTGGCGAAACGGGAAAGCAGGCTCTTGTGAGCCTCTTTCGCGACTACCTTGTCAACAAGAAGGGCATGCAGGTACAGACCAACATTCTCGATTCTGATGAGTTGAGAAAAGCTCAAGAGAATCCCGCTGACTACCCAAACCTGCTCGTTCGCGTATCGGGCTACTGCGCCTACTTCAATGATCTGCAGCCTGAAATTCAGGATGAGATCATTGAGCGGTCGGCGCATGGCTACTGAATCGGAAGCTCCTGAAACAGAGAATCCTCACATATTCTCAGTGCAGCATTTCTGTTTGCATGACGGTCCAGGTGTACGCTCCGTTGTGTTCCTCAAGGGTTGCCCACTGCGCTGCGAATGGTGTCAAAACCCTGAATCCTGGAGCAGGAAGTCAGAGCTCGCATTCAAACCGAACCGATGCAATGACTGCAATCGATGTGTAGACACCTGCCCTGAAAAGGCGATGAGCCGCCCAGGTGTATGGGATACAGACCAGTGCACACTCTGCTTTGAATGCGTGAAGCAGTGCCATACCGATGCGTTGGTCCAATTTGGCGAACGGCAATCGATAAGCACCCTGCTTGATGATCTGATGGGCGAGTATTCCCTGTATAGAACATCGGGCGGTGGCGTTACCTTCTCGGGTGGTGAGGCAACGCTATTTCCCAAGTATGTTGCCGCGGTGTCGAAGCAACTGAAACTGAGTGGCATCCATACCGCCATCGAGACCTGTGGGGTCTTCAAGTTCTCGTCACGATTCTCTTTCGAAGCACCAGACGCTTGGGCGCGGGAGGCGCTTTCTTCTCAGCCTCTTTGGCAAATGCTCTCATTGATGGACATCGTTCTCTTCGATCTGAAGATTTCGGATTCCGAGCAACACAAACGCCACTGCGGGGCAACGAACAGCGAGATCCATGACAATTTCCGAACATTGGTAGCGCTTCACAAAGCGGGAAAAGGGCCTGAAGTATGGCCGAGGATCCCCTTGATCCCGCACGTGACAGATTCACCTGAAAATCTACTGGCGCTAGCCAGCCTGATCAAAAGCGTGGGCCTCAATAGCGTGACGCTCGTTCCTTTTCACAATCTGGGTGAATCGAAACGGGAGTGGTTGAAGATTCCTCATCGAACCCATGAAGAACCGCTCACACGAGAGGCACTGGGAGAGGCCGGACGGTTACTGCTCAGCGAGGGCTTGACATGCTTCCTGCCAGGGGAAGAGATCCGCGATGTGGACGACCAGAAGGTGCAGTCGTGAAGAAGCTCGAGAACTCTTGGCCGGCGACAGCTCAGGCGATCAGTTCGTCTCCCACTCGGTGCAGGTGCTGACAGCGCTCGGCCAGCTCCCGCAAGAAGAGTTCCCTCTCCTGCGGCGAGATCAGCACTGCACCAAAGGTCATTGGATACCCCACCCACAGGAATTTCGTATCGAACGCGAAGCTCATTCCCAGGCTCTTGCGCTGCTCCGATACCTCCGTGATGCGACCGAGGTCGAGTTCGTAGTGGAAAAAGCCGCTGTCCACGTGCAGAGTTGTCTCGGTGATGCGGTAGCGGGTGGTGAGCCAGAACCATGGACCGATCCAACCCGCGAAGAAGGTGGCCACCAGGATTCCCAAGGCCCAATCCGGTTCGGGCACATCCGCGATCAGAAACACGGGAAGCGCCCAGACCAGGGCCGCACTGGCCCACACGAGGATGCTTGCCCACCACGCTCGGGAGGAGAGATAGACGCGCCCCCGGACTCCGCTCTCGAACTCCTGTCGGCGTTCGGTCTCGGTCTTCTTCCTCTTGCGATGCCAGGTCCGCTGGCTGCAGACCCCACAGCGCGCCAGCGTCCGCTGCTCGGATCCAGCGGCCTTGACGCCCCCCGCCTCCCAGAGATCGCGTTTGTTCCCACAAGAGCATTCGAGCATGAACGTCCGGGTACCGGCTTCCAGGGCTTCGAAGAGTCCCGCTGACAGGATCCTCTCGAGGAAGCGCTGGCCAGCGGTTTCGGCGGGCATCGGCGAAACCTAGCCGAGACCCAGGGGTGTGCGCCCAGGGGTCGAGGCCGGCTGTGGATCCCAGATCGGAGTGACATTGCCGTTGGCGCGGCGTCGCGCTGTGTAGAAGGAGAAGCGCACTACCGGTGCGCCTCGCGTAGAGCGGCGGCCTGTCGCGGCGAAATTTCGAATTCGAAAGGCGTCTTCGGGTTGATGACGAGACCGTACTCAGGAGCGCAGTGAACGACGATCGTCTCCAACGAGTGGTCCGCGAAGACCCGGGAGTACTGGGGGAACTCCTCCACCAACGGGGCGAACATCGGGAAGGAGGTCACGAGTACCAGGCATGGCTGGCCGTCGGGTTTCGGTAGACACAGGCTGTCGCCTTCGGTCGCATTCCCCTGTTCATCCACGATCGGATGCCCATCCATCGGGATGTGAACGGTCTCGGACATCAACAGCTCGAGAAGCTCGGTCTTCGAAACACCGCCCTGGTAGAAATCGGAAATTGCCTGCTCGGCACGATTGCTCGGTTCGTTCGGCGCCTTCACTCACCACCTCCAGGACGTATCTTGCCAGTTCTCAATCCCATAGCCCCGAGCGACCTCGCTCGAAGGATCAGCGGGACGCCCGTGGGCGAGCCCCTGGTTCACATCGGATTCCGGCCCCGTGAGCATGAACCCGCTGGCAGAAGTATCGTCTCGAGCGAACGTGAGACCGGAAGAACCCACGAATCGAACGAGCCGGTGCTGTGATTCCGGCGGAGGAGGTTCAGCATGTTCCGACGCAATTGGATCCGTCCCCTGGTTGCCCTTCGCGAGATGCGAACGCTTCGTGAGGACCCCGATGATACGGCGGCCGCGATCCGTGTCGTCGCGGCGCTCACGGGCAACTCGGACAGGCGCAGCCTCAAACGTCTCCAACGCTCCGAAAAGGGAGCGCGGATCCTGCGAGAGAGGCTGGATCTCCACGATGTGCTGACGGATCACGATCGGCTGAAGGGGATGTCGCCGGGCTCGCTCGGGCGGACCATCGTCGACTGGTTCGAGCGCGAGAACATCAGTACGGAGGGTCTGGTCCAGGCGAGCGAGTCCGCCATGGGCAACGCAAGCCAGGGGTTGAGTGGGGATGAGCAGGTCTACTACTCGCGCGCACTCAACCTCCACGACGTGTTCCACGTCGTCGCGGGCTATGATCGCGATCTGCGCGGCGAATCCGCGGTACTCGCCTTCACGATCGCCCAGGACTACAACCACGGCCTCGCATTCCTGGCCCTGGAGGGACTCCGCCAGGAGGGCTGGAACTCGCCGGGCGGCAAGCTGATCCGAGATGGATACCGCCGCGGTAGGCGCGCGAAATGGCTGTTGGAGCAGGATTGGGAGAAGCTGTTCGAGCGACCGATCGACGAGGTGCGCGACGAGCTGGGTGTGGGTGCCCCTCCGGTCTACGAACAGCTCCGATCCTCACGAGCCCCAGCCCTGGGCGCGTGACGCCGAGCCGGGTCATCCGCATCGCGGTACCGGAGTTCTTACCGGGACAATGGCTCGATACAGCGGCCTCGTCGTTCTGCGTGGGTCCAGTGGACTGCCTACAGCCGCGCCCCCACCAACCTGCTGCTGGGTGGGCGGAAGGCGGTTCGGGGCCAATCCAGGGCATCGTCGATTTCGGCGAGTAGCGCATCGCGCTGGTCGGGCAAGCGTCCCTGGAGATCCAGGAAGTTCGAAACGTGGTCCGAGAGAAGCTGCGTTGGGCCCTTCAGGTTCTCGATCAATAGCCGGGTCTCCCGAAGGGCCTCGTACGGCGAGAGCAGGGTCAACCGCCCTTCGAGCCAGCGCTCATGCCAGGGCGTTCCCACGGAAGGAACGAAGGTGCGAAGACGCACGAAATCGGGAGGGGCCTCGCTCAGCACCCGGGCGCTTCCCAGGGCGTGTTCCCGCCAGCGCTCTACCCCAGCCACACCCACCATCAGGTAGGTCGAGAGCTCGATGCCCGCGCCTTTGACGTGACGATAGGCTTCGATCGCTTCCTCGGGAGACACTCCCTTTTCGATTTCTGCCAGAGTCACGGCGTCCCCCGACTCGAGGCCCGAGTGGATCCGGGTGATGCCGGCCTGGGCGATCCTGCGCCATTCCTCTTGGCTCTTCTTCACGAGATACTGCGCTGACCCGTAGAGGGTGATCCGTTCGAGGGACGGGAAGCGCTGACTCGCCGCGTCGCCGATCTCCACCAGCTTGCTGGTGGAGAGCACGGCGCTATTGCCGTCGGCCAGGAAGATCGTCCGCACACCGTGCGGCCCGAAGGCCTCGAGTGCCAGATCCAGATCTTCGACCACCTCCTGATGCGGTCGGACGCGGAACGAACGGTCCTTGTACATCGAGCAGAAGCCACAGCGGTTGTGGGGACAGGCCAAGGTGGCCTGGATGATCAATGAGCCCGCTTCGCTGGGCGGCCTGTAGACGGTGCCTTGATATCGCATGGAATGGCTCTCGAACAGTCGGATAGTACACGCGGGGATCAGCCTGTGAAGGCCATTGCAGTCGAAGGCATTGGTCGGAAGCGTTGGCGGAGTTGCGCAGACAACGAAATGCCTAGAATCCGCAGCGACTACGAGATCCTTCCTACCTACTTCTTCACGCCGCCCGACCTGACGTGCCGATCCCAGGAACCCATCCGATGGCCCTCGACCAGCTCTCCCAACCCCAACTTCGAGAACGCGAACGGGAACTTTCCAAACGCCATGACGCTCTTCGCAAGAAAGGTCTCGCCCTCGATCTGACGCGGGGGAAACCGTCCTCCGAGCAACTCGACCTCAGCGCGGAACTCGACCGGGCATGGGGGGGCTCGTATCTCACGGCAGATGGCACGGACGCCCGAAACTACGGAGGGATGCTCGGTATTCCCGAGGCTCGCGCGTTCGGTGCAGAACTCCTCGGCTTGCGAACCGAAGAAATCCTGGTCGGTGACAACAGCAGCCTGAGTCTGATGTACCGGTACATCGCGTTCGCCCACCAGCACGGCCTGGCGGGTTCCGGTACCGGCTGGCGGGACGAAGCTGCTGAACAGGGTCGACCCGCCCAATTCCTGTGTCCCGTTCCAGGATACGATCGCCACTTCGGGATCTGTGAACATTTCGGGATCGAGATGGTGAACGTCGCACTCGAGCCCGAGGGGCCCGACATGGATGCCATCGAAGAGCGGGTCGCGGGAAACCCCCTGATCAAGGGCATCTGGTGCGTGCCCAGACACTCCAACCCGACGGGGCAGACCTATGCCGACTCCGTGGTCGAGCGTCTCGCTGCGCTGCCCCTCCTGGCGGGTCCCAATTTCCGCATCTTCTGGGACAACGCCTACGCCGTCCACCACCTGCAGGACGATCCGCCCGAGCTTCGCAACATCATGGAGGCGTGCCGGGAACGCGGAACGGAGGAGGGTCTGCTCGTCTTCGGATCGACTTCGAAGATCACCTACGCAGGCAGTGGAATCTCGTTTCTCGGCGCGAATCCGTCCAATCTCGCCTCCTTCCAACGCCACCTCGCCGCCTCCACGATCGGCCCCGACAAGATCAACCAGTTGCGACACGTCCGTTTCCTCAGGGACATGAGCCAGCTGAAGAAGCACATGGCACGGCATCGAGCCATCATCGCGCCGAAATTCCGGCGTGTGCTGGAGATGCTGGAAGAAGCACTCCGCGACGAGCTGATCGCGACCTGGACCGATCCGCCCGGTGGCTACTTCATCTCGGTCGACACCCTTCCCGGCCTCGCCTCGGAGGTCGTGAGGCTGGCTGGAGAGGCCGGCGTCAAACTGACACCAGCCGGAGCGACATTTCCTTACGGCCGCGATCCACAGGATCGGAACATCCGACTCGCACCGACGTTCCCGCCCATGTCCGAGCTGGAGCAGGCGATGCAGGTATTCGTCGTCTGTCTCGAGCTGGCATCCGTTCGCCAGCGACTCGGAACCATGGAACGCCGCGACGCAAAACCGTCTGGAGAGCAGGCGTGAGCGGCGCGCCCTTCGACGAGTTCCGGGACCATGTGAGAGCTGCTGCTGGGTTTCGATGAGAGGCGCATCCACTACATCCACCAGATGATCCACGCGAAGCAGGGATACCTTGCTGCGACCAACGAGCTGATGAGCCTCCACGTGAGCCAAATGCCGCACCCGCCGCTTGCCGGGCTAACCTTCCTCGCATGCCTCCCCGCCCCGGTCGAGCCGGCTCCCTCCTCTACGTCACTCTCCTCTATGTCCTCGCGATCACTGGCGCGTGGCTCGTGTGGACGCACGTCGAACTGCACCCGCATTGGGCGCTGCTTTGTGGCTTCGCGGTCGCTACAGCGGTGACGTTCGTCGCCGCTGTGCACGCCGACAATGGTTCCGTCTTCGATCCGTGGTGGAGTGTGTTCCCATCGTTCGCTGCGTTGTGGCTCACCGGGCTCGCGGACAGCGACGGCTTGACGGCACGCCAGATTGCGGTCCACGCGGTGGTGTGGTTCTGGTCCATTCGGCTCACGCTGAACTGGGCCGTAGGCTGGCCAGGGCTCGAACATGAAGACTGGCGCTATGTCGACCTGAAGAAGAGTTGGCCCGTTCCCAAGTGGGTCGTCTACCTGGTCGGAGTCGAGGGCCTACCCACGCTCTTCGTCTGGGTCGGCTGCTTGTCCCTCTACCCCGCGCTCGCGTTCGATGATCGGAGCTTCGGCATGCTGGATGGCTTGGCCCTCTTCGTCGGGCTCGGCGCAGTCGCCATCGAACTCGCAGCCGACGAGCAGTTGCGCGCGTTCGCGGAGACGAAGCAGCCAGGCGACTTGATGGACCGCGGACTCTGGCGTCTCTCACGGCACCCGAACTACTTCGGCGAGATCGCCTTCTGGGTGTCGCTATGGCTCTTCGCGGTCGCGTCGGCACCCAGCATCTGGTGGGTGATCGCCGGGCCGGTCGCAATGATCGCGCTCTTTCTCGGCGGGAGCATCCCCATGCTCGACAGACGGAGCCTCGAACGGCGGCCGGGCTATGCGGAATACGCTCGCAAGACGCCGGCGTTGATTCCCTGGCCGCGCCGCAGGGGGTCCTGAACCACCTCTGGGGCTGCGCGATCGAGGCTGCCGATGGCTTCAAGTAAGGCCTTGGTCTGGACGATCCACTTCAGGCCCCGGAGGTGCAGCATGATCAGGTTCCACGTATTTCGAGCCCTCACATGCATCTGCCTGGGCGTCGGTCTGCTGGGCTGTCAAGATGCCAGCATCGACAGCATGGTCCCCGGCGGTGCCCTCATGACCGGTGAACTCGAGTGCTGGCTGCATCTCCGCTTCGATGAGCCGCCGGCCGGAATCGATCCAACCGACGTGTTCGTCGTGTTCCGCTCTGAAGCTCTCGACGAAGAGACCGAGTTCGACTGGGAGTACATTGCCGCCAACGACGTGGTGAGCGGCACCGACTTCGGATCTGGCAATCGACCCAACACTGATACGACCGCTGCGACGCCGCCGCCAATCGGCGAGACCCTGAAGGTGCGGTTTCCGCTCGACGCGAAGCGGCGGCTCACGTCGGCTTCGATCGGTGCCTTGTGGCTGGAAGCGGAACTGTGGTGGGGCGGCGAGCAGCAGGATCATTCGAAGAGCGACATCCAGAGGCTGTACCGGTCGGAAGATGATCCCTCGAGATTGCCCGGGTACTAGAGGTCGAGCTGTGCGGAGCGCGTGTTAGCCGGAGCGGCTCGTTACCGTGAGTCCACCCAGGATGACACGCCCGGTCACAACGAACAGGAGCCCCCGGCCCGGTAGCCCCTGATCTTCGGATCCCCCACTCTTGAGCACGCGTCTCAGGATCGGCCGCACCCCGCTCCGACCGCTCTGATGCTTCACCTCGCCAAGGACCGACTTCACTTCCTGCATCTCGACCTCGGCACCCTTGGGAACGACCAATTCGATCTCCCCGAGAACGACCTCGCAGCAGACCTCGATCATGCCGTCAGGCGGGAGATCGGCCTCCCGGAAGTCCAGTTTCAGATTGCCCAGGATCGAGCGCGCCCGGATGCGATCTGCCACAGCCCAGTATCCTGAGCGCTCGACACCCCCCAGAACGGTGGACACCCGGTCGTATGTGATCTCATCGAGATCAGAATCGTCTTCTTCGGCGAGCGCAGGCAGATGCGCTTCGTCCCGCGGATCCAGATCCACGGGCTCCAATGTCGTTCGAGCGGGATTTCGGGGCTTGGTGGGACGGTTCACGTAGTGAAGATTCCAGATCTCCCGTACCGACACCATGCAGCGGTCCTGCTGCAGGAACGAAGGGCCCGGGGGCAGCGTTGACCGGCCTCGAAGTCCACGCAGGGGTGCCGTTCAGGTGGGGTGGCATCCATGTGCTGGGGTAGTCTCGCCGCGGCGGGAGGTTCACGGTGCCCGGGGCATAGAGGCGTTGAAGAAGGAAAGCACCATGAGCACCACTTCACTGCGAGTTGCGATCTTGACCGGAGCTGCGTCGGGCATTGGCCGAGCGATGGCCCAGGCGCTGGCGACGGACGGTTACAGCCTGGAGCTGATGGACGTGAACGGCGAAGCCTTGGACGATCTCGTGAAGACGTTTCGGAAACAGGGTTCACCAGCCCAGGCGAATACCTGCGATGTCGGGGACAGGGAGCAGGTAGAACGCGCTTTCGAGCAGATGACCGCACGCCACTCCCGAATCGACTTGCTGGTCAACAACGCGGGCATCACCGCCTATGACACGGTTTCGAGTACCACGCTCGACGACTACGACCGCATCATGCGTGTCAACTTCGGCGGCACCTTGCATTGCACCAAAGCCCTGCTTCCCACCCTGCTACGCCAGGGTCATGGCCATGTCGCCAACATCTCCAGCGTGTTCGGGCTGATTGGCGCACCGCTTCAGAGTGCCTACAGCGCCTCCAAGTTCGCCATTCGAGGCTTCAGCGAGAGTCTTCGCCAGGAGTTGCTCGGCACAGGAATCGGGGTCAGCTGCGTGCACCCGGGTGGCGTTCGCACGGGCATCGTGGCGGGCGGGCGTGTAGGAGAGAACCGGCTGGAGACCGCAGGGGCGGCGACGTTCAACACCGATTTCGAACGCTTCAGCCGGCTGACATCCGAACAAGCCGCCCGGCAGATCGTTGCCGGAATCCGGAAACGCAAGGCACGAATCCTGGTGGGTGTCGATGCTCATGCGATCAGTGGCGCCAGCCGCCTCTTCCCCGTCTTCTATCAGAGGCTCAATCACTGGCTGGGCCTCGAGCGATGAGCCATGCCCCCGCGGTTGTGTCCGGCCCCATCGTCTCCCGTAGCATGAGCCGATGACGAAACGATGGATCGCGGTTGGCATCGTCCTGGCCGCGCTCGGCCCGGCGACGTCTGCTCGGACCGAGTGATTCCGGAAGTACAACCTCGATCTCACACTGCGATGACGGAGCGCTCCTTTATCGGGTGCGCGGAAGCACCTTCTCGATGAGGACTCGCTGGAACGCCTCTGGATTCTCCAGAGGGATCACGTGCCCACTGTCCTCGAACCACACGATCTCGACATAGGGAGCTTCGAGGGTCTCCGTCCATTCCTCGACGAGCGGGAAGGGAGTATTCCAATCGTGGCGACCCATGAAGAAGTACACGGGGACATCGAGCCGGGGCAGGTCCTCGAGGAAATCGATCTTCAAGACATCGCCCCAGAGCAAGTCGACACTCTTCGTGAAGCATGCGAAGTAGCTGAGTCGCGTGCCCAGGGTGTATTCGCTGCCTAGCAGGATGGGTACGAGTGCATCGGCCGCACGCTCGACCGCGTAGACGCTCCCGTTGTAGGAATTCAGCCAGCCGCGTTGTATCCCGAATTCATCGTTCGTCGCGTAGGGTGGATAGATTCCCGCGAGTTCCGCCGTCGCTTCTTCGTCACCCCGCCGCTGTGCTTCCGCAACGACCCACTCGTAGGAGAGTTCTTCGTTGCGCAAGCCGTTGACGAGCTGGCCCAGTCCGATGTACGCGTGGTAGAGATCCGGTCGCTTCTGCGCGGCGAGCGCGCCGACCACGCTTCCCCAGGAGTGGCCGAGCAACACGATCTTGCCATTGCCTCCGAATCGCTCGGCCAACTGCTCGCTCAGCTCGATCGTATCGGAGACGATGCGCTCCACGCTCAGCTGGCTCCAATCCGTTCCTTCGCAGGACGCACCCGCGCCACGCTGATCCCAATGCACCACGACGAAGTGGCGCTCCAACTCCTCCGAGTAGAAGCGAGCGATGGGAAGATGAGAGAAGCCGGGTCCTCCGTGCACGTAGAGCAGGACCGGGTTGCGGCGATCCTGCCCGCGCATCAGGACGGTTTGCGAGGAGCCGCCGAGCTCGATCCGAGTGAGTTCCGAGATGGCCTGCTCACCGGAGATCGCCGGTGTCGACGCCGGCCGCAACGACAAGAGGCCGAGTGCCACGGCCGCTAGCGTGAATAGTGCTGCCAGAGAGATTCCGACCCACTTGAGAATGCGCATGGCTGCAGGGTAGATGAGCGTGGGAAGCTTCGCCGGGGGCGAGCTCGCTAGGTGTGGATGCCCTTCACCATGTGCGCCGCGGAGATCCCAGTGGTCGCCTCGATCATCCGGATCGTGGCCCGTGTGATTGGCACCAGGCTCTCCCGGTGGATCTTGTCCAGCGTATCCATCGCGTCGAACAGGTAGAAGGGCGCGGTCAAGTAGTTCACGAGGGGCACGCCCGCGGGGTGGAACGCACCGCCGTCGGTCGTCGGCTGGTCACCGAACGTGTCGGGTGCGATGACGAATGCCCGGTCGATGTCTTCGGCCTGAAGGGCATCGACGACGCTGCGCTTCAGGTCCGGATTCTGGCTGGTGAAGAACCAGCGAGGCTCAGGCTCACCCGTCGGTTCGAGCTTGCCGTCACGCTCCCGGAACTCGTTGGCAGCGTGTTCGAGGTGGATTTCCAGAACGATCTGCTCGAGCAGATCCGAGTGATCCCGGATGAAGGCATGGCAACCCGCACCGCCAGCCATGTGCCCGGCGTTCAGCAGGAACATCAGCCTATGGGGCCGCTCGGCGGCGGGAACCTTCGACCAATACCTAGCCTGGGCGAGCACCAGGGAGATGCCGGAAGCGTCCTCCACCGCAGAGGCCCAGGGGCCATCGTGATGGGATCCGATGATGACGCATTCATCGTCGGCGCCAGGAAGCTCGCCGATGATGTTGTGGCTCGTGATGGTCTCACGCTTCGACTGCACCTCGAGGCGGATCGAGACGGGCCCCTCGGCCAGCAGCGCCTGGATGCGTGAGCCGTCACTGCTTCGGATCCACACGCCGGGAATCGGCCGAGAGATGCCGTCGTAGGGAACGTAGTACTGGCATGAGTTGCCTGGGTATCCTTCGAGCATTCCGATGAAGGCGCTCGCGCCGGCCGCGATGGAGGGCTCCATCACTTCCTGGATCGCCGGGGAGAAGGGCAGTGTTTGGATCGCTCCGTCGAAGGTCTTCCGCGGATCCAGCACGATGCCCCCGGATCGCAGGTCAACCGCGATCTCCATGTCGTCCGGCACCCCGCTGGCATCGACCGCAAGGGTCGGTGGGAGCGCCATCAGGGGCGTCACGACGAACGCGGCCTTGCCCCTGGCCGAATCGGGAGCATCTGCGTCGAGCTTCGTCAGCTCGAGTTCTATCGGTTCGGTGGGTGCGGAATGGGGCAGTGGGAAGCATGGCACGTCGAAGCTGGCAGCTGCGCTGTGGACGCTGAGCGAGCTCGCCAGCGGCTCCCAGAAGGGCAGCTCCACCGGCTCGCGGCGTACGCGTTCGAGACCAAAGGCCCGGAACTGCTCGATCGCGTGTTCCTCCGCGCGCCGATCGGCCTCGTAGCCGGGCCGGCGGACCCCCCAGCTGAAAATTTCCTCGATCCAGCCATGAATGACATCGGTGGTGGGGATGTGGTCGTCGTGCATCGTTCGCTTCCGCGCTCCCGCAGCGGAAGGCGCCAGTTCGTTGTTGGACACGCCGGATCGATGATCTCAGGGTACCATTCTGCAAGGAGGTATCGAATGGCTACTGCCCAACACGCTTTCGAGGTCTTCATCAGGGAGGATGTCCGAGAGATGGCGCCCCACCGCAACTATGAGGAAGTGACCTACATCCGCCTCATGGGGATGGGGATCGACGCCGCTCGATGAAGGCTGAGACGTACTACCGGGACCATTGGCTCGATATCGATCCGGATCGGATCGAGGTCTACGAAGAGATGTTCAGGTGGCGGCCGGAAATGGCGCCGCTGTTGGCTCCGGCAGAGATCAGCGAGGGGCAGACGGTCGTCGACTACGGATGTGGCCCTGGCATGCTCTCTCTCGAACTTGCCCAGCGTGTAGGGCCGAGCGGCCACGTTCATGCGGTGGACATCAACGATCTCTTCCTGGAGCGAGCCGAGCTTCACGCCGACGGAGAAGCGCTTCGCGAGCGGATCGGCTTTCACCGCATCGAAGAGGACAGGCTGCCTCTCGAGGATTCCAGTGTGGATCGCGTCATCTGCAAGAACGTGCTCGAGTATGTGGACGATCCGGAAGAGACGCTGCGTGATTTCCGACGCGTGCTTCGTCCGGGGGGCCGCGTTCATGCCATCGACAGCGATTGGGGCATGCTCGTCGTGGAGCCGATCGAGCCGGAACGGTTGGCCCGCATCTTTGGCGCAGCCAGCATGGCGTACAAGACACCGCTGATCGGTCGGAAGCTCTTCGGCTGCATGCGCAGCGCAGGCTTCGATGACGTGAAGGTGAAAGTGC
>JAAELW010000043.1 GCA_024226235.1 bacterium
ATCTTAACTTGCGCCAACGAGTGCGATCGAGCGGCCTCGGCGGGCGGCTTCGCGTACGAGTTCTGCGAAGGATTCCTCCAGGGCGTCGGTGAAGACGTCCAGGTCTGGTACCAGATCGAAATCTGCATTGAAACCGAAGCAGAGCTTGCCGTCGTAACTCAGCACCGCGATCCCCAGGCCGCCGTTGTGACGCAGCGGCACCTTGCCATAAGCCTCTACGAGACGGGCACCCTTGAGATAGAGGGGCACCTGCGGACCTGGAACGTTGGTAACCGAGAGATGTACCGCCGCGCCTCTTATGGAACGAGCCGCAAGCGCGATCATCCTGGTAGACGTCCAGCCCGGCGTGCTGAATAGCGTCTTGGCACCAATCGCCGGACTCTCTGCAATCAGGGCCTCGGTGCGTTCTCGCACCAACTGGAAGCGACGAACAGGATCCCGCTCCCACACTGGAAGCTCGAGAATCCACTCCTCGACACCTTCGTTGCGCTCTCCGCTGCGCAGGCTCATTGGAACCGCGGCCCGGAAATCGAGGGTTGCGGGGTTCACGTGATGCGCTCGCAGGTAGCGCGCCACAGCGCCTGCCACCACCGTGAGCACGACGTCGTGGACGGTTCCCCCGAGTTCCGTGCGCACGCTCTTTGCCTCCTCGAGAGGAAGCGCGAGATGAGCAAAACGCCGATGAGGCCCGACGTCTCCGTTCAGTGGCGTCTCCGGCAGACGCTTCAGCGTGTAGCCAACCATCCTGGCAATGGCATCCACTCGGTGGCGCAACACGTCGCCCAGATCTTCGGTTTCTGCCATGAACGATTGCAGCTGTCGAAACACTCGCCGCGGAAGCCGAGCCTGGCGAAGCACTTCGTCTCGAACCAGCTCTGCGGCACTCGGCACCGGACGTGGCCGGAATTGGGGCGGTGGTTCATAGATCTCTTCCGGGTCAGGAGAGAGGAGCACCTGCAGCAGGTCGGCTCCGGCGCCGTCAACCATCGCGTTGTGAGTCTTCAGCACGAGAGCGAAGCGCCCGCCGGACATACCCTCCAGGATCCAGCCCTCCCAGAGCGGCCGGGAGCGATCGAGACGCTGGGATTGAACGCGCGCTGCCACCTGCTGAAGCTCGGCATGTCCACCTGGCCGGGCCAGACTGGTATGACGCAGGTGGTAGTCGAGATTGAATTCCCGATCGTCTACCCAGACGGGATGCTCTTCTATCGGAATCCAACGCAGCTTGCGGCGATACTGCGGCACCCGATGCAGACGGGATTCGATGGCGGAACGGATCGCTGCGAAATCGACTCCACCGTCCTCGGTCCCCAGTGGACCGGGTTCGAAGATGAGCGTCGCACCGGAATGTTGGAACCGGCGGGAATTCTCCCGCTCGAGAAGGCTCGCGCTCTCGTGGCTCAACCGGTCGTACGAATAGCGAGGCACTAACTCCTCCTCGAGACCAGGCCCCGGAGAGCCAGATCGACCATGGGCTCCACCATGTCCGGGTGCACCTGCATGCCGCGGAAGAACAGTCGCACGGCGATCGGTCCGACGACGAGATCCGCGGCTAGGTCGGCATCGACGCCGGGCGCCAACTCTCCGCGCTCGCGTGCGCGCTCGAAAGCCCGAGCCAACGGTTGACGGCGCCTTCTCAACATCGGGTCGAGCAACTCACCGAGATCCGGATTGTGGGCGCGCTCGGCCGCAAGGCTCGGATACGCGGTGGCCAACGGCGTCGCCACGAAGCTCTCCAGGAAGCGCTTCAGCATCGCCTTGAGATCGCCTTCCAGGCTTCCCGAGTCCACGTCCTCGAAGGCCGGAAGCTCGCCAAAGGCCTCGACCACCAGCGGCAGCTTGGACGGCCAGCGCCGATAGATGGTGGCCTTGCCGACGCCCGCCCGATGGGCCACGCCCTCGACGGTCAGCGCCGAAAACCCGACCTCGGAAAGCAGATCGAGGGTGGCCGTCAGGATGGCCTGATGGGCCTCCTCACTCCGGGGTCGCCCGGCGGTCGCACCCCCATCTGCGCGAGACCGCACGCACTGTCTCCTTTCGCCCGCAGGTGAAACGCTCACGAATTCCACACGTTACGGGTGTCTCGGATTCCCGGGCAGCTCGTCTGCCACCGTACCGATTACGATACAGTACGTTTCGTTCACAATCACCCGAGCCGAGAGCTCCAGGATCGGGACGAGCGGAGATCATGCCCGGTTGGGACCACCGGGCCAGGCTGAGGCGCCGCGGTCAGGATCCCTCGCCTAGTTGACGCTCCAGACGATCGTTCGCTTTCTCCTGGGCTTGCTCCCAGGCGCGGCCAGCGCGTTTCGGCGTCGATAGCTGCGCCGACTCATCGTCGGAGCTTGCCGGCTCGCCACTGAGCGATGCGAACACCCCTCCGAAGGCGTTCTGAGTCCCCTCGTTGTAGATCTCGAGACCGACCCAGAGAAGCCCGACGATGAAGAGGATTCCGAATGCTTTGCTCATGCTGATCTCCCTGTCGGGGGCTTATCGGCCGACGAGCCGGTCTGGAGGAGGGCTCGAATACAGACGTGCAACGGGCGCGTGATACCGGCGTCGAGCCTGGGAAATTCCGATGGAGCGGCGAGGCTGTTCGCGGTCATTGCCAGGCACCAGCAGGCGAGGGTGCCTTCGCACACATAGCATCGACCTTTCCGGTGGACCTCGAACCCGGGCCACGCGGATCTGCTTGCGGCCACCTCGCCCCACCGGCATGCTCAGCCCGCCGATGGCTGCCGCACCGCACAAAGGCTCTCTCGCCATCCTGCTCAGCGTCGTCATCGTCGACCTGATCGGGTTTGGCATCGTCATGCCGATCCTGCCGTATTGGGCCACGGATTTCGGAGCGGATGCTTGGACCTATGGGCTGATCCAGAGTTCCTACGCGCTGGCCCAGTTTGCGTTTGCACCGTTGTGGGGAAGGCTCTCGGATCGGATCGGTCGCAGGTCGGTGATGCTCGTGACGATCCTCGGAACTTCACTTTCCCTGGCCTGGCTCGGAGTCGCCGAGTCTTTGGCCGGTCTATTCGCGGCCCGCATCCTGGCGGGAGGCTTTGCTGCAAATATCGGCGTGGCCTCTGCCTACATCACGGATGTGACATCCGATCAGGACCGAACCCGATGGATGGGGATGCTAGGCGCGAGCTTCGGCGTGGGCTTCCTGCTCGGCCCGGCCATTGGTGGGGTACTCGCCCCCTATGGCTACGCGGTCCCGATGCTCACCGCAGCGGGTCTTGCGGGGGTAAACTTCGTCTTTGCCCTCATCGCACTTCGGAATCCGCCGCGCCATAGCACGCCGGTGCAGACGATTGGACGTCTGGAGATCCTGCGAATTCCTCGCGTGCGCCACGCATGCATCACCTACCTGTTCTTTTCGCTGGCCGTCACACAGCTCGAAACCATGTTTCCGCTCTACATGATGGATGCCTTTGCGCTGGATGCGCGCAGTGTCGCGTTCCTGCTGGTCGGCATCGCGCTGGTCATGGGAGGCATCCAGGGCGGAGGCATGCGCGCACTTGCAAAGCGCTACGCCGAACGCAGCCTGGTGATGTCGGGAGCCGCGCTGCTCGCCGTTTCCTTCATCTTCGTACCGTTGGCGCCGACGATCAGCTTGCTTCTCGTTCCGCTGGTCTTTTCGGCGGTGGGCCGTGCCATTTCGCAGCCCGCACTGATGAGTCTCGTGTCCTTCGAGGCCAACCCGGAAGCGCGCGGTGCGGTAATGACTACATTCCAGTCGATGGCGTCTCTGGCCCGGATCTTCGGCCCAGCGGCGGCAGGCTTCCTCTTCGACCGGAACATGGCGTGGCCTTTCTGGCTCGCAGCTGGCTTGATGGCCATTGTACTCGTGCAAAGCCGCGGCTTGCGCCCGGGACGCCTCGGCACCGATGATCCCACCGGCCCATGAGTGATCCCTCCGGAAAACGAGGGGCCACATTCGACCGGGTGTCTGACCGAAGGAAGCTGCGATACCTGCCGGACCGCCAAGGCATCAAGGGAGAAACCGCTTCATGCTCGATCGATTCTTCAGCGACCACCGCCAGCTCTTCATCCGTCAGCGAAAGGAATGGACCGAAATCGTCATCGACTGGGAGACGCGCAACCAATACGAGGTGATGGGCTCCGAGCAGGAGAGCCTCGGCACGATTGCCGAGCGGGCCGGAGGTGCGGTGGACTTCCTGAAGCGAACCTTCTTGCGCTCTCATCGGGGTTTCCAGATCCGCGTGATGGATCGGGAGAACCAGCTACTGCTCGATCTCGCGCGATCATTCTTCTTGTTGTTCTCCGATCTCGAAGTGACGGGTGCGCTGGGTGAGAAGCTCGGAAGCGTGCATCGCCGTTTCGGCATCGTCTACAAACGCTACGACCTCCGAGACGCGACCGGCGCGACATTCGCGCGCGTGCGCAGTCCACTCTGGCGCCTTTGGACGTTCCCTGTGCTGAGCTCCCGCGGAAGTGGCGACGCGGTGATCACCAAGCGCTGGGGAGGTGCGCTGCGTGAGGTCTTCGCCGATGCCGATACCTTCATGATCGATTACGAGCAGGGAACCTGGAGCAACGACGAGCGCGCGGTGATCTTCGCTGCAGCCATCAGCATCGATTTCGACTTCTTCGAGAACAACCAGGGCGTAGGCGGCCTGCTGGATATGTTCGACTTCTCGTGACCTGCTCCCGGCCTTCGATTCCGCTGGAGCTGGTCACGGAGCGCCTGGTGCTGCGCGCTCCTCACCCTGACCAGGCTGAAGATGTGGTCGCTGCGATTCGCGCCTCGTTCGACGCACTCCACCGCTGGATGGATTGGGCTACGGAGATCCCGAGCGTGGACCTGCAGCGCGAACATCTGGTGAACCATCGCAAGCGGCACCAGGCTGGGGAACTGCTGTCGTTTCAGCTCTCGGCACGCGAGAGCGGTGAACTCGTCGGGAACTGCGGCATCCCGCGTCTCGATTGGGACCAGCGTCGGTTCGAAATCGGCTATTGGTGCCACTCGGATCACGAGGGGCACGGCTACATCAGCGAGGCGGTCGTCGCGTTGACCCGGCTTGCGTTCGAGTGCTTCGACGCACGACGCGTGGAGATGCGGATGAGCGATGCCAATCGGAAGAGCTGGCGCGTCGCCGAGCGCTGCGGCTTCACGCTCGAGCAGATACTCGAGACAGACGGAGTCCACCCCGACGGCTCGCCTCGCAGCACCCGGGTCTACGTGAATTCCGCCGCGAAGGGTTAGGTGCAGCGTGATTGCTGCATCCGCATTCCGTAGCCGGGTTCGCATTCCGCAGCCGGATTCGCATTCCGCAGCCGGGTTCGATCTGGAACCAGCCCTCGCATTGCGGTGTCTCCCGCGGCAGAATCTGTTCATCAGTCGTGGGAGGATCCGCCATGCGTCTCGTCTCTGGGTCTCTCGTGTTCGTGTTCTTGTCCTTGCTCGGGGCGGCAGGAGCCGCGGCTGAACATCCCGGACGGCTCGGGGCCGATCTGTTGTTCGGGCGAAGCCGGATCGGTGTAGAGATCCAGCCGATGACTCCGGAGCTGCGCGAGTTCATGGAGGCACCCAAGGATCGCGGCGTGCTGGTGGTCCGTGTCCTCGAGGACTCACCCGCGGCCGCGGCAGACATCCGGGTCGGAGACGTGATCACCGGCACTGGCGGCGAACCGATCCGCGAAACCCTCGACCTCGTCCGGGCCGTTGCTGCCGCACCCGAGGACGAGCCGATCTCACTGACCCTGAAGCGCAAGGGTGTGGAGCAGAGCCTTTCGGTTCAACCGGAGGGTGGGGCGGTCCCGTGGGCCGGGCCGGACCCCTGGCACGAGCTGGGACGACGCTGGCAACGCGGCATGCGCGACGGCGCGGCCATGCTTCGCGAGCGACTCGAAGCCCTGGAGAAGCGCCTGGAAGAGCTGGAACGCCGCGAGCAGGAACGCACAGAAGAGCTCGCCACCTAGAGCTGGACGGGGCTCCTTCCAGCTCGCGCGAATGGAACCGCTCTCCCATCCAGCCAGCAAGCCAGTTGGCCAACGGATGGGCAAAGCCGCGTTCAACCGCGAACATACCGGCATGCGAGTGATGCTCACCGGCGCAACTGGGCTGGTCGGATTTCATGCTGCCGTGGCCCTGGCGCAGGCCGGGCATGAAACGCGCTGTCTGGTACGTAGTGCCGACAAGCTCCAGCGCGCTTTTGCAAAAGCGCCGGTGCCGACCCCGGACCACGTCGTCGGCGACATGACGGATCCGGGTGCCGTTTCGGCGGCTTTCGAGGGTTGTGACGGCGCTCTGCATGCGGCGGGGCACGTGAGCATCCAAGAGAAGCATGCGGGCGAGATGATGACGACGAATACGCGTGGCACGGAACTCGTGATCGGCGGTGCGGTCGAGCGAGGGCTTCGGCACATCGCCTACGTCTCCAGCCTCGGGGCCATCTTCGATCCTTGGGGAGGCGAGCCACGGCCCGATGGCCCGGTCATCGATTCGGACAACGGCTACAGCCGCTCGAAGGCCGCTTGCGAGGCTTACGTGCGTCGGCTCCAGAAGGAGGGCGCACCGATCGCAATCGTCTACCCGGGCGCCATCCACGGGCCCGACGATCCCGGCCTCTCGGAAGCGAACCGTGCATTGACCATCTTCGTGCGCCATTTCATCCTCGCCTCCGCTGGCGGCTACATGGGTATCGATGCTCGAGACCTGGCCGATGCATTGGTGAGAATGCTGGCAGCGGGGCGCGAGCTACGGGCCGTCACCGCTGGTCATTTCCTCCGCTGGCCCGAACTCGGTGATCTTCTCACGAGCATCACGGGTCGGCCGGTCCGTCGGATCCCGGGCCCCGGGTGGATGTTCCGAGGCCTGGGTGTCGTGGGCGATATCGCCCGCCGGATGGTTCCCTTCGAATTTCCGGTGACCCGCGAATCGATGACCTTCGCCACCCGGATTCGGCCGGTCGAGAACTCGAAGGAGCTCGAGGAGTTGGGGGTGAGCTGGCGACCCGCTCGCGAGACCTACTCAGACTCGTTGCGTTGGTTGATCGCCGAGGGTCACCTCGACCACAACCTTGCCCCGGGGCTCATCGGAGCCTCGGTGGACGCGCCCGGAAGCCAGCGATAGCATGCTCGTTTCCTTTCCCATCATCCCGACCATCCGGAGACGCAATGAAAGCCGCCGTCCTCACTGAACTCAACAAACCCCTCGTAATCCGTGACGACGTCGGCCTGGTCGACCTGGGTCCGGGCGAAGTCCATGTGAAGATCGTGTCGAGCGGCGTTTGCCACTCGGATATCTCGGCCCAGAATGGCACCATCCCGCTCGGCGCTCCCTGCGTACTGGGGCACGAAGGTGCAGGTGTCATTCAAGAAGTGGGCGATGGGGTCAGCGAGGTCAAGGCCGGTGATCCGGTGATCATCTCGTTCACGCCCGCGTGCCGCAGCTGCCGCAGCTGCCTGCGTGGCCAGTCGTATCTCTGTGAGAGCATGGGGCCGATGTTCACACCGCACTTCGTGATCGACGGAAACCCGGTGATGGGCATGACGGGATGTGGAACCTTCGCCGAAGAGATGATCATCCCCGAGAGCGCCGTCGTGAAGGTGGCCGACGACATTCCGCTCGAGCTGGTCTCGTTGATCGGCTGTGGCGTGACGACCGGCGTGGGCGCTGCGATCAACACTGCCCAGGTGACGCCCGGCAGCTCGGTGGTCGTGTTCGGCGCGGGCGGCGTCGGAATCTCCGCAATCCAGGGCGCGCGTATCGCAGGTGCAGCCGAGATCCTGGCGGTCGACCTGGTCGATTCGAAGCTGAACATGGCCAAGCAGTTCGGGGCGACCCACGTCTGCAGGCCCGAGGACCTCGACGGCCTGAAGACGGAGATCACCGGAGGCGAAGGCTTCGACTACGCCCTCGAGTGCATCGGAAACCCGGTAACGATTCGTGCCACCTACGATGCAGCCCGCCGCGGCGGCACAGCAGTGATCGTGGGTGTCGGCCGGATGGAGGAGAAGATCGAATTCTCGGCCTTCGAACTCTTCTTCGGAGACAAGACGCTGCGCGGCTCCATGTACGGCAGCTCCAACGTGCGAACCTTCATGCCGAAGCTCCTGCGCCTCTGGAAGGCCGGCAAGCTCGACCTCGAAAACATGGTCAGCCAGCGCATCAAGCTCGAAGAAGTAAACGACGCCTTCCGCGCCATGCAAGAAGGCGAAGTCATCCGCTCCGTAATCGACTTCAAATAGGGCGTCGAGATGGGGGCTGCCAAGACGGATGTTGTGAAGACAGAGCCGTTAAGACAGGGGCCGGTCCCATTTGTTAAGTTGCCGA
>JAAELW010000044.1 GCA_024226235.1 bacterium
CGGAGATCCGTGCGATCGCTCGCGAGTAGGCCTCTTGGTACTTCAGGTACGTTGCCTCGCCATCCTCGGTGCCGCGCATCTCTTCGAGTTGCTTCGTAGCGCGGTCGGCCGCGATCTGGGCGCGCTCGAGATCGATCTCGTGAGCGAACTCGCAGCTGCCCACCATCACGGTGACGTGGTCTTCGTGGATCTCGGCGATGCCGTTGGAGATCGCTGCCCGCTGGATCTCCCCGGTTTGATCGAGCTGCATTTCGCCAGGCCGCAGGCTGGTCATGAAGACTTCGTGGCCCTCGAGCACGCCGAAATCGCCCACGATGCCCGGGAGCACCACGCTCTGTACTTCACCCCGGAAGGCCTGGCCTGCCGGAGTCACGACGGTGAGATCGATCGCCATACCAACTAGCCCATCTGCTTCGCGTTCTCGCGGACGTCCTCGATCGCGCCAGCCATGAAGAACGCCTGCTCGGGGAGATCGTCACAGCCACCCTCGAGGATCTCCTTGAACGAGCGGATCGTGTCCTCGAGGCGCACGTAGACACCCGAGCGGCCCGTGAACTGCTCGGCCACATGGAAGGGCTGGGAGAAGAAGCGCTCGACCTTCCGGGCACGGGCCACGGTCAGCCGGTCCTCTTCACTGAGCTCGTCCATGCCGAGAATCGCGATGATGTCCTGAAGATCCTTGTACTTCTGCAGCATCTGCTGGCAAGCCCGGGCAACCTCGTAGTGCTCCTCGCCGACGACCAGCGGATCGAGGATCCGGCTGGTCGAATCGAGAGGCGATACCGCCGGGTAGATGCCCAGCTCGGAGATCGCACGGTCGAGCACCGTGGTCGCATCCAGGTGGGTGAACGCGGTGGCCGGAGCCGGGTCGGTCAGGTCGTCCGCAGGGACGTAGATCGCCTGCACCGAGGTGATCGAGCCCTTCGTCGTCGAGGTGATCCGCTCCTGCAGCTCGCCCATATCCGTTGACAGAGTCGGCTGGTAGCCCACCGCGGAGGGAATCCGGCCCAGTAGCGCGGACACCTCGGAGCCCGCCTGGGTGAAGCGGAAGATGTTGTCGATGAACAGCAGGACGTCCTTGCCCTCTTCATCACGGAAGTACTCCGCGCAGGTGAGTGCAGAGAGCCCGACGCGGGCCCGTGCGCCCGGCGGCTCGTTCATCTGGCCGAAGATCAGCGCGCACTTGTCGAGCACGGTCGTGCCATCGGAGAGCTTGGCGTCCTCCATCTCGTGCCAGAGGTCGTTGCCCTCGCGGGTTCGCTCGCCCACACCGCCAAACACCGAATAGCCCGAGTGCTCATGAGCGATGTTGTTGATCAGCTCCTGGATGATCACGGTCTTGCCCACGCCGGCGCCGCCGAACAAGCCGACCTTGCCGCCCTTCTGGTAGGGGCAGACCAGGTCGATCACCTTGATGCCGGTCTCCAGGTTTTCGACCGAGGTCGCCTGATCGACGAACTTCGGGGGTTCGCGATGGATCGACCAGTGGGTGTCGGTCTCGACCGGGCCTCGTTCGTCCACCGGGTCGCCAATCACGTTCAGGATCCGGCCGAGTACCTGCTGACCCACCGGCATCTTGATCGACTCACCGGTGTTGGTCACTTCCTGATTTCGGACGAGACCTTCGGTGGTATCCATCGCGATCGTGCGAACGGTGTTCTCGCCGAGGTGCTGCGCAACCTCGAGCACGAGATTTCCGTCACGATCATCGATGCCCGGATTGGTTGCGCGAAGTGCGGTCAGCACCTCGGGCAACTCGCCCGGCGGGAACTCGACGTCGACGACCGGACCGGTGACCTGGGTGACCCTACCTTGCTGCGCCATGGGATGATTTCCTTCTCGGCTCGAATTCAGAGGGCTTCCGCACCGGAGACGATTTCCACCAATTCCCTGGTGATCGCCGCCTGCCGTGCGCGGTTGTACTTGAGGGTGAGGCTCTTGATGAGATCCTCAGTGTTGCGCGTCGCGCTCTCCATCGCGGTCATCCGCGCGGCGTGCTCCCCGGCCTGGTTCTCCAGCAGCGCCCGGAAGATCGAAAACTCCAGCGCCTGGGGCACGAGCACATTGAGCAGCCCAGCTGCATCCGGCTCGATTTCGAAAGGCATCGCGTCTGCAGCTCCGGCTTCCGCAATTTCCTCTGCAGGCGAGAGCGGGAGCAGCTGATCGATGTTCGGAGACTGCGTCATCGCGGAAACGAATTCGTTGTAAATGATCAGCGCGTGGTCGATCTCACCGCTGTTGTATCGCTCGGAAAGGTAGTTCGCGATCTCCACCGCATCGGCAATATCGACGCTGGCGATCCCGGTCCAGCTGCGGGCCACATCCCGCCGCTTGCCGAAGTACTCGGTCGCCTTGCGGCCCACCGTGGAGACGGCGACCCGATCGAACGCGGAACCCTTTTCCCGGATGGCTCGCTCCGCTGCCTTGATCGCGTTGCCGTTGAAGGCACCGCACAACCCGCGGTCGGAAGTGACGACCACCACTTCCATCACGGTCCGGGTCTCGTGAACCTGGAGCAGCGGATGCTCTGCGTCCTTCTGACGCCTGCCGATTTCGCCGAGCGTCGCGTACATCTTCTGCGCGTAGGGCCGCGCCGCCATGATCGCATCCTGGGCCCGGCGTAGCTTGGCCGCCGAGACCATGCGCATGGCCGAAGTGATCTGCTGCGTGTTCTCCACGGTGCCGATCCGCCGCTTGATGTCCTTGAGGCTTGCCACGTTCTGCTACTCGACTTTCGAGGTCGGCTGGAAGACGTTGCCGAACTCGTCGAGGGCGCCCTTCAATTCCGTCGCGTCCTCGTCCGAGAGCTTGCCACTCTCGCGGATGCGCCCGAGCAGATCAGCATGGCTCGCGCGCATGTGGGCGAGCAGCTCTTGCTCGTAGCGACCGATGTCCGAGACCTCGAGTTCTCGAACCCAGCTCTTGCCACCCCCTTTGGGCGGCGTACACGCAAAGATCGAGACGACCTGTTCTTCCATTTTCAGAGGCTGGTATTGGCCTTGCTTCAGCATCTCGGTCTGGCGCTCGCCATTGGCCAGCTGTTCCTGGGTGGCGGCGTCGAGGTCAGAGCCGAACTGGGCAAATGCTGCCATCTCTCGATACTGGGCGAGGCCCAGCTTCAGCGTGCCGGCCACACCCTTCATCGCCTTGGTCTGTGCGGAACCGCCCACACGGGACACCGAAAGGCCGACGTTCACAGCCGGCCTGATGCCCGAATTGAACAGATCGGTCTCCAGGAAGATCTGGCCGTCAGTGATCGAAATGACATTGGTCGGGATGTAGGCAGACACGTCGTTCGCCTGGGTCTCGATGATTGGCAGCGCGGTCAGACTGCCGCCACCGAGGGAATCATCGAGCTTGGCGGCGCGCTCGAGCAGCCGGCTGTGGACGTAGAATACGTCGCCCGGGTAGGCCTCGCGGCCCGGCGGCCGGCGAAGCAGCAGCGAAAGCTGACGATAGGCCACGGCTTGCTTCGAGAGATCATCGTAGATGATCAGCGCGTGCTTGCCGTTGTCGCGGAACCACTCACCCATCGCGCAGCCCGAGTAGGGCGAAATGAACTGAAGGGGCGCCGCTTCGGCGGCCGTTGCCGCAACGACGATCGTGTAGTCCATGGCTCCATACTGGGTGAGCTTCTCGACCACGTTGGCCACGGTCGATTGCTTCTGGCCCGTAGCCACATAGATGCAGAAGACGTCGGTATCCTTCTGGTTGATGATCGTGTCGATCGCGACCGCGGTCTTGCCGGTCTGGCGGTCGCCGATGATCAGCTCGCGCTGGCCACGGCCGATCGGCGTCATCGCGTCGATCGCCTTCAGGCCGGTCATCAGCGGCTCGTTCACGCTCTTGCGTGTGACGATGCCCGGAGCTTTCAGCTCCATGCGCCTTGTCTCGCTGCCTTCGATCGGTCCCTTGCCGTCGATCGGGTTGCCGAGTGCATCGACCACGCGGCCTAGCAGGCCTTCGCCGACCGGCACCTCGACGATTCGACCGGTCCGGCGCACCAGGTCGCCTTCCTTGATGTGCGCTGCATCGCCCATGATCGCGATGCCGACGTTGTCGTCCTCGAGGTTGAGGACCATCCCGTCCACGCCGCCCGGGAACTCGACGAGTTCACCAGCCATCGCGCTCTGCAGGCCGTAGACGCGCGCAATGCCGTCGCCCACGGAGAGCACGGAGCCGGTTTCCGCGATATCGACTTCGCGGCCGTATTCCTGGATCTCGCGCTTCAGGATGTCGGTGATCTCGCCGGGGCGAATCTCAGCTGTCATGGGTTGGGACTCCGCGTAAGCACTGCTCGCTGGGCAGCACCGGGTGGATGGTTTCGTCTGCCGCGCGACTAGCCCTTGGCAAGGCTCGCACGCAGCTGTTGGAGCTGACTCTCGAGACTTCCGTCGTAGACTGTGTCGCCGATCTGCGCGACCACGCCGCCGAGCAGACTCGGATCGATTTCGACTTCGAGTTCGACATTGCCGCCAGCACGAGTGCCGAGCGCACTCTGGAGCCGGGTGCGCTGCTGGTCGCTGAGCGGAGCCGCCGCGCGCACCTGGGCCTTGGTCAGCCCCGCATCCGCATCGGCCAGCTCGCCGTAGGCCTCTTCGATCGCCGCGAAATCGACCAGTCGACGTTGATCGATCAAGAAAGAATAGAAATGGCTCAGCAGGCTGGTGGCCCCAAGCTTCTCGGTCACCGAAGCCAGCACCGAACGCCGCTGGGCCGCCGGATGGAGCGGCTGCATCAACACATCACACAGCTCCTGGTTCTCTTCCAGAAGCGATCCGAGCCGCCGCAGCTCAGTGCGGACAGCGGGCACGCCACCCTGATCCCTGGCCAGTTGGAACAGAGCCTTGGCGTAACGCTGAGCAGCTGCAAAACGCGCCATCAGTTGGCCTCTCCGTGTTCGACCGCACTTTGCGCCATCAGTTGGCCTCTCCGTGTTCGACCTTCGTGATGAACTCATCGACGAGGCGCAGCCGATCTTCGTCGTTGACCTTCTCGGTCAGGATCTTCCTGGCGAGATCGGTCGCGAGATCGGCTACTTCTCCGCGCAGGGATTCACGGGCTGCACGCAGCTCGCGATCGACGACGGATCCTGCGCTGGCGCGGATGCGTTCGGCGGTAGCCTCGGCATCTGCAACGATCGCGTTGCGCTCCTGCTGGGCGGCTTTCTGGGCCGCAGCGCGGATCGACTCGATCTCGCTGTCGAGTTGGGCTGCGCGCTCGCTCCAACCGTGCAGCTTGCTCTCGGCCTGATCCAGCAGATCCTCGGCACCCGCCAGGTTGCTTTGGATCTCGTCCCTACGTTCACTCAAGTAGGTGAGTACGGGCTTTCGCGCGAAGTAGACGAGCACGCCGACCAGCAGCGTGAGGTTCACGACCTCCCAGACCATCCCCATCCCACCCTCGCCAGCGGCGAACGCCGCGGACGGGACCAGGCCACATGTGACCAGCAGGCCGAAGAGGTGTGCGCGGCGAATCACGACACGCTCCTTCCGAGAACCTGGCTGGCGGCATCACGGGCGAGATCTTCCGCCCGGCTTCGCAACTCGTCGCGGGCCTGGTCGAGGGCGTCCGCCACTCCGGCGCGGGCGCGCTGCATCTCGGCTTCCGCAGCCCCGCGGGCTTCGGCGGTTACCCGGGATTGTTCTCGGCGGGCCTCTTCCATATGGCCACGGCGATCTTCCTCGGCCAGTTTTCGCGCCGCGGTGACAGCCACTTCGTACTCGCCGAACACCCGATCGGCCTCGGAATCGATCTCCCCCGCGCGAGCGCGGGCACCTTCAATGCGCCGGCCGCGTTCGTCGAGGACCTCGATCAGTGGCTCGAAGACCAGCTTGTTCGCCGGAAAGATCAGCACACAAAAGATCGCCAGCAAAATCAGTAGCTCGGTCAGATCCGGGAAGATCGAGAGTCCGCCCTCTGCGGCGGCCGCGGCCCACGGAAGCGAGACCAGGCCGACCACGACGGCGGTTGCCACGATGCGTCTTCGGGTCATCGCTTCGCTCGAACTCCCTGTCCTTCCCGCCAGACCCGTCGAGCCTTTGCTCGACCGGCTGCCCGCCGATCGCGGCTTTCGGCTGGCGGATCGCATGACCGCAGCAGGCAGCCATCGCGATTTCCGCCGCTCGAAGGCGTTGGAGGCGAGGGAAGGGTGGAGGCGGGCCCCCTACGGGCCGACCTCGGGCGGCGCCAATCCTCGCAAATCCACCCCGAGTTTCAAGCCGGGATCAGGCAGATTCCGCCACGGAATCGGGGGCCTGGGCGTTTTGCGGGCTTTCGGAGCCGGTTGCGGGAAAATCCTCGGGGGCCATCGTCCGGCATTGACCCTGGAGAACGCTGCCTTCGGCCATTTTGATCTGCGGCGAGAGGAGGCCGCCGATCACCCGACCCATCGGCATCAACTCGGCCCGCCGATGAACTCGAATGTCGCCTTCCACCAGGCCTTCCACGATCAACTCGTCCACGTCGATCTCGGCGCGCACCTGGGCGTCGGGGCCAATCACCAGCAAGCCGGCCGCGTGGATCTTCCCCACGATGCTCCCGTTCACACGGGCGGCGCCCCGAAAGGTCAGAAGACCCTCGAAATGGCTACCTGCCGCCACCACTGTGGGAATCTCTGAATCGCCGGTGTGCGTCACAGCGTCGACCCGTCGAGGATCGCCTGACTGAGGCGATGCAGATCCTCGGGGCCGTAGAAATCGATCTCGATCCGGCCGCGCTTCCCGGTCCCGGTGATTCGCACCTGGGTCTGGAGGCGCTCCCGGAGCGAATCGATCAGGCTCTGAAGGTTCGGATCCGCCGCATTGGTCCGAGCAGGGGGGTGACGGCGCCGGCCGGGGCCGGAGAGCTGGCGAGCCAGCGCTTCGGACGCCCGAACGGACAGCTGCTCGGAGGCGATCCGGTCGCGCAGCTGGCGACGACGCTCCGGGTTGCCCACGCCGAGCAGGGCCTTCGCATGGCCCGTCGTAAGAGTGCCGTTCTCGACGTCGGCCTGGAGCTCGCGGGGCAGGTCGAGGAGCCGGAGGTGATTGGCGATGGTCGAGCGATCGAGTCCGACCCGACGGCCAACCTCTTCTTGGGTCGCTCCCTGCTCCTGCAGCGCGCGGAAGGCCATCGCGAGTTCGATGGGATTCAGATCTGCACGCTGCACATTTTCGATGAGTGCCACCTCGAGGAGATCACGCGGCGCAAAATCCTGGATGGTCACGGGGATCGTCGGGCGGCCCGCCAGGCGACTGGCTCGCCAGCGGCGCTCACCGACGACGAGCTCGTAGGCAGCCGCCGCTCCGTCGGCTGCGCGGCGCACGACGATCGGCTGCAATACACCGTAGCGCTGGATCGAATCCGCGAGACGGCGAAGCTCTGCTTCATCGAATACGCGACGCGGCTGCTCCGGGTTGGCGGCAATCGCATCGACGGCGAGCTCCGTCAGGCCGTCCTTCGACGAATCATCACGCAATCGATTCGCGGTCCCGGACCCATCATCGGACGAACCGGGGGTAGACGGGCTCGGAGGTGACTTGGTCGATTCGCGAGGGATCAGTGCATCGAGCCCTCGTCCCAGTGCGTTCCTGCGTGCAGACATGATGTCCTCGTTAGTCCGGCCGCGGGCTGGGCCCGGGCGGAAGAGCGGGTGGTTTGCGAGGCGCGCCCGGGTGCTTGTCCATCAACTCACGAGCAAGGTCCAAGTACGCGCGCGCCCCCTTGGACGCGATGTCGTACAGCAGAATGGGCTTGCCATGGCTCGGCGCCTCACTGAGTCGGACATTCCGTGGGATCACAGTCGTGAAGACCTGCGCGCCGAAGTGGGAGCGCACCTCGTCCTCGACCTGTCGGCTCAGGTTGGCGCGCCGATCCATCATCGTGAGCACGATACCTTCCATCTGAAGATCCGGATGAAGGGATTCACGCACCCGATCGACGGTATCACGCAACCGGGCCAGGCCCTCGAGTGCATAATACTCGCCTTGTAGTGGAATCAACACGCTATCTGCTGCGCAGAGTGCGTTTAACGTCAGAAGGCTCAATGAGGGCGGGCAATCGATGATCACGAAGTCGTAGTGGGGGAGAACTTCAGCCAGCGCTGCTCGAAGGCGGGCCTCTCGAGCCTCGGCCGAAACCAGCTCGATTTCGGCGCCGGCCAGGTCTGGTCCGGCTGGAATGACGTGGAGATGGCCGAGATCGGTCGGAACCGCGACCTCGGGAAGTGTGCTCTCGCCCGATAGCACGTCGTAGAGCTGGTGCTCAGGGGATGCGATGCCGTAGGCACTGCTGGCGTTGGCCTGGGGGTCCAGGTCGACGAGCAGGAC
>JAAELW010000045.1 GCA_024226235.1 bacterium
TACGGTGCCGTCATAGCGCCAAGATAACCAGCAGGCCCCAGAGCCGGAATCGCTTCACGTCCATACGTTGGCCCTCAGAATTTGCGTGCTTCCTCAGCCGGTGGCCCGCGGCAGGGTAAAGCAGAGGGTCGAGCCGTGTCCCGCTCCCTCCGATTCGACCGATATCCGCCCGCCGTGGACCTCGACGATGCGCTTGACCAGCGCCAGGCCGATCCCGGTCCCCTCCGACGCCTCCGGGTCGAGGCGCTCGAACAGGCCGAAGACCTTCTCGTGATACTGCGGATCGATGCCCATCCCGTTGTCGCGGATGTAGAAGCTCGGCAGCTCACCGCCCGTAGCGCCCGGGTCACGCCCGCCCACCGCGATCCGCGGCATCGGCTGATCTCCCAGATACCGCACCGCGTTGCCCAGAAGGATCGTGCAGATAACGGACGAACGTTCCGTCCGGCGCCCGCCGATTCAGGCCTTCGTACGTCGCGACCCACAGCGTCCCGGCACGGTCCTCGAAGATCGCATACACCAGATCACTGCTCAGGCTCCGGGGATCTTCCGGGTCGTGGCGCTGGTGGAGGAACCGTTCCTCGGTGCGGTGGAAGCGGTCGAGCCCGCTCTGGGTTCCGATCCACAGATCACCCCGCCGATCCTCCAGGAGGGCAGAGGCGCTGCCGCCGGACAGCGAGTCGGGGTCTTCGGGATCGTGCTGGAAGACCCGGAAGCGATAGCCGTCGTAGCGGTTCAGCCCGTTGCGCGTGCCGAGCCAGAGAAAACCGTGGCGATCCTGGACGATGGTGTAGACCGCGCTGTGGGA
>JAAELW010000046.1 GCA_024226235.1 bacterium
CTCACCATCACCGGCACCCGGCCGCCCGGCCTCGAACGCGCGTTTCGCGCCACCCAATACCGGCTTTCGCGAATGCTCGAGCTGCGGCGCAACGAGATCAAGGAGGCCGTGGGCACCCGCAACCCCGACGCCGATCCGCAGCTCGAGGCTGCACGCGCCCAGGCGGAATCCGGCGATCCGGAAGGCGCTCTTCGCACGCTCGCAAAGGCCGAGGCCACCTACCCGACGGACCCACGCATCCCATTCCGCAAGGGAAAGCTCTTCGCAGAATCGAGCCGCCCCGCGGACGCGATCCTCGCTTTCCGCCGCGCTCTGCTGCTCGATCCGGAAGTTGCACTGAACTACTACCACCTGGGCCTGGCCCACAAGGAGAGGGGCGACACGGTCCAGGCCACATTCTTCCTGGAGCAGGCCGCCCGTCGCTTCGAGGGCCGTGGCAACCTTCCCAAGCTCGCCCAGAGAGCCGTGCGACGGCTGATCTTCCCGGTCGTCGGCAAGGCCGGGATCTCGGACGGCGCCCAAACGCCAGCCGCCGACACCCCCGCCGGACGTTCTCGGCAGCTCTTCGATCGACGTGACGACCGCGTGGTCTGGTGGGCTTGGATCGAAGATGACTACGTCGGCCGCCGTGAAGAGATCACAGTGCGCTGGTACGATCCCAGCGGCTCCATCGTCCAGGACGAGCCGGCTGCCGGCATTCGGCGCCCGCACGCGAGTGCTGAGCTCGAACTCACTCCGGATCGCGCGGCTCTGCGCGGAATCTGGCGCGTCGAGGCCCGGCTCGATGACGACCTGATCGATCGTCGGACTTTCCGAATCGTCCCAGAGGACAACGCCGCCGAACGCTGACGGGGCGCGCCCTACTCCTCGAGCCGCTCGCGGGCGATCTCGGACCAGTTTCCGTCCGGCACCTGCTGCAGGTAACGCCGCCAATGCTCACGGGCCATGCGGCGCAGCTCGAGCTTCTCGTAAAGCAGCGCCAGGTTCAGATTCCCATCGGGAAAGAACGGATCCGCCTGCAAAGCCGCCTTGTAGTGGTGCACCGCGGATTCCCGGCGCCCCTCTTCCTCGCAGAGGTTGGCAAGGTTGAAATGGGCCTCCAGATGGGATGTGTCCCGCTCGAGCGCGGTCTCGTACCATCGCCGTGCTTCTTCTCGGTCTCCGCGGTTGAAATACACCGTGCCGAGGTTGCAGTGCGCGTCGGCGAAACCCGGATCGAGGGTGATCGCATGGCGATAGGCATCGATGGCCTCTCGCAGGCGCTTCGGTTCCGAATCGAGTTCGCAGCCGCGCTCGAACCAGGCCAGCGCTCCAGCGGCTTTTTCGGCCTCCCGCTCGAGCGGCGTGGGTTGCGAGTCAGTTGCCAGCGAAGATTCGAAATCGATGACGAGCTGGCCGTCCGGCTCCATCAGTGCGTCGTCGTGACGAACAGCCACCCTGCCGGATCCAGCGCTCGACAGACGCAATGCACGCAACGGACTCTCGAGTTCCGGCAGGCGAGCCTGCAACGCAGCAAGGCTGCGCCGGATGCGACGAACGGAAACGCCCTCTTCGACCAGCGAAAGCAGGGAGCGCACCTGCAACAGGTCCTCGAAGGCGAATGCGCTGCGGCCATCCGCGTCCGCAGAACGGCTCACGAGATCCGTCCGCTCCCAATAGCGCAGCCGCTCCGACGACACGCGCAAGATCTTGGCGGTATGCGCCCGCGAATACACTGCCACCCCCCGGTTGGCCCACTGGAAGTGTAACGCCATCCGCGCGGAGTAAAACCGATTTCTCTATCTTCTGGGCATTGGAAGCGTCTCGAGTGCTGGTGCCTCGCCCGGACTTCAAATCCGGTGGAAATCGTGGCGACACGGTTTCGGCGGGTTCGATTCCCGTCCGCTTCCGCCATTTCCGCGATTCGCCAGCCTTCCCCGGGCCATCCGATGGTAGACTCATCGTGAACGAACACGGGGGACTCATGGCGAACGGACTCGTGGCAATGCACATCAAGGACACGGATCTCTCTGAAGAGGCGCGACGCAGACTGGAGGCCCGCTGCCAATCGGTAGTAGAAGAGTTCCCGGAACTCACCCACCTGGAAATCTCGGTTGCCCCAGAAGGCCTCGGGCACACAGCGAGCGCCCATGCCACCGGCAAGCACACCGAAGCTGCGACCCATGCCAAAGGAGAGCAGGCCGCTCAGGTCGCCGATCTGGTGCTGCACAAGCTCGAGCACCAGCTTCGTCGGGTACACGACAAACGCATCTTCGCCCGCCGCCGGGACGCGCGACAGCACACCACGAAGCGAAACGTCGAAGGCTAGACCCTCCCGCTATCCCAGGATCAGGTGAAGCTTCAACGCGAGCATGAAATCGCCTTCGAGTCGGACCCTGCGCCTCAAGAACGCCTCCGGCGCGGAGAGATCGCCGGCGTTCAGGCTCTGCCAGGTCGCCACATCCAGGTGAACGCGTAGATCCGGTTCGGGGGCTTCTCCCACGGCACCGATGACGATGCCCTGCATCACGCGAAGGTGATAGACGCCTTCGGCGTGATCCGTGAGGACGAACTCGAGCACGGCCTCCGTTCGGGCCAGACGCAACTGCCGACTCTCATCGGCAGCCACCGAAGCCGGCACCCAACGCGTGAAGAACTCCTCGGGGTGGATGTCAATGGGCGGAACGGCACGATCCGACATGGTCCGGTCGATCTTATCGGAGCGAGATCCGAAAGGGTTCGATCGATTCCATCGAAACGGTCCGAGAGCTTCAGCCGGGCTCGCTGCGCAGCGCCGCACCGGTGAAGGACGCCTCGACCTGGGCGATCGTCGTCGGCGGCCCCTCCGCCAGGATCCGACCGCCCATGGGCCCGCCCTCGGGCCCCAGATCAATGATCCAGTCTGCAGATCGGATGACGTCCAGATTGTGCTCGATCAGCACGACGCTGGCGCCAGCGTCGAGCAGCGCGTCGAGGCAGGAAATCAGCACCTGGATCTCCGAAACATGCAGGCCCGTGGTGGGCTCATCCATCACATACAGCGCTCCGGGCGTTCCGGCCGCCAGGGCCTGGGCGATCCGCAGGCGCTGGAGTTCACCCCCGGACAAGGTCGACAGCGGCTGGGCCAACGTGAGATAGCCCAGGCCGACCCGGCATAGTGGCTCGAGCCGCGGGCCGATCGTCTTCTCCGCACCAAACCGCTCACGTGCCTCGCGAACGGAGAGCGCGAGGACATCGACGATCGACAGGCCGTTCACCGTCACCTCACGGACTTCCGGCTTGTAGCGGGTTCCGTCACAGTGCTCGCACGGAATGCGCACATCCTCGAGGAACTGCATGTCCACGACAGTCTCGCCGCTGCCTTCACAGGGCTCGCAGCGACCGCCTGGCACGTTGAAGGAGAACCAGCCCGGGGAAAGCCCTCGGCGCTTGGCTGCGGCCGTGGACGCAAACCGCTTGCGGATGCCGTCGAAGGCTTTCGAGATCGTCGCCGGGTTCGATCGGGCGCTACGACCCGGCGGGGTGGGCTCGACCACCACGACCTCGGAGATCCGGTCGGCTCCGACGATGCGCTCGCACGCGCCACGTTCGCTGTCCCTGCGGAGCTGGCCGACCAGCACGGAGCGAATCAACGTCGATTTGCCCGCACCGCTCACGCCGGTCACCACGACCAGCTGTCCCAACGGAACCCGGACGTCGACATCTTTGAGGTTCTGGGCACACGCCCCTTCGATCCGCAGCTCGCCGCTGGCCTCGGGACGCCAGCGCCGTTCGAGTTTCAGCTGGCCCGCCAGCAATCGGCCGGTCGGCGAGTCGCTTCGGGCTGCAACTTCCCGGGGCGTACCTTCGGCCACGACCTGCCCACCGTCTCGGCCCGCGCCTGGTCCGAGATCGACCAGATGGTCTGCCGCCCACACGATTTCCGGAGCATGCTCGACGATGACCAGCGTATTGCCCTGGTCGCGAATCGATCGCAACACGGAGAGCAACCTTCCCACGTCGCGCGGATGCAGGCCCACTGAAGGCTCATCCAGCACGTACAGCGCCGAGGTGAGCCCGCCACCGAGCGCCGTGGCCAGCTGAATCCGCTGGGCCTCGCCACCGGATAGCGTCCGCATCTGCCGTGCAAGGCTCAGGTATCCGAGGCCCACCTCGAGGGCCGTCCCCACGCGCGCCTCGAGCAGCCCGAGCAAGCGCTCACCCCGCAGCCGTGTGCTCGCATCGAGATCCAGCGTGCCGAGCCAGTCGGCCAGCTCCTCGATCGTGAACTGCGAGACCTCCCCCAGGTGGCGCCCACCCACGACGACTTCCAGCGCCTCGCGACGCAGCCTGTGCCCCTCACACTCCGGACAGCGGTCGTATCGCCGATAGCGCGCGATCGCAATCCGCGACTGCACCTTGTAGCGACGGGCCTCCAGGTAGTCGAAGAACCCGCGCACGCCGTACCAGTCTTCGTCGCCCTCGATCACCCACTCTCGTTGCCGCACACCCAACTGTCGCCAGGTTCGCTTGGGATCGACGCCCGCCGCAACGCAGGCGCGCAGCAGATCCCGTTGGCAGCGGCGACCACTCGGTGTGGCAAAAGGAGCGATCGCACCGTTCCGGAGGGTGACACCCGGATCGGGCACGACCTTTTCGAGATCCAGGGCGGCCACGCGACCAAACCCCTGGCAGGTACTGCAGGCTCCAAGCGGACTGTTGAAGGAGAACAGAGCCGGCTCCGGGGTGGGATGACGACGCCCACAGACTTCGCAGACGAAGCCCTCCCGAACCGCGACCAGATCGCCGTCGTGGGGCGCGAACACGGCCTCCCCAAAACCGCGGCCCAGAGCCTCGGCCAGGGCCTCGGTCAAACGGCTGCGACCCTCCTGCTTGACCACGAGCCGATCCACCACCGAGAGCAGATCCGCGCGCTCGCGATCGAGCCGCGCGTCGTCCACTTCGTCCAACTGCAGGTGACGCCCTTCGCGATCGAGCAGCCGGACCCAACCCTCGCGACCCAGGCGTAGGCGAAGCTCCGCTGCCGGCTCCTCGGATCGGAACGCCACGGCCAGGCTCCCCCGTTGTCCGTGGAACCGGGCCATCAGACGCTCGCCAATGCCCTGAACCGTGCCCGCCTCCACTGGCCGATCGCAGCATCGGGTCTCACCGACTTTCGCGTACAGCAGGCGCAGATGGTCCAGGATTTCGGTCGCCGTTCCGACCGTGGACCGGGCATTGGTGACCGAGTTGTGTTGCTCGATGGCGATGGCGGGCGGCAGGTTGCTCACCAGGTCGACATCCGGCCGAGGCAGCCGCTCCAGGAACTGGCGAGCGTAGGTCGAGAGCGACGCCACATAGCGCCGCTGGCCCTCTGCGTACAGGGTGTCGAAGGCCAGACTCGACTTTCCCGAACCCGAGACTCCGCTCACCACCGTGATGCAGTAGAGGGGGATCGTGCACGAGGCGTTCCGAAGATTATGGGTCCGGGCGTTCTCGATGCGGATGGCGGGCGCGTCCATCGCGGATCAGCCGGGAGGGAACAGGGTGCGGAGCTTCATTGCGAGGCCAAGATTCCCCTGCACATCGAGACGTCCCTGCATGTGCAACACATCCGGGCTGGTAGCACCGGACAAGATGGAATAGAAATCGTCCGCCTCGACTCGGAGGTGCACGTCTGGGTCGGCGATCGTCCCTCGGCCGACCTCCGCACGACCCGGCTCGATGCGAAGCACCAGGGAGCCACCTTGCTGTCCTCTGAGATCGAGCAGAGCAACCGCGGTCAGATCTGCTGATGCCTTCGGGTCGAAGTGCACTCGAAGCCAATCAGCCAACTCATCAAGACAACGGGGATAGGGGGTGGGCACACCTGGAGGGTACCCCACGTCCAGGGGCCCGACGTCAGGCGCCCGGCCGTCAAACGCCCGGCGTCAGCTCGTCGTAGATCAGCGTGACGCTCAGATACTCACCGGTCTCGCTCTGCGCCATATGGAGGACATTCACCTCGGCGGCCGCAAGGAACTTGTTGATGTCCTCCTCAACCTCCTTGACCAACCCTCGCACCACGAGACAACGTATCGCCATCGGAACCGTCCTCAGTCTTTGACCCGCCCGACCTGGCGGCTTGCTTCGGAAGCGTAGCGATCCTTGCCGAGCTCACGAGCGCGTTCTTCCACTCTCGCCCACTTCGCCTCCGGAACTTCCTGGTCCATCGCCTCGGCCACCTGCCGAACCAGGAAGGCATCTCCGGCCAGGACCGCTTCCTCGAGCAGCGCCTCCAAGCGATCGGTGGCGTCGGCGCGCGCCAGGAAGACGATCGCCTCCTGCTGCCGACCTTCTTCCAGGTAGGCCTCGGCCAGGGCCAACGCCTTGGCCGAATCGATCTCGCCCTCGACCAGATGGCGCCGCTTCAGAGGGTCCGGGAGTCGAATCGCCATTTCAGTACCTCTCCACTTCGGGATCGACTGTCAGGGACCAGGCTTCGATCCCGCCGATCAGATTCGTCAGATCGCTGAAGCCTGCACCAGCGAGGATCTCGCAAGCCTTCGCACTTCGACCGCCGTGATGACAATGCGCGACGATGGGGCGATCCTTCCAGTCCAGAAGCTCGCTGATCCGGGCCTCGAGCTCTGCCAGCGGAACCCGTGTCGCGCCCTCGATTCGAGCCGTCTCCCACTCGTCCGGGTTGCGGACATCGAGCAGCAGGAAGCGCTCTCCCGCAGCAAGTCTCCCGTGGACGTCAGCGGCGGAGATCTCCTTCACCGCACTCTCTTGTTGAACCGAGGACATTCCGCAGAAGCCCTCGTAGTCGATCAGCTTCGTCACCGTCGGATTCGTGCCGCAGGCCGGGCAATCCGGGTCTTTCTTCAGGCGGTACTCCTGGAACTTCATCGACAACGCATCGTAGGTGAGGATGCGCCCGATGAGGGGCTCCCCGATCCCGGTCAGGAGCTTCACCGTCTCGGTCGCCTGGATCATCGCAATGATCCCGGGCAGGATCCCGAGCACTCCGCCCTCGGCGCACGAAGGGACCGAGCCCGGCGGAGGCGGCTCGGGAAACAGACAGCGGTAGCAGGGGCCCCGAGTTGCATCGAAGCTCGAAGCCTGGCCTTCGAAGCGGAGAATCGCTCCATAGACCGTGGGCTTGCCCAGCAACACGCAAGCATCGCTCGACAGATAGCGAGTCGGGAAATTGTCGGTGCCATCGACGATCACGTCGTAGTCACGAAACAGATCGAGGGCGTTGTCGGAGGTCACGCGCTCGGAGTAGGTCCGCACGTTGACGTCCGGATTCATCGCCTCGATCCGCTCGCGCGCCACCTCGACCTTGAGCCGGCCCAGATCGGCGGTTCCGAAGAGCACCTGGCGCTGAAGGTTGGAGGGTTCCACCACGTCGAAATCCACGATTCCGAGCGTGCCCACGCCAGCGGCTGCGAGATATTGGGCCAGCGGACAGCCGAGACCACCCGCACCGATCAGCAGCACCCGGCTTTCGAGCAGACGCCGTTGCCCCAGCACACCGAACTCCGGAAGATTCAGGTGTCGGCGGTAGCGCTCGAATTGATCCGGGCGGAGGAGCGGCTGTGCGTCGGACATGACCGGGATACGGTAGCGATCGCCACGGACGGCGGCCCCTGGGCGGGCACTCCATGCGGTACCCTGGGTCGGAAACGAGACCGTGTGAATCAGCGGGAGCGTCCGCTCGTCGAAGAAACGAGCCGATTCCCGTATCGGTCGAATCGCAATACTTCACTGGAGAGCGGGATCAGATGCGCAAGACCAGCCGAGCACTCGGGACGCTGAGCATGACCGCCAGCCGAGCATTCGGGACGCTGAGCATGACCGTGGCCGCCGCACTCATCCTCTCCGCGACACCCGCTGCAGCCGATTGCGCTGGAATGCGGGAGTTCCGGGGAAGGATTCTCGAGTTCAAGAAGATCGGCAAGAAGCCCGGCTTCGTCGTGCAGAACCAGAGGGATGACAAGGTCGCCTTCCGAAAGGCAAAAAGCATCCGTGTCGTCGATCGCCGAGCAGGCGCCGAACATGCCATCAAGTGGAAGGACCTCCACGAGGACATGGACATCAGCGTGTGCTGGAAATTCGACGACCGACCCGACCATCCGCCCCGCGCACACAAGGTCACCGTACGGGGCAAGCTGAACTGAATCGCCCGCAGCGAACGGTTCCCCGGTCGACGCCGGCGTTCGGCTAGTCGACGTCCTTTGCGGCGTCCTCCTTCTCGAAAACCTCGATCGAGAATGCCCAACGCGGGGTGGCCATCGCGGAGCGGGGACCGCAAATGCGAACCCAGTCACCGCTCTTGATCTTGTTCACATCTTTCTTCAGCCCGGAGACGATCGCCTGGGGGTGGAACGCAAACGGGATCGGTTCACCACCCTGACGGATCGTGATCTGGCGCATTCGCTCCTTCTTCTTCGGCTTCAGGTTGACGACGACCTTGGCCTTCTTCTTGTTGGCCTTGACCTCTCCCTCGAAGAGTCGGCCCTCGAAGGCCGTGCCGTCGGCGCCACTGCCCGAGCAATCCTCGGCGGTTGCCAGGCCGGCAAACAGCCATGATCCAACAATCAGGACCAGTACCCACACCCACTGGTTTCGGACGATTCGCATATTGATCACTCCTTTTGCGTTTCTTCGATGATCGACCGGCCACTCCCGTTCCGGTCGTCCCGCCCCACATCCGCTTGGTGAAGAGCGGAGCCATCTGGATCCGACGTCACGACTCCGCGTTTCATTCACGGTGGAAACCTGGTTTCCTTTTCTGCCTCATGAGGCCAACTGGTTCGCTCGCCGCAGATGATGAAAAATGGTGCCGGAGGTGGGATTCGAACCCACACGGCCGTCTCCAGCCGGGGGATTTTGAGTCCCCTATGTCTACCAGTTCCATCACTCCGGCGAGTAGGACCCGCGAGCATGGCTCATCCGCTCGAAAGCGTCGAGCGCCGGCCGACAGCCCCAGGGTCGACAGCCCCAGGACCGGCCGTGGCCAGCCGGCTTTGACAGCCAAGAAGCCGACAGATAGCCTGGTTTGCCCCTGGGGCTGTAGCTCAGTTGGGAGAGCGCTTGAATGGCATTCAAGAGGTCAGGGGTTCGACTCCCCTCAGCTCCACCAGGAATTGCGAGGCCCGGCGGCAACCCGCCCCGGGCCTCGTTTCTTTTGCGGTCCACCTTCGCGTC
>JAAELW010000047.1 GCA_024226235.1 bacterium
CCCCCCGAGTTCGAGGGATACCTTCGTGAGACTTGCTGCCGCCTGCTGCATCAACAACTTGCCAACGGGTACCGAGCCCGTGAAGGTGAGCTTGCGCACGCGGGATGAGGCGAGCAGAGATGAAGAGATCTCTGCTGGCCGACCGGTCACGACGTTGAGTACGCCCGACGGCAACCCCGCTTCATGAGCGATCCGCGCAATTTCACATACGGCTCCCGGCGCCTCTTCCGAAGGCTTGATCAACACGCTGCAGCCGGCCGCCAAAGCGGCGGAGAGCTTGCGTGCGGCCAGGAGCGCTGGGAAATTCCAGGCCGTGAACGCAGCCACGACACCCAGCGGCGACCATCGCACCTCGTAACGCACATTGGCAGCCAGGCCGCCGGGGACGTGTCCGTAGATGCGGCGCGCTTCCTCCGCGTTCCAATCGAATTGCTCGGCCGACGCGAGAACCTCGGCACGGGCCTCGACGAGCGGCTTGCCCTGCTCGAGGGTGATCTGGCGGGCGATCCCGTCCGCCCCACGCCGAATGCCTTCTGCGATACGTCGCAGGCAGGCGCTGCGCTCGACCGCCGGCACACGACGCCACAACTCGAAGCCACGCTCGGACGCCGTGAGGGCCGCTTCGAGATCCTGGGGCGTCGCCACGGCGACCGAGCCGATCTCTTCCTCGCTGGCGGGATTCACCACGGGCAGGACGCCACCATCGGATGCGGCACGCCATTGCCCCTCGATGAAGAGCCCATGATCCAGATCCATCTGTTCACTCCGTCTTCTCACGTGATCGGTCGTCTCGGACTCGGAGGCCCCGTCACAAGGCCTGGGAGTGGTAGCGTCGTTGGACATCGTCGCACCAGTCCCCCACGTTCCAGCGTCCATACACTCCCATGCCACCGCGTGGGTCGTCGCCCCAGTAGACCGGGACATGGATCAGTGACAAGCCGGCATACGCGTGCGCACTGTCGAGGGCATCCCTAAGGCTCTTCGCCTCGTACCCAGCGAAGAACCCCCTCACCCCTTTGACGGAGGTCGCGAGTGCTACGTAGTCGACCTCCACGCCGTCCCGGGTCGCGAAGTCGCGACCGTATTGATCGATCTGCAGGCCGGATATCGCAGCCATGCGGCGATTGTCCAGAACCACGACGCTGGCCCGAACACCGTGCTCGACGGCATCGATCAGGATCTGAGGATTCATCATGAAGGAACCGTCGCCCACGACCGCCAGGCAATAGCGCGGGCGATCGGCCAATGCCGAAGCCAGCAGCGCACTGGCGGCAAAGCCCATGTAGGAGGCTCCCGTGTCGGTGAAAGTGTCGTCGGGGTGATCGTCGGCCACGACCTGAAAGCCATTGGCCTGCACGTCGCCCGCATCGAAGTACTTCACAGCGCTCACGCGGCGGGCGAAAGCGTCGACCTCTGCGATGGCGGCAGGCTGTGTCAAGACCGGCCGACCCCAGACCTCGTCATGGATCGCGGGCACGTTGCAACGCTCCGTTCTCAGCTCGAGCCAGCTCGCCTTCTTTTCTGCACACTCGGCGAGCCAGGGCGCCACGGCCTGCTGCGAACGTCCCCCGGCCCTGGCCAGAGCGGCGAGCAGCCCTTCGATGACAGCGTCGATCGAGCCCACCAGCGCCACCGTCCGGTTGTAGTGGTGGGCATCGCCAGCATCGCCGTTGATGTTGATCACGGCCTGTGCCTTTTCGAAGCCGGTCCCCGAAGAGTCGGCCTGACACACTGCACGAGAGCCAATCACGATCGCGAGGTCCGCAGCCGCCATCGCATGGTTCCCACTGAGCGACCCCTTGCTACCGCCGACGTGCATGTTGCGTGGGTGGGCATCGGGCAACACGCCCAACGTACCCGGCGAAAGGGCAGCAACCGCACCGCTGGCCTCGAGCAGCTCCTCGATCGCCTTGGGAAAAGCACGCGCTCCGCCACCGAGCTTCACCACG
>JAAELW010000048.1 GCA_024226235.1 bacterium
CTCCGGGAAACCCGCAACTTAACAAAAGTGCCTGGCCCCTCTCTTAACGCTAGAGTAGCTCGCTGCGATGAGCAGCCCGCCGGTCTACGAAAGCCAACACGTTCTTCCTCTGCGCAGCCTGGTCTTCCGCGCTGCGTTGGGCGGCGTCCTGATGGGCCTTGCCAACCTGGTTCCCGGGATCTCGGGTGGCACGATGCTGCTGGCGGCCGGGGTCTACCCGGCATTCATTGCATCGATCGCCGAAGTGACGACGTTCCGTTTCACCCGTCACTCCCTGATCCTGCTGGGCATCGTGGCCGGCTCGGCCGGCTCGGCGATCCTGTTGCTGGCCGGCCCCACTCGCGACCTGGTCGTCGAGCAGCGCTGGATCATGTACAGCCTGTTCGTGGGTCTCACACTGGGAGGCGTGCCCCTCGTCTGGCGCCTGGCGCGCCCGGCAACCCCCCAGCTGTGGATCGGCGCCGGCGCGGGCTTCACGGTGATGGTTCTGATGGCGCTCGGCGATTCCGGCCGCAGTGGGGACGAGGCCTCGACCGGTCTGCTGCTCCTGTCGGGGATGGCGGGCGCCGGCGCGATGATCCTGCCGGGCATCTCCGGCGGCTACCTGCTGCTGTTGCTCGGCCAGTACCTCCCGATCCTCGGCGCGATCGACAAGGCCAAGCAAGCGCTGCTCGGTGAAGCGGGCTTCGACCTGGCGCTGTTGATGGAAGCGGCGACCGTCGCGATTCCGGTGGGCATCGGCGTGGTCGTGGGCATCGTCGGCATCAGCAACCTGCTGCGCTGGACACTCGACCGCTTCCCCAAGGCCACGCTCGGCGTGCTGCTCGGCCTGCTGGTCGGTGCCGTCGCCGGCCTGTGGCCTTTCCAGCACGGCGTCCCACCCGAAGCTGGCGAGGTGATCAAGGGGCGGATCGTCGTGGCCGGGGAGCTGGCGGAGATCGACCCCGAAGATTGGCGCGTCGAGCGTTTCGACCCGACCGGAACACAGCTGGCAGGTGCCGCCGGCCTGGTGCTGGCCGGCCTCGGCGCGACCCTGCTGATCGATCGGGTAGGTCGCCGAAGCGAGCAGGATGAAGCCGCGTAAGTTCCCTTTTAGTCGCCATCCTGGGAAATGAACTTCCCATCTTCCCAATTCCGGCAACCGGCAGCCGATCGGCAGCCGTGACCGGACTCCCGCGTGCTGGCATCACGAAAGACGGATCATGGGCTCCGCGCTCTGCCTCGCATGCTTCTTGCAGCTCCTCCCCGCGGAGTTCTGCGCAGAGATGCAGAACCCTGGGAGGTGAACATGTCTTTCATACGCACGTCGACCTGCTGGCTAATCGTTGTCCTGGTGGGCTGCACGCTGGCCTGCGCCCACGGAGACACGGAGCAGGGGCTGGAGCGCACGCCCACTTTCGATTTCGGCGTCGGTGCGAAGGTCCTCCTGCCGGGCCAGAGCATTCCGATGCCCGACCCCAACCAACCCAGGGCAGGCAGCCCGGGAGCCGGTGAGATCACATTCCTCGGTGGCTCGAAGAGCGTGGAAAGAACGGAGCGAAGGAAAGTCTTCGGAGCCAACCCGAGCCTCAAGCAAGCCGCCAAGATCCCGGCAGCGGTCGTCGCTGCGCCTGTGGCCGCGGCGGTCGGTGCCGCAAAGGGCGCGGGCCAGAATCAGCAGCAGTCGACGGGCCCGAACCAAAGTCAGAGCCAGACGAGTGGCGGAGCCGTACCCCCTGGATCTGCACCGCTTCCGCAGGCCCCTGCCACTCCGACCGATCCGCATCGCGCAATCGAGAACGCGAGGCTCGCCGAGCTGGAGCGGCAACTCGACCCGCTGAGCGGCGGCGCGGTGCCGCCGATACCGATCCCGATCCCCGGAGCTTCTCCCGGAACCGGCTCCGAACCCACCCGCCATGCTTCAGTCGCCCCAACTGGGCGCTCCTTCTCGATTGCCGATGAGCTGGCGGTCCTCCAGGCGGCCCTGCCCCCCAAGGCTCGGCCCGAAGACTTGGCCCAGGCTCGGAACTCCGAGAGCACCTCGGAAACCGCGCCTCGTCGCGGCGGCGTGGCGGACGAGGTCTCGGATCGCAACGGCGATGGACGTCCGGACCGCTGGGTCTACCGGCACAACGGCAAGCGGGTGCGCGAACTCTTCGATGAAGACGGCGACTCGGCCCCGGATCGCACGGTCTACTTCGACCCGGAAGGCAGCCAGCAGAGTGTCGAGGAAGACACGAACCTGGATGGACGCCTCGATTCCTGGGCCGAATACCGGAAAGGCGAGATGGCTCGCCAGCGTCGGGACACGGACTTCGACGGCTTCCTCGATACCTGGATCTTCTACCGGGAAGGTCAGATCACCCGGGAAGAGCAGGATCTGAACGGCGATGGCTTCCGCAACCGGATGGCCTTCTATGCGAACGGCAAGGTCGTCCGCGAGCGCGAAGATCTCGACGGAGACGGACGGATCGACCGGGTCACGCTCTACGATGGCCAGCAGCGGATCCGCCGGCGCGACGAGGACCAGGACGGCGACGGCCTGATCGATACCCGCTCCTACTACGAGAACGGCCGCTTGTCTCGTCGTGAGCTGCTCGAGGAGATGCTTCAGGAGTCCGTGGATCCGGAGACCCTCACACAGCCGGCCTGGGACGAACCGACCACGCTAGAAGAGCAATCGCAATGGAGCGACGGAACCGGCGGCACGCGGGATCCCTCCTGATGTCCCACGGACTCTGTGCGATGGTCTGTGCTTGATGCCTCGCAACCTCTGGCATGCTGGATACTTCGTGTTCGGCTTATGGCTCTCTCTGGTGCTGCTCGTGCCGCTCACCGCACCCTGGGCCTTCGCGGCCGATCCGGATCTCGCGCGGCTGGAAGGCCTGCTCGCCCGGGACGTCAATACGTTCCGCCGCGAGCACCATCTGATCGAGCTGCGCCGCCGTCCGGATCTCGACGCGGTGGCCCGAGCCCATTCTGAGGACATGGCCCGTCGCAACTACCTCTCCCACCAATCGCCGGAAGGCCTGGACTGGGTTGCACGGCTCGAAGCCGCCGGGGTGGAGGGCTTCTCGATGGCGGGTGAGAACGTGGGCCGGACCAACAAGCCCGGCCCCAACGCCGAGATCCTGGGGGGCTGGATCCACTCCCCGGCCCACCATCAGAACCTGGTCGCCCGCCCCTTCAACGCGACGGGCATCGGTATTGCTCGCAGCGCGGACGGGAGCTTCGTCTACACACAGCTCTACTTGAGCTTTCCGCGCTGACCTAGTTCTGGGCAGCTCGCCTCGCACCCAGACGGGCCCTTGTCCGGCGATCGTTCCAGTAGAGCTCGACATCTTTCGAGAGGTCCATCGCATCGGGCAGGACCACATAACCCGTGACGATCTCATTGGCTTCGAGGTCGCCCAGGCGGCCCTGGAGGATTCCGAGCTGCCGGGCATCCCGGGCGTCGGGCTGGTAGCTCAAGTGCCCCTGGAGAACGGTGAAGTTCGCATGGAAGGCTTCAGGCCGCTTGGAACGGGCGGTGAAGATCAGCACGGGGCCCTGAGCAAGACCTCCCCGGGAGCTCCAGGCTCGGTGCAGCACACCTTCGAACGCGCGCGAATGGGCGAAGGCGACCTCGAAGATCCCCTTGCCATCGGCGGTCCGCCGACCGATGTGCGCGGGCGCGTGCTCCTGGGAGAGCTCGACGATGCGATGGAGATCGCGGAGTTCCTGGTCGGAAAGCCCCAGGTCGAGGGGGCGAACGTCACCGCGCGGCGCACTAGCGACCGGCGCTGTAGCCGAGCCCGCAGCGCCCGAACCCGCAGGGTTCGGCTGGCTGGCCATGCCGGGGGCGGGTGCGGTCTCGAGCCCAGGCAGCGCCGCCTGGAATTCGCGCACCTGACGGGCTGAATCGATCAGGTTGTAGGGGTTGTTGGGGTCGTTGCGCTGGTTCCAGACATCCCAGGTGTAGGGCGTGGGCCGATACTGGGGGCGCACCGGGGGAACGTCTTCCGGGCGCACCCGTTTCGAGTTCCTGCACGGCACCTTTGCAGCCGACTGCACGATGTACAGGCTGCCGTCAGGACAGATCCCTGTGATGGCCTCTGCATGGATCATTTCGGGACCCGACCCGAAACCGCCCAGGATCAGCCATCCAACCACTGCTACCACCACGACCCACGAGCGTCCACAATTCCGCATCTTCAGCTTCACCCCGACAACACGACAACGACAACAGGATCATCAAGAGAGGATCCGCTGCCCATTCTACAAGGAAAAGCGCTTCAACATCAATGAGATAGGCGCCCTCTTCTGGAATGTACTCGACCTGGGCACGCGTTTTCACTGTGCTGGCAGGTGTTAGCGGCGCCTTTTGCGACCTGCCGAGGGCCCGGAACGTTTCGCGGATTTGCGCGGGCCGGCCTTTGCATCCGGCCGGTTCCGCAGACGCCCCGCATGCTCGTGCAGGTTCCGCAGACGTCCCGCGTGCTCGTGCAGGTTCCGCACCTCGTCGGTCGTGAGCGCCCGGGCCTTTCCTCGCGGGAGACGGCCGAGCTTCAACGGCCCCATGCGTGTGCGACGAAGCCGCAGCACCGGATGCCCGAGCGCATGAAAGGCACGGCGGATCTGGTGCTTTCGTCCCTCGCGCAACACCACATCCACGCGAGTCGAGCGGCCATCGTCTTCGACGCTTCGCACCCGCACCTTCCACGGCTGGGTGGGCCCGTCCTCGAGCCGGATTCCAGTGCGCAGGCGCTGCACACTGGCAGCCTCGAGCTGGCCGCGAACCGTCACGTGGTATTCGCGCTCGTTCCCGAGAGAGGGATGCAGCAGCGCCTGGGTCAGCTCTCCGTCGTTGGTGAGCAGCACCAACCCCTCGGATTCAGCGTCGAGGCGCCCGACCGGATGGAGAAGCGCTTCGCGCGCTTCCCCCGGCAGGAAATCGAGTACCGTGCGCCTCCCCTGACGCCGAGCCCAGGGGTCCGACGTGGTCGTGAGCACATCCCGGGGCTTGTGCACGAGCCAGTAGCTCCGCGCATGGACGCGTAAGCGCTCGCCATCGACCCGGATGTCGTCCGATTTCGGATCGGCACGACGGCCGAGTTCGGCGACCTTGCCGTTCACGGTCACGCGGCCTTCGCGGATCCAGGTCTCCGCAGCCCTGCGCGAGGCGATCCCGGATGCCGCCAGCAGCTTCTGGAGGCGTTCCGCGCTCAGTGCAGCTCGCTGGGCGCCGGGGCAGCCGCGGGCGCCTCGGAAGCCGGATGCGGCGGTTCAGTGGCTCCGGCGTTTCCCGCCGAGGCTTCCTCGGAAGATGCGGCCGCACCTGCATCGACACCGGGTGCGTCCTCGTCGGCCTCGATCTCTACGCCCGAATCCGCGGGAAGCAGCTCTTCGATCTCGCGCAGCGTCGGTAGATCGTCGAGCTTCGCGAGCCCGAAGACCTCCAGGAAGCGCCGGGTCGTCGCATACAGCATCGGGCGCCCGGGCACCTCCCGATGGCCCGCGATGCGAAGGAGCTTGCGGTCGACCAGGCTCTTGACGGTGGCACCCACATCGACCCCACGGATGTGTTCGACCTCGGCTCGGGTCGCCGGCTGTTTGTATGCGATCACCGAAAGCGTTTCGAGGGCCGCTCGGGACAGACGCAATGGACGCTCTGCATGGAGCGCCTTCAGATAGCCCGAAAAATCCGGGCGCGTCCGGATCTGGTAGCCCCCGGCCACCTCCCAGACTTCGAACGCACGCTCCTGCTCCCGGTACTCGCCATCGAGTTCCGCCACCAGTTCTTTGGCCTTGGCGGGCTTCAGATACGGAACGATCTGGGCCAGACGCTGAGCCGAAACCGGCTCCGGTGAGGCGAGGATCAATGCTTCGACGATCTGCTTCTGCTGCTGCCTGTCCATTCCAGCTCCTACATGATCTCCGCAACGCGTTCATCCCAGGCGACATCGCCCTCGTCCGCGCGGCGCAGGTGGATCGGGCCTTCCGGCACCGAGGCTTCATCGATACCCTGGTAGATCCGCACCGCATCCAGGCGCACGAGCTCCAGTAGCGCCAGGAAGGTGGTGACCAGCACCGGGCGCGAGGGCGCGGCACCGGACGGGCTGTGCAGAAAGACCTGCTCGAATTCGATCTGCGCCACGTCGCGGAGCACGTCCATGATCAAGGTCATGCATTCGCGAACCGTCACCGTCTCGGCCTCGACTTCGTGCGCGTGGCTCTCGGGCTTGGCGGCCTTCAGGACACGGCGGAAGGCTTCGACCAGACGCACGAGATCGACCGCGATCTCCCTTTCGCTCTCGGGTGTGGGGTCGGGCCCCGGCGGTTGCGCCGCATAGATGTCGCGGCCCAGCAGGCTGCGCTCGCCCAGTTCCTCTGCCACTTCCTTGAATCGCTGGTACTCGAGCAAACGTGCAATCAACTCGGCCCGCGGATCGACGCCGTCGTCATCCTCGTCTTCATCGTTGCGCGGGAGGATCATCCGGCTCTTGATCCACGCCAGGGTCGCCGCCATCAACAGGTACTCGCCAGCGACATCGAGGTTGAGCTCCTGCATCAAGGCCAGGTACTCGATGTATTGCCCCGCGATATCGGCGATCGAGATTTCGGCGATATCCACCTCGTTCAGGCGGATCAGATGCAGCAGGAGATCGAGGGGGCCCTCGAAGATCTCCAGCTTGACTGAATACGCCGAGCCGAGCGGCTGGGCGCCGTTGTCGAGAACAGCGTCGGCTTCGGTCGCGAAACTCATGGGACACTCCGCGGAGGCGAGGGGTCCGGGGGGTTTTGGGAGCATACCGATTGGCACGGGGATTCCCACGGCCGCTCAATCACCACGCCGTGAACTCCTGCGTTTGTGGCGAGCCAGCTCGGCGGCCAGGCTGAGCGCGTCCTCCCGGTTCCGCACCTTCCGATCCAGCACGGCCAGCCGAATCCGCTCGAGCGCTCGACCGACAGCCGGCCCTTCGAGCCCGAGTTCGAGCAGATCCCGGCCGGATACCGGCAACCGCACTGCGCGGTCTTCCTGGAGCCAGCGCAGCACGCGGCGGCGCTCCGTCGTGGGCGCCTCGGCGGCAAGTGCCTGAAGCTCCTCCGCCCCGAGGCCACGAAGCGACGCGTCGGTCGCGCCGCGACCGCGACGGCGTGCGAGCCCGCGAAGCACCCGGGCGGCCGTCCGGGGATACGCGACGATTCGCTCGGCAGCTCGGCCGCGCACCGCGAAGCGCCGCAGCACGCGCCGCCGGAGCGGCGCTGGAAGCGGCCCCAGCCAGACCATGAAGCCCGACAACCAGGGCTGGAGCGAGGCGGGCGCCTCGCTCAGATCACGACCCAAGCGCCGAAGCGGCGTCCGGGCGGTGGGCGGCAGCAGAAGGCCCGGCTCGAGAGCGGCCAGTACATGCCATTCCTCGAGCAGGCGCAGCGCGCGGGAGGGATCCAGACCGTGGACGGGGTCTTCGAACAGCTTCTCGAACTCGGCCTGGTAGCGTTCGCCCTTCACCGCACCAAACGCGCCTTCGCGAAGCGCCGCGCGCAATGCACTGCGACTCGGCCGAGCCAATGCCATTCCGAGGCGCGGCACCAGTCGGGCCGCACGCAGCGCACGGGTCGGATCGTCCCGGAAGCTCCGCGGATGGAATACCCGCATCAATCCGCGCTCGAGATCCACCAGGCCTCCGCCCGGATCGATCAGCGCAGAGCGTCCCCTGCGCGCAGTGGCATTGAGCGGCGCGGCCATGGCGTTGACCGTGAAGTCCCGACGCAGGAGGTCCTCGTCGAGCCCGCCTGGAGCGACCGTCGGCAGGGCCCCCGGCGCGTCGTAACGTTCGGAACGGACGGTCGCCACGTCCAGTGCGAAACCCTCCTGCTCGATCCGCACCGTACCGAAGCGCTCGTGAACCACGACACGGGCGCCGCCCAACTGCGCCGCCGCGACCACCGCCGCGGCATCCCCTTTGCCCGTTTTTGCATCGCGGGGCTCGGCCAGCAGGTCCAGATCCCGAAGCGGCCGGTCGAGCAGGAAATCCCGCACCGGCCCGCCCACCAGATGGATGCCCACTCCAAGCTTGTCTCCGGCACTCGCCACGGCAAGTGCCGCTTCACGCACCGGCCCCGGCAATGCCCGCCGCAGCCGATCCAACGCGATGCGTTTCACCAAGACCTCCGGAAGCTCATCGCTTTCGTCCTGGTCTTCCAGAGCCACGCGGATGGTGCTCTTCGACGAGATCGCGCAGCCGGCCACCGCTGACATGGGTGTAGATCTGGGTGCTCGAAAGATCCGCGTGGCCAAGCATGGTCTGCACGGCCCGAAGGTCGGCGCCGCCCTCGACCAGATCGGTGGCAAACGCGTGGCGCAACACATGGGGAGAAACGCGCTCCGCGGGTACACCCGCGCGCTGCGCCAGGGCGCGCAGCCGCTGAAAGAAGTTCTGACGGGTCATCGCGCGGCCTCGCCGGCCGAGAAAGAGGGCATCCACGCTGCGTTTGGCCTTGCCTAACAGAACCGGGCGCGCCTCGTGCAGATAGCGCTCGATCGCGAGCAGCGCAGGCTCGCCCACGGGCACGATGCGCTCCTTCCGACCCTTGCCGACCACGCGAACCCAGCCCGCCCTGGCATCCACTGCCGCGAGCGGAAGCCCCACCAATTCGCTGACGCGCAGGCCCGCCCCGTAGAGCACCTCGAGCATCGCGCGGTCGCGGACCTCGAGCGGATCGTCACCGGCAGTCGCAGCCAGGAGCGCCTCGGTCTCGTCCGGGCGCAGCACCTTCGGCAAGGGTCGCCCCATCCGGGGCGTTCCCAAGCCCTCGCTGGGGTCCTCGGCGAGCCGGCCCGTCGCGACCAGATGACGCACGAACCTCCGTACGGATACCGCCATCCTCGCACGACTGCGGGCCGTCAGGCCCTCGCGCTCGATCGCATCGAGGAAAGCGGTCAGATGTCGCCGTTCGATCGCATGGACGTATCGGATCTCATCGCGATCCAGTTGCTCGGCAAAGCGGGCCAGGTCGCGACCGTAGGCTTCGAGAGTGTTCGGCCGAAGACCTCGCTCCACCGCCAGGTGGCGCAGGAAAGCGTCGACGGCCGGAGCCATCTCAACTGCCATCGGGCGATCTTCCGGGACTCGCGGCCTCGGCTGCCTGCCGCAGATCCTCTTCAAGTCGGACCAGCACGTCGGCTTCGGTGATCTTCTTCGCCTCCGGGCTCTTCACGTAGAAGGTATCCGCCACCTGGTCGAGCACAGTCGTGGCCTTGGAGATGAAGATCTCGAGACCGTAGGCCGCCAATGTCCGGGTCAGGTCGTAGAGCAGCCCGGGGTGATCATCCGCCGTGACGTCGATGACCGTGTAGAAGTCCGACACATCGTTGCGGATGTGCACGCTGGCCGGAGTTCGCACTGGCGAACGCGTGCGACCGACCGGACGGCCACGGCTCGCGATCAGTCCATCGACCGACGTTTCACCTTTCAGTACCTCCGTCACGACCCTGTCCAGTTCCTCCCAGCGGGCCTGCTGCTCGTCCGGGCCCCCGTCGGGCGTCGAAACCCGATAGATCTCGAGGGCCAGACCCGTTCGCGTGGTGTAGACGTTCGAGCCCAGGATGTTGATGCCGACCGCAGTCAACGAGCCGGTCACGTCGGCGTAGAGCCGCTGCACATCGCGCGTGCACAGGATGTACTCACTGAAGCCACCACGCATCTTGCGCATCGCGCTGGCCTGGTTTCCCTCCGGACCCAGCGAGAGCACCACTCTTGCGTGTCGTGCGATCTGACGTGGCGTATGCGAGACGAAGTAGCGCCGCGGCATCATCTCGAAGAACTCGTCGACGCGCGCCTCTGCAACGCCAAGGGTCTGGAGCTCGCGCGCCGCCTGGGTCCGGCGGGTTTCGACCCTCGCGTCGATCTGGCTCTGCGCGAAGCGCGGATCATCCCCACCGGACTCGATGAACTCGGAAGTCCGCTCGAACAACTCCTTCAGCAGCTCGTAACGCCACTCGGTCCAGGCCGAGGCCGACGAGGCACGCATGTCCGCGAAGGTCGCCAGGTAGAGGTTGTGCAGGTTCTCGCGATCGCCACAGATGTGGGCCAGATCCACGATCACCTTCGGATCGGCCAGATCCCGGCGCTGGGCAACATGGGACATCAACAGGTGCCAGCGCACTACGAAGAGGATGCGTTGGGTTCGCTGCGCGTCCAGGCCCAGGCGCTCACAACATTGGGCAGCGAGGTCGGCTCCCTTATTCGAATGGTCGCCACCCATGCCCTTGCCGATATCGTGAAGCAGGCAACCCAGGAAGAGCGCGGGAAGATCCGACACGTTCTGGACCAGCTCGGTGAGTTCCGGCAACCCCTTCTCGTACTTCCCCCTCCACAGCCGGCGCAGCTCCTCGACCAGGAAGATCGAGTGCACGTCCACCGTGTAGGTGTGATAGATGACGTGCTGCCAGCGACAAACGATGTGATCCCACTCGGGCAGGTAACAACCGAGCAGCCCGACTTCGTTCATCACCATCAAGGTGCGCATCACCCGGGTGGGTGTGCCGAGAATCCGAAGCAGTGCCTTCGACGCCTCCGGATCACTCCGGAAGGCGTCGTCGATCAGGTGCAGGTGCTCGCGGATGTATCGGCGTGCAGTTCGGGAGAGGGGAATATCGTGGTCCTGGGCCACGGCGAAAGCCGTCAGCAAGCGCACGGGGTTTTCGCGAAGGTGGGCAGCGTGGGGGATTTCCAGATGGTCCGAGGCCACGCGGAAGCCATCCTCTGCAGGCCGGGTTTCCTGCACACCCCGATTCGGCCCGGTGCGGGCGACGCATTGTTCGATCACGATTTCCGAGAAGGTCTGGACCGCCCGCGCGTGCAGATAGTACTCGCGCATGAACCGCTCGACCGGAAGCTCGCCGCCGCGATCCGGACCCGAGCCGAAACCGAGTGCCTCCGCGATGGATTCCTGCAATTCGAAGCTCATCCGGTCCGTCTTGCGTCGGGTGAGCAGGTGAAGCTGGTTTCGCACCCGCCAGAGGAATTGCAGACCGCCCCGGTACTGGGCCATCTCCGATTCGGTGAGCAGCCCCACGTGCAGCAGGTCATCGAGGCCCTGGAAGAGCGGCTCGCTCGCGCGCACGGCCCACCATGCCGTGTGGTAGTCCCGCAGGCCGCCGGCCCCCTCTTTCAGGTTTGGCTGAAGGAGATAGAGGGAATCGCCGAACTTCGAGTGGCGAGCCTGCCAGACGTCCTGGAGCTCGCGAACGAACACGCCGACGTCGGGGATCAGGCGGTCCCGGACGGCGGTGGTGAACTCGTGGAAGAGCGTCGAATCGCCGGCCAGGAAGCGCGCGCCCAGGACCGTGGTCTTCGCGGTCATGTCCTCCTGGCCCATGGAGATCGTCTCGTCCAGGTTGCGCAAGGCCGCACCGACCTCGAGGCCCGCATCCCAGAGGCAATACTGGATCCACTCCGCGATCCGAGCCGCGTAGGGACTGATCTCATCCCCATCGTGTAGGAAGAGCAGGTCCACGTCCGAGCCGATGGCCATCTCGCGGCGTGCGTACCCACCCACCGCGACGATGCTGACGCGGGCATCGAGCTCGCCCTCGTCCGTGTAGTAGCTGAACTCCGCAACCTCGAAGAGGCGCCGCAACAATCGATCGATCGCATCTGAGTGCAGCACATTGATGGTCTGACCGGAATCACCCTCCCGCTGGCGTGCCGCAAGAAAGGCCCGAAGCTCGGCCAGATAGCCTCGGGCCGCTTCCGCGGTGGCGCGTGACTCCCGCGTTTCGCCCGATGCATAGGGCGGAATGAACTGGTCGAGAGCGGGCTCGCTGCTCAAGACGCCAGCCCCACCAGCTGTGCTCTTCGCAGGCTGCGGTAGGAGGAGAGGCCGCGAGCAATCTGCTCTGCGAGAACACTGCGGTAGAAGCGGCTATCGAGGCGCTTCGCCTCCTTCGGATGCGTGACGAAGCCAGCCTCGATCAGGATCGAGGGCATTCCCGACAAGAACAGCACGTGGAACGGAGCATGCTTCACGCCGAGATCCTTCACGGAGCCGTGGGTCTTGCGCACACCTGCGACCATCTTGCCGTGCACGGTCCGTGCGAGCGATTGCGATTGGATCGACATCTCCGAAACCTTGAGGCCCGCGACCGCTCGCTGGAGAGCATCGAGCTCGTTCGGCGGTACGCCGTTCTCCCGAGCGGCCACCCGCAGCGAGTGGCGCTCATGTCCCTTGTCCAGGAAGTAGGTCTCGATACCGTTGGCGGCACGCCGACGGGCTGCGTTGGCGTGGATCGATATGAAGACATCGGCGCCCTTGCCCTCGGCATACGCTGTACGCGCCTCGAGGCTCACCTTCTGATCGCGATTGCGGGTCAGATACACCTGGAAACCGCGATCTTGCAGACGCCGAGCCAGTTCCCGGGACAAGCGCAGCGTCACCTCCTTTTCGCGAACCCCTCCCACACCCGTGGCACCCGGATCGTCCCCGCCGTGGCCCGGATCGATCACCACGGTGTGGATCGGTCGAAGCGCGGCGGTTCGGCTCGAGGTGGAATCCGTCGGTGCTGGCGAACCTCTCGGCCGCGCCTCTTTCTGTTGCGTCGGACGCCGTGCGGTGATCGTTCCACCGCGCGGCCCGCGTCGGGCGTAGATGTCGAGAACCATCCGATCCGGAGAGGTGAGCTGGAAGAGCCGGTGTCGCTCATAGCGCTCGAGATCGATCACCAGACGCGAGGCCGTGGCGCGGTTCTGTCCGAGCCGGATACCCCGGAGAAGACCATCACCCACGCGGATCGGTTCCGCGTAGCGCGTTCCGACCCAGACATTGGGCAGATCCAGATAGATGCGCTCGGGCCGCCCGGCTTCCTGGTCTGCGGGCAGACGCTTGACCTCACTCCGGGCCGTCGGAGCGGAGAACTCGACCACGACCCGAGTGTAGTCCTTGTAGGACCAATGGCGGACGTCCCGCACATCGGCCAAGCCCGGCGGTCTGTCGGCCCCGACCAGCAGGATCGCCACCACACCTAGCAACGCGGACCGGGCGACAGGGCTCATGCTGGGCCCTCTTCGAGTCGTTTCCGCCAGGCTGCCACCAGCTCGAGCGCCCGGAGCGGTGTCGTGTCATCGGGCTCGAGAGCGCGCAGCTCCCGCAACACTTCGCTTTCGGCGGGGTCTGGGCTCTGGGAGGAGAACAGGGCCAGCTGAGCATCGGGCTGCGGGCTATCGGTCTGGGCCGCCAGCCGCGGGCGGCCATCGGGAGACAGCTCGTCCTGCTCCAACCGCGCCAGGATTTCCCTTGCCCGTTCGATCACGACCGACGGCAGGCCCGCCAAGCGTGCAACCTGGATACCATACGAACGGTTCGCCGGCCCCGGCGCCAGGCGACGCAGGAACAGCACTTCTTCCTTCCACTCGCGCGCTTCGAAGTGCGCGTTCTCCACCGCATCGCGCGTCCGGGCCAGGTCCGCCAGCTCGTGGTAATGCGTCGCGAAGAGTGTTCGCGCCCGCAGCCCGGGCGTATCGTGCAGGTACTCGGCCACCGCCCAGGCGATCGACAGACCATCGAAGGTGCTGGTTCCGCGGCCGATCTCGTCCAGGATGACCAGACTGCGAGGCGAGGCCTGGGCCAGGATCTCCGCGGTTTCGCGCATCTCCACCATGAACGTGGACTCACCGCGAGCCAGCCGATCCGATGCCCCGACGCGGGTGAAGACCCGATCGACGACCCCGACGCGCGCGGCCTCGGCGGGCACGAAGCTGCCCATCTGCGCCAGCAGGACGAGGATCGCCACCTGACGCAGGTAGGTGCTCTTGCCGGACATGTTCGGGCCGGTCATCAACAGCAGCTGCGTCCGTTCCGGGTCGAGTTCGGTGTCGTTGGCGACGTACTCTTCCCCTGCGCTGCGCAGGAGACCCTCCACCACGGGATGTCGGCCGGCGGAGATCGAGAGGCCGGTACCATCGTCCACGACCGGACGAACCCAACCGTCCCGCCTTGCGACCTCGGCCAAGGATTGGAGTGCGTCGAGTTCGCCAATGGCCTCGGCGGCTTCCCGAATCTCGTCAGCACGAGCCAGGGCCGTCTGGCGGACCTCCTCGAAGATCTCGCGCTCGAGGGCGGCGGCACGATCGGTCGCGCCGAGCACGCTTCCCTCCATCTCGCGCAGAGCAGGCGTCGTGAAGCGCTCGGCGCCCTTCAGGGTCTGTTTGCGTTCGTAATCTTCCGGCACGCGCCCCAGGTTCGCCTTCGTGATCTCCAGCGCGTATCCATGCACCGGATGGAAGCGCACCTTCAAGGTCGGGATCCCGGTGCGCTGCTTCTCCTCGGCCTCGAGGCCAGCGATCCACTCCCGTCCCTTGCTCGCCGCTTCGCGCACGGCATCGAGTTCGCTTCGAAAGCCGGCACGGATGAATCCCGTCTCATGGGCGCCCCGAGAGCCTCGCGGCAACGGCTTCGGATCGTCCACCAGTGCGTCAGCGAGCAGCTCGTCGAGCTGCGGCAAAGGCATCGGCATCCGCAGAGCCACGGGCGTTTCCGCGGTCAGCAGCCCCGAATGGGGGGCCGTGAACGCAGCCGTCACGAACGGCAGGGCTGCAATCGAATCCCGAAGCGCCGCCAGATCCCGGGGCTCTGCGCCTGGGCGCTGGCAGCGCGCGAGGATCCGCTCCAGATCCCGCACGCCCGCCAACGCGTCTCGCAGGCGGCTGCGGCTCCGATCATCCTCGAAGAGTGTCCCCACGCCATCCTGACGGGTCTTGATCGCGTCCGGATCGATCAGCGGGTAGGCCATCCACCGGGCCAGGCAACGCGCTCCGAGGGGCGTGCGCGTCGCATCGATGCGCTCGATCAGCGTACCGTGGCGCGACCGATCCTCGTGGCTCTCGAACAACTCGAGGTGTCGGCGCGTCGACGAATCCAGGACCATCGCATCGGCCAATCCGTAGAGGCGAAGGCGCGGCGCCTGGGCGATCGCGGCCGGCTGGTGATCGGCCAGGTAGCGAAGCGTCGCAGCCGCAGCGGCCATGCGCGGGTCCGCAGTATCGGCCAGGAAGCCGTCTGGCCGGACGGGCGCCCCCTCCGGATCGAAGTGATCCGTGTCGACGAGGCGCAGTACGGTCGCCGGAAACCGCGCCTCGGCGATGGGCTCCACCGATCCCCGCCAATCCGCCGCGACCAGCAGCTCCCGCGGCGCGATCCGCTCGAGCTCTTCGACGAGGTTGCCGTGCAGCCCTCCGGCGGAATTCGCATCGACAGCGGTCGCTCGGAAATTCCCCGTCGAGGCATCGAGCACCGCCAGCCCGAACGCCCCACCCAAACGGGCCACCGCGGCGAGAGCCACCTCTTGGGAGCCGGCCAGACCGGTCGGATCCCCGACCAGGCCCGGGGTCACCACCTCGACGACTTCACGACGCACCAGCTTGCGACCCGTCGCCTGTTTGGCGTCTTCCACCTGCTCGCAGAGCGCGACCCGGTGGCCCCGATCGGCCAGTTTGCGGATGTAGCCCTCGGCACTGTGAACGGGCACACCGCACATCGGAATCGGATCGGGCTTGTTCTTGTCGCGTGTGGTGAGGGTGATCTCGAGAAGCGGTGCCGCCCGTTCAGCGTCCTCGAAGAAGAGTTCGTAGAAGTCACCCATCCGGTAGAACAGGAATGCGTCCGGCACCTTGGCCTTCAGGCTCAAGTATTGCCGCATCATCGGGGTGTCGCGGGCAGACTTCGTCACGAGAGCCGCTCCCGACTCTCGAGGAAACCCGCCCTCGCGAGCGTCTGCAGGAGTTCGTGAGCCTGTTTCAGCGCGTCCTGGTCCTTTCCGGCGCCGAGCAGCACCTGGAGCAAGGCCGCCTGACCCGCGGGACTTTCGGGCTCTCTCTGAACCAGTTCCTGGGCTTCCGAGAAAGCCTCATCCATCGCGCCACGCGCCGACAGACAGCGAACCAATGCCAAGCGGGTGGCCGCCTCTCCGGGGCGCTCTTCGATCAGAGCTCGCAACCACGCCTCGTAGTCTCGCGGTTTGCCGAGTGCGGCGTAGGTTGCCTCGATCTTCGGGTACACCTTGTGCCCACTACGGCGATCGATTCCGGGAACCTTCTTCCAGGCTTCCAAGGCCCGCTTGTCCTTGCCGCGCTCTGCCTCGAGCTCGCCCAGCGCGATCCAGCCATCGACTGCGTCGGCGTCCTTACGCAGCGCGCGCTTCAGGTCGCGACGGGCATCGTCACTGCGACCTTCCGCGTGCGCGACCGCGGCTGCACGGATCCACAGCGCAGCCTCGTCGGCCGCACCCTCCTCACCGGTCTGCTTTGCCAGGCGCCGGCTCATTTCGAGCGCGCGTTTGAAGTCTCGAGCGTCGGCGTGGAGTTCGCCCAGCGCCCGCAGTGCGACCGGGTCCTTGGGAGCGTGCTCGAGGACTTCCTCGAACGCTGCGATCGCCCGCTGCAGGAAGCCACCGCGTTGAAAATCCGCGGCCAGCCCTGCCAGGGCTTCGTTCCGCGTATCTCCCGGAAGATCCGATCGCAGCAGCAGGTTCTGATGGATCCGGATCGCCCGGCCGATTTCGCCACGGCTCCGGTATAGAGCGGCCAGCGCGAGGTAGGCATCCGGGTCATCGGAATCTGCGCGGGCCGCACGGGCCAACGCCTCCTCCGCACCGTTCAGATCCCGCTCGAGCAGGCGCAACAATGCTTCACGGAACGCGTCGTCGCGGACGTGCGACGTCCTCCCGAGCCCGCGGAGTGCCCTTCTGAACAGGCTCACCGGAGACGGCTCATGGAGCGCCAGGAACCGACGAGTCCTCCGCCGCGCCACCGTTCACGCTCTCACTACCGGCAAGCGGCAGGTTGCGAAGCTGGTGGATCTCCGACTCGAGGCCGGCCACCGTCTTCCGGTAGCGCCTGGCCACCAGACTCTTCTTCGCGAGCTGATACAGCAGACCGGCGCTCGCGCAGAGCACGCCGATCAGGAAGGACAAGCCGAGCGCCAGCCACAGCGGCAGCGGTGGCGCCTGCCAGAGCAGAAGATCCACATTCACCAGCACCGAGTTCGCATCCGGGAGTGTGGAGGATACGTACACCAGCCCGACCAGCAGTACGGACACGATCAAACGCCGCAGCCACTTCACGAGCTGCGATTCTCCCCGAAGCTACCTGTCGTCGAAATCCCGAGGCTCCTCATTCCCGCGTTTCGTCGTCGTCGGCGGACTCGTCGAGCGGAGCCGAGGAGGCGTCGACCATCTCCTTCAACTCCTTTCCCACCTTGAAGAAGGGCGTTCGTTTCGCGGGAATGTGGACTTCCTCACCGGTCTTCGGATTGCGACCTTCGCGAGCCTCCCGGACTTTCACCTGGAAGCTCCCGAAGCCGCGGATCTCGATCCGATGACCGTGCTTCAACGCCTCCGTCATCGAATCGAAGATCGTATTGACGACGATCTCCGTGTCCTTCTTCGAGATGTGCGGCGTGAGTTCAGCCACCTTCTCGATGAGTCCGCTCTTGGTCATCGTTGTCTCCGCTGGTCGGTGGGGGGGCCGGGGTTTCAGCCCGGCCCCCCACAGAGATCGGTCGACGCAGGCGAGGAGCTAACTCTCCTCGCCCCCTCCCTGCTCGAGCTTTTCCTTCAGAGCCGCAAGTGCGCCGACATCCCCCAGTGTCGATGTCTGCGTCGACGCCTGTTGGACGGCCAGCTTCTTCAGTGCATCCCGCTGCTCCCGGTCCGAAACGGCCTTGATCGACAGCGAGATCTTCTGATCGACCGGATCGACCTTGGTGACGATCGCCGTCACCGTATCGCCCTGGGACACGGCGTCCGAAGGCTTGTCGACCGGCTCCTGAGAGAGCTCCGAGCTGTAGACCAGCCCTTCGATCCCGTCGCCGAGCTTCACGAAAGCACCGAAGTCGGTCACGTTCGTGACCTCACCGGTGATCTCGCTGCCGAGAGCGAACTTCTTCAGGATGTCATCCCACGGGTTGGACTCGAGCTGTTTGATCCCCAGCGAGAACTTCTCGTTCTCCCTGTCGATCTTGAGCACGACGGCCTCGACGTGGTTGCCCTTCTCGAACTTCTCGCTCGGGTGCTTGATGTTCTCGGTCCATGAGATGTCCGAGACGTGCACCAGACCGTCGATCCCTTCTTCGAGGCCTACGAAGACTCCGAAGTTGGTGATGTTGCGGATCTCACCGGCAACGCGGGTGCCGATCGGGTATTTCTCCTCGATCAGTGCCCACGGGTTCGGCTCGATCTGCTTCATGCCCAGCGAGATCTTGCGGTTGTACTCATCCACATCCAGAACGACCGCCTCGACGTCCGTTCCGATCTCCACGACCTTCGACGGGTGCTTGACCCGCTTGGTCCAGGACATCTCGGAAACGTGGACCAGGCCTTCGATGCCCGGCTCGAGCTCGATGAACGCTCCGTAGTCCGTCAGCGACACGCACTTGCCATTCAAGCGCTTGCCGATCGGGTACCGCATCGCTGCATCGACCCAGGGATCCGGCTGGATCTGCTTCAGACCCAACGAGACCCGTTCGGTCTCCGAGTCGAAACGCAGCACCTTGACCTTGATCTCGTCGCCGACCCTGAACAGCTCGCTCGGGTGGTTGACCCGACCCCAGCTCATGTCGGTGACGTGCAGCAGACCATCGATACCGCCGAGATCGATGAACGCACCGTAGTCGGTGAGGTTCTTGATCACGCCGTCGACGATCTGGGCCTCCTGGAGTGTTTCCAGGGTGGTGGCCCGCATCTTCTCGCGCTCTTTTTCGAGCAGCGCGCGGCGAGAGAGCACGATGTTCGCACGCCGTTGGTTGAACTTGATGATCTTGAACTCGAGGCGCTCGCCGAGCAGGTTCTCGAGGTTCCTCACCGGCCGCAGATCGACCTGAGAGCCGGGCAGGAACGCCTTCACACCGATGTCGACGCTGAGGCCTCCCTTCACCCTCGAGAGGATGCGCCCCTCGACGGGCTTGTCCGCCTCGAAGGCATCGCTGATCTCATCCCAGACCTTGACCCGATCGGCCTTGTCCTTGGAGAGCACGATGCGACCGTCGTCGTCCTCGGCCTCTTCGATCAAGACGTCGACTTCGTCGCCGACCTTGACGAGGATCTTTCCCTGCTCGTCCATGAACTCCCAGAGGTCGATGAACCCCTCGGATTTGAAACCGACGTCGACCTGGACGTGGTCGTCGTCGATGGAGAGGATGCGGCCCTTGGTGACCTCCCCCTCCTTCATCTTCTTCTCGGTAGCCGAGAAGAGTTCGGCGAAAGATTCGCCTGTTGTGATTTCCTGAGTCATGTGAAGTGTCTTCACTCCTTGGTGGCCGCCACTGGGGCAGCCTGAATTTCCGGGATTTCGCCCCCGGATCGGGCGGTTTTGTCGCCGTCCGTCTTCCACTCGCTACGAGCGAGCAGATCACGGGCGGCAGACAACTCAGCGGAGACCGCTTCCAGGTCTCCGGCTTCGATTCTTCGGGCAAGCTCGGCCAACCGGCGGCTTGCTTCTTGGAGGGGCGCGACCAACGCCTTGCGGTTGGTCACCAGGATATCAGCCCACATTTCGGGCTCGCTGCGCGCGACCCGCGTGAAATCACGAAAACCGGCACCCTTCAGCGCAGCCGCGGACGAGCCAGCGGCATCAAGTGCCCGTGCGTAGGCGAAGGCCACGGCATGCGGAAGATGGCTGACCCATGCCACTTCATCGTCATGGCAGGCAGGCTCCCGGCGTTCGATTCTCGCGCCGAGCTCGGACCAGAACGCGGCAAGCCGATCCGCATCCGCTTCGTCATCCGGACCGCGGGGAGTCACCACACAGGCCGCGCCTTCGAAGAGATCGGCCCGCGCGAAATCGAGCCCGCTCGCGTGGCTCCCCGCCATGGGATGGGAGCCGACATAGCGTACGCTCGGGGGCAATAGGCCTGGCAACGTATCTGCCAGGATCCCCTTGACGCTACCCACATCCGTCACCAGACAGCCGGTCGGAAGATGGGGTCCGAGCGAACGCAGGGTTTCTTCCATCGCATATACCGGTGTTGCGAGAACCACCAGATCCGCTTCCCGAACGCCGGCCGCGTGATCGGTTCCGGCTTCGTCACAGAAGCCGCGCTCGACCGCAAGCGTCGCCATCTCCGTCCGGCGACTGATCCCGACGACGCGGCGCACATTGCGGCGCTGGCTGGCGGCGGCGGCCACCGAGCCACCCAGGAGCCCAAGGCCGACGACTGCGAGGGTTTCGAAATCGCTCACGCCTTCGACCCTCCCCATGTCTCGACCGCCTTGATCAGCTTCTCGTTCTCCTCAGCGGTCCCGATCGAGATCCGCACACACCCGACGAGGCCGAAACCTCCCATCGGACGCACGATCACGCCCTGATGCAGGAGCCTGTCGAAAGCATCCTCGCCCAGCTCCGCCAGCAGGAAGTTTGCATCGGTCGGCCAGACCTTGAACCCGAGAGCCTCGAGGCCCTGGGTCAACTGCTCGCCACCTTCGGCGTTCATGCGGCGGGTGGCCTCGACGTGCTCGAAATCATCGAGCGCGGCCAACGCGGCCGCTTCCGCCAGGACATTCAGGTTGAACGGATGCCGCGCACGCTCCAGGTAACCAGCAAGCTCCGGATCGGCGATGCCGTAGCCCACCCGAACCCCGGCCAGGCCGTAGAGCTTCGAAAAGGTTCGCGTCACCAACGTTCCAGGGCGCCGTGCCACCAGGCCCAGGGCATCCGGAAAATCCGGGCGTCGCGCGTACTCGACGTACGCCTCATCCACCACCAGCACCACATCCGCGGGAAGGCTCTCCACGAAGCGATCGAACGCCGCTGCGCCCACACTCGTCCCGGTGGGGTTGTTCGGATTGCAGACGATCACCACCTGGGTGCGCTCGGTGATGGCATCGGCCATGGCCGGGAGATCGTGGGCCAGGTCCGCGTCGAGCGGAACCTGGACCGGCGTTCCGCCCATGCCCTGGGTGACGATCGGATACATCGAGAACGAAGGCCACGCGAAGACGACCTCGTCGCCCGGGCCGATGAAGGCCTTCGCCAGCAGCTCCAGCACCTCGCTCGAACCACTGCCGAAGACCAGTTGGGCAGGTGAGATGTCGAGCCGCTCGGCCGTCGCATTCCTCAGCTGGTAGCTCGCACCGTCCGGGTAGCGGTGCATGCCCAGGGCCGCCTTCTGAATGGCCTTGACTGCTTTCGGTGAAGGCCCGAGCGGGTTCTCGTTCGAGGCCAGCTTGGCCGCGCTCGGAATCCCGAGCTCGCGCTCCAGCTCCTCGATCGGCTTGCCCGGCTGATACGGCTCCAGGCTCGCGATGTGCGGCTTCACGCGGTCGGCCAGGCTCACGAGTCTTCTCCGCGGACCTTGACCGGCGCGCCGACCGACGGCCGCGAGGGATTACGCACTTCGGTCGCACGCGGGAAGGAACCCAACACCCGATGTGAGTTGGCGAACCCAGCGGCCGCTTCGAAGCCTGCGCGCACTTCCGGCTGCTTCAGGTGCCCCTCGAGATCGATGAAGAAGACGTACTCCCACGGCGTGCCCTTCAGCGGGCGGGCCTGGATGCTCGCCAGGTTGACACCGTGATCCGAGAACGGCTTGAGCAACTGGTGAAGCGCACCGGATTCACCCTTGCGCACGGTGTACGCGACCGAGGTGAGATCGTGTCCACTCGGCGGGGGCGCGTCACCGCCGATGACCAGGAACCGCGTGGTGTTGTCCCGTTGGTCTTCGATCGAGCCCGCCAGGATCTCGAGCCCACACAGCTCCGCGACGAGCGAGCTGCCGATAGCCGCGACATCGGCCTCACGGCTCGCCAACTCGGCCGCAGCCGACGTACTGGGTGTCTCGATCCTCTCCAGGCCGGGGAGATGTCGATCCAGCCAGATCCGGCACTGGGCCAGCGGTTGCGGATGGCTCGCCACCCGCCGCACGTCGTCCAACTTCCCGGTCGAAGACATCAAATGGTGAGAGATGCGCAGCAGGCTCTCACCCGAAATCGCGAGTTCCGAAGCCAGGAGCGCATCGAGCGTGGGCGTGACGACGCCGTCGGTGGTGTTCTCCACCGGGACGATCCCGTGCTCCGCTTCGCCCCGCTCGACGATCGAAAAGACCTCACCGAGGCTGGCTGCAGCCACGTATTCCGCATGGGCTCCAAACGTCTCGCGAGCCGCCAGGTGGGAAAAGGTTCCCTCGGGCCCCAGGTAGGCAATGCGCACCCGAGCCTCGAGAGAGCGCGTCGCCGAAACGATCTCGCGAAAGACCGGCCTCACTCCGGCATCGGGGAACGGGCCCGGGTTGGCCTCTACGAGCGTGTCCGTCAGATCCCGCTCACGCGCAGCACTGTAGACACCGGCGCTCCGCTGCTGCTTGAGCTGGCCCACGCGCAGTACGAGTTCGGCCCGGCGGTTCAGTTCTTCCAGGATTCGCGTATCGACGGCATCGATCTCCCGGCGCAGGTCCGCGAGTTCCGTCTGGAAAGACGAATCCGAAGCCCCTGCGGCAGGTGCAGCCGCGGGCGTGCGGGAGCCGGGATCGCTCATGCGAGTCTCGCGTTCGATACACGCGCTCCCAGACCCCAACCCGACCCCGGAATCCTGGTGGAACCAAGCATCGACCCGGCGAATCCGCCGATGGGCGCGAACGCGCGTAACCCCTCGAAAAGACAGGCGCAATATATCCGAGGCCACGGGACCGGTCAAACCGAAATGTCGAAATCCTTCGTGCTTTCGGGGAGTTACCAGAATTCCGCTCCTACTCCCGTTGGCCCACCGGCGGATCCTTCCAACTTCTTGAAAAATCAGCACTTTTCGAGTTGCCGGGTCAAGAGTGGGATCGGTTCGGTCGATTCCGCTGGCGAGGAATCATGCCCCAGCCCGACGCACGAACCTATTCTTCAGGAAGATGGTCTTCCAACAGCCTTGGTGGTCGACTGCTGGTCATCGTGCTGGGCGGGGTCGTGCTGAGCGCCGTTCTGGTTTCGGCAGTGGCCGTCCATACGACCTACCGCTTCCTGCAGCGCGAAATGGCCACCGCAGTACCGGTCAGCCTGGAGCAGGCGGAGCACCGACTGGAGCGCCGGCTCGGCAAGGCAAGTGCAGAACTCGAAGCCAGGCTCCGGCAACCCGGGAGATCTGCCGATCCGAGCGAACCCTTCCGGGCCATCGAACCCCTTTCCGCGGTGACGAGCGAGGTTCCGGCGGGCCCCGATCGAGACGCGCAAGCCGGCCCGATCGTCCAGTGGAGAACCGGCACTCAGCCGGCCCAGTTAGGGGTCGTCGCGCCTCATGGCGAGCAGGCCTTCGTAGGGTGGCTTTCGGATTCCTTCCAAAGGCAGGCCCTCGAACTCCCCGACCCTGCCCGGGGACGGCTGCGCCTGATTCCCGACCCTCCGCTGCCGGGCAGCCTGGGTGCTCCCGCAGGAGGTTGGCCAGAGGCGCCGATCCCGTACCGCAACCGCTCGGGTGAGTTGGTGGTCGGCGCCACCCGTTGGCTTCAGCCGATCGGTGCGCGCTTGATCCTGGAGATCCCGTTCGAAATCGCGTTCGAGCCCGTGCTCTCGGTTCTGCGGCGGGTGGCCGGAGTGAACGCGATGCTGCTCGTGGCTTTCGCGTTCCTGGCGCAACGGATCACGCGCACTGTGGTCGGGCCGATCCACGCGCTCTCGGAGGGCGCACGTCGGATTTCCGAGGGTGAACTCGACGACGTGCAGATCCGCCCGATACCGACCGAGGACGAGCTCGCACTGCTGACGCACACGTTCAACGAGATGGCCAGTGAGTTGGCGAGGCAGCGCTCTGACATCGTTCAGGCCAATGAGCGTCTACAACAACAGAATGACGCGCTTCAGTCCGCCAACGAGGTACTCGGACAGCTCTCGATCACGGATGGTCTCACCAAACTGCACAATCACCGCTTCTTCCAGGATTTCCTGACCCGGGAGATCAAGCGCACCGGACGCAGCGGTGAACCGCTCTCCATGTTGGTGATCGACATCGACGATTTCAAACGCCTGAACGACCAACTCGGTCACGCCGCCGGCGACGAACTGTTGGTTCGGCTGGCCGAGATCCTGAACGACAATGTGCGAGATGCGGATCTGGTCGCGCGCTACGGAGGCGAAGAGTTCGTGGTCCTCGCGCCCAACACCGATCTGCTCGGGGCTACCGTGCTGGCGGAGAAGATCCGGCATGGAGTCGCCTCTGCCTCGTTCATCCTGGACGATACGATGCGCCTCACGAAGATGACCGTCTCGATCGGCGTCAACGACTACCTGGGCAATCGGAAGGACTTCTTCCACGGCGCCGATGAGGCCCTCTACAAAGCGAAGGCCGACGGCAAGAATTGCGTGGTGGTGAACGAGCGCCCCACTCCGACTCCCGGGCAGAACGCCGCGAGCTGACGCACCTCCGGGCAAGTGTCATGCTGCCGTGATGGCGAACGTGATGGGGCTGACCGGGGGCATCGGCACGGGAAAGAGCACCGTGGCTCGGATGCTCACCGAGCGCGGCACCCTCCTGGTCGATGCAGATGCCATCGTTCGCCAACTGCAAGCCCCGGGCGGTCCGATGCTGGCAGAGATCGTGGAGGCGTTTGGGCCGGCGATGCTCCAAGCGGACGGCTCGCTGGACCGCAAGCGACTCGGCCAGACCGTCTTCAGCGACCCCGACGCCCGCGCGCGGCTCGGCATGATCACCGGCCCACCGATCGTCGCCGAGCTGTTGCGGCAGATCGAGCAAGCAAGGCGCAGCGACGCACCCTGGGTGGTCGTCGACATCCCGTTGCTCTTCGAAAGCCGCGGCGCGAGTCCCTACGGACTCGATGGCGTGATCCTCGTCTACGCCCGCGAAGAGCAACAGATCGCTCGCCAGATCGAGCGCGACCACGCAACCCCCGAACATGCCCGGGAGCGGCTCAGCGCCCAGATGCCGATCGAGCAGAAACGCCCCCTGGCCGACCACATCATCGACAACAGCGGCACGCTCGCCGACACCGAAGCCCAAGTCGAAGCCCTATTCCAGGAGTTGGC
>JAAELW010000049.1 GCA_024226235.1 bacterium
GCATCCGTCACGCGCAGATCCTGGAGGACCGGTACCGGCCCCGACTGGAGAACTTCGCCCAGGATGTAGACCTGCTTACTGGTGGCCTGGACTACGGCGACCGTGACATCCGGTGCGGAGATGTACTCGTCCAGCTTCTCGGTGATCGCATCCTTCAGCTGATGGGGCGTCAGACCCTCCGCCCGGATGTCATCCACCAGCGGCACGGAAATCATCCCATCCGTGCGTACGAGGCGAACCCCGCTTAGCTCCTCGTTCCGCCAGACGGTGATCTGCAGCTGATCCCCCAGGCCGATCACGTACTCGCTTCGGCTGAGGGGTGCCTCCTCGGGCGGGGGGAGCGGCCGGTCGGTGGTGACACAGGCGAGCAACGCTCCGAGAACAAGCGAAACAAGAGCGAGCTTGGGGATTCGATGCATGGTCTCCTCGGACGGGTGGCGGCCTAGCGGGCTTCCGCCAGTCCGTTCTCCTTCATCTTGTAGAGCAGCGCCTTGTAGCTGATTTGTAAGCGTTCCGCGGCTTCCTTGCGGTTCCAGCGGGTCTCGGTCAGGACCTTCGCGATCACCCGCTTCTCCGCGGCCCGAGCGGCGCTCTTTGCGATCGCCTTCAGGTCCACACCATTGCCGTTGGCCAGCTCAGCGCCCAGGGCCTCGAGATCCAGGAAGCCCGTGTCTCCCGCATCCTCGCCGTCCTCGGACTCGGTGCGCTGGGCCATTTCCTGGGTCACGGCCTCTTCGCTGCCGAGGACGATCATCCGGCGCACCATGTTCTCGAGCTCCCGGACATTGCCGGGCCAGGAGTACTCAGTGAAACGCTGCATCGTCTCCGGGGAGAGCGCCCGCGACTCCTTGTTGTACTCGGCGGTGAACTTGCGGAGGAAATGGTCGACGAGCAGCGGCACACTGCCCTTGCGCTCGCGAAGCGGGGGCATGGGCACGGTGACGACGTTCAGCCGGTAGTAGAGATCCTCTCGGAATTCGCCGCTGGCCACAGCCTCTTCGAGGTTCCGGTTCGTGGCGGCCAGGATCCGGGTATCCACCTGCACGTCGCTCTCACCACCGAGCCGGGAGAACTCGCCATCCTGGAGCACCTGCAACAGCTTGGCCTGGAGGGCCGGACTCATCTCGCCGATCTCGTCCAGGAAGATGGTGCCGTGGTTCGCGTACTCGAACTTGCCGAGCTTGCGTTTCTGGGCGCCGGTAAAGGCCCCCTTCTCGAAGCCGAAGAGCTCGCTCTCCAGCAGTTCCGAAGGCAACGCGGCGCAATTCACCTTCACGAAGGGGTTTCCGCGGCGATCGGATTGCTCGTGCAGGTTGCGGGCTACCACTTCCTTGCCGGTTCCGCTCTCACCGCGGATCAGCACGGTGATATCCGTATCGGCGACCTGTTCGACGACCTCTCGGACGGCGCGCATCTTGTCATCGTCGTCCGAAAGGATCATCTCGGTGCCGCGCTTGGCGGCCTGGCCTCGCAGCTCCTCGACCTCCCGCTGGAGCGCCCGATGCTCGAGGGCCTTCTGGAAGGCGAGCTCCAGCTCTTCCACTTCGAAGGGTTTGCGCAGGAAATCCGACGCGCCGAGCTGCATGGCCTCGACGATCGTGCGGGCGTGACCGTGCCCCGAAAGCATGACGACCGGCACGTCGGGCAGGCGCTTCTTCAGGCGGCGCAGCGTCTCGATGCCATCCATCCCATCCAGCACGACATCGAGGGTCACGAGGTCCGGCCGGGTCTTGCTCAAACCGTCCAGGGCTTCCTCGCCACTGCCGGCCGTGAAAACCTCGTACCCGTGGCGTTCGAGCAAGGCATCCAGGTATTCCCGGATTCCAGGATCGTCGTCGATCACGAGTACGCGGAAGGTTTCAGTCAATAGAGTTACTCCGGCTCCGTCCAATGGCGAGTCGGTGTGCATATGTGTCCCGGAAGGGCATGTAGGTTGCGCCCTGATCCAAAAACAAGACCAGAATCGCTACCTTTCGAGGCTTGTCGGCCACCCATGGGACGGACCCAAGAATCTATGAGAAAGACCGTTCCTTCGATGGAAAAACTTGGGTACCGAAGGAACGGATCTTCCCTGGTTTCGCAGCTGGCATCAAGTGGTTTTCAATCTTGCTGCGATTTCACCCCGAAATCGGGATCAATACGCATGAATTTCCCCCAGGGGGATCAGGTTGCGTGGCCGAGGCAATGACGGACGAGCAAATCGAACTGGTAGTCGTGGCCGGGGCCAGGCCGAATTTCATGAAGGTGGCCCCGATCCTGCTGGAGCTGGAGAAGCGTCCGGGTTTCCGGGTCTTCCTGATCCATACGGGCCAGCACTATGACGAGGCCATGTCCACGGGCTTCTTCCGGGACCTGGGGATCGCCGAACCGGATCTGAACCTGGGCGTGGGCTCAGGTACCCATGCCGAGATGACAGCAGATGTGCTTCGGCGGGTCGAACCGGTGCTCATCGAACGGCAGCCGGGGGGCCTGGTCGTGGTGGGCGACGTCAACTCGACCCTCGCAGCCACGTTGGCGGCATCCAAGCTCGGTGTTCCGATCGCCCACGTCGAAGCCGGGCTTCGCTCGTTCGACCGGGAGATGCCCGAGGAGATCAACCGGATCCTGACCGACTCGATCTCGGATTGGCTCTTCGTCACCGAGCCTTCGGGCCGAGAGAACCTGCTGCGCGAAGGAGTGGATGAGGGCAGAATCCACCTGGTCGGAAACGTGATGATCGATACGCTGCTCTCGAACCGGGAGAAGGCCCGGGAGAGCGATGTGCTCGACCGGCTCGGGCTCGAGGAGGGCGGCTACGCGGCGCTGACCCTCCACCGGCCGAGCAATGTGGACGATCCCGCGCAGCTTGCAGCACTCTTCGCCGTGTTCGAGGAAATCCATTCGGAGATGCCCGTCGTGTTTCCGATCCATCCGCGCACCCGAGCCGCAGTGGAACGCCAGCTCGGTGATCGCCCGCCGGCCATCCAGATGATCGATCCGCTCGGATACCTGGACTTCCTGCGCCTGATGGCCGATGCCCGCTTCGTGCTGACCGATTCCGGTGGCGTGCAGGAAGAGACCACGGTGCTCGGCGTTCCGTGCCTGACCCTGCGCGAGAACACCGAACGACCCGTGACCATCACCCAGGGCACGAACCAGATCGTCGGGCGCGACCCGGGTACGATCCGTACCGAGGTGCGCAAGATCCTGGACGGCAGAGCCAAGCAGGGGCGGATTCCGGATCTATGGGACGGCGGAGCCGCCGCACGGATTGTCGACCAGTTGGCTGCGGACCTGAACGCCCGATGAGCACCACGGAACTCGAAAGGGGCGGAACGTCGGGATTCTTTCGCCGGCTCTATCTGGGCTGGCTCGAAGTCGCGGCCCGCTTCGGCGAGGCCCAGACGCTCGTCATCCTCTTCCTGGTCTACACCGCGGTGATTGGCCCGATGGCCATTGCTGTGGGCGTCGCACGTCGCGACCTGCTGCACAAACGCGGTCTCAGAGCCTCCGGCAGCGCCTGGAACGACGCGGACACCGTCACCGCGCCGGACCTCGAGCGCGCGCGGCGCATGTTCTGAACCCGGACGGAGCCGTCATGAACGTCCTCGGCATCTCCTGCTTCTACCACGACAGCGCCGCAGCACTGCTGCGCGATGGCGAGCTCGTGGCCGCGGCCCATGAAGAGCGCTTCTCCCGAAAGCGCCACGACGCAGGTATCCCGAAGCACGCCGTGGCGTACTGCCTGGAGGAAGCGGGCATCCGGCTGGCGGACGTCGATACCCTGGTCTTCTACGACAAGCCGTTCGTGAAGTTCGAACGCATCCTGATGACCTACCTGGCGACCTTCCCCCGCTCGTTGCCTTCCTTTGCCAAAGCCATGCCGCTCTGGTTGAAGGAGAAGCTGAACGTCCGAAAGGCGCTCGAAACAGAGCTGGGTTTCGAAGGAGAGCTGCTCTTCGCCGAGCACCACCAGAGCCATGCCGCGTCCGCGTTCCTCCCGTCGCCGTTCGAAGAGGCGGCGATCCTGACGATCGACGGCGTAGGCGAGTGGGCCACGACCACCCAGGGCGTGGGCCGCGGCAACAAGTTCGAGCTGATCCACGAGGTGCGTTTTCCCCACTCGCTGGGGCTGCTGTACAGCGCCTTCACCTACTATCTGGGCTTCAAGGTCAACTCCGCCGAGTACAAGGTGATGGGTGCGGCGCCATACGGAAAGCCCAGGTATGTCGAGACGATCTTCGATCACCTGGTCGATCTGCGCGACGATGGCTCGTTCAAGCTGAACATGAAGTACTTCGCGTACGACTACGGGCTCACGATGACCAACAAGCGCTTCGAGAAGCTGTTTGGCCAGCCCCGCCGCGAAGGCGAATCAGAGATGCAGGAATTCCATTGGGACATGGCCGCCAGCGTCCAGAAAGTCACTGAAGAGGTGGTCCTGCGAATTGCCCGCGACCTGCACGCGAAGACCGGAATGAAGAACCTCTGCATGGCCGGCGGGGTCGCGCTCAATTGCGTCGCCAATGGCCGGCTGATCCGCGAGGGCCCATTCGAGAACCTATGGGTCCAGCCCGCCGCCGGCGATGCGGGTGGCGCACTCGGTGCGGCGCTGTTCGCCGAGCACTGCGTGATGAACCGCCCCCGCAAGCTGCAGATGGAGCACGCCTACTGGGGGCCCCAGTATTCGGACGAGGAAATCCGAAAGTTCCTCGAGCTGCGCGAGGCGCCCTGCCGGGCCTACCCGCGCGACGAGATGATCCGGGAGACCGCTCGGCATCTGGAAGAGCAGAAGGTGATCGGCTGGTTCCAGGGCCGGATGGAGTGGGGGCCGCGCTCCCTCGGCAGCCGCTCGATCCTGGCCGATGCGCGCAACGAGGAAAACTGGAAGCGCGTGAACCTGAAGATCAAGTTCCGCGAGAGCTTCCGGCCCTTCGCTCCGGCGGTGCTGGCCGAGAAGGCCGACCAGTGGTTCGAGATCGACCGCGAGAGCCCCTACATGCTGCTCGTCTGCCAGGTGAAAGAGGGCGTGAACGCCCCGGCCATCACCCACGTAGATGGCTCGGCCAGGCTTCAGACCGTGACGCGGGATAGCCACTCGGAGTTCTACGATCTGATCCGCGCCTTCGACGAGCGCACCGGCTGCCCGGTGGTCATCAATACCTCATTCAACGTCCGCGGTGAGCCGATCGTATGCACACCGGAGGATGCGTATCTCTGTTTCATGCGAACCCAAATGGATGTGCTCGTGCTCGGCAATCAGATCCTCTTGAAAGAGGACCAGCCAGAGCTCGTCGAAGACTTCGACTGGCGCGATCGCTACGCGCTCGACTGAGCATCCACCCTCAGGAGATTCAATCATGATGTCCATCCTCGCCGAGCTCTGGGAGTTCATGCGCGTCCGCAAGAAATGGTGGCCTGGCCCGATTCTGATCACCATGGTCCTGCTCTCGGCGTTGATCGTACTGACCCAGGGATCTGCTGTAGCGCCGTTCA
>JAAELW010000050.1 GCA_024226235.1 bacterium
CTCCACCTCGAGTTGATGCGGCTGCAGGAAGAGCTGATGGACAAGAACAAGCTGCTCGAACAGATCTCCACGACAGATCCTCTGTCCGGGCTTCCGAATCGCCGATATCTCAACGAGACCCTCGATCGCGAATTCCGTCGGGCGAAGCGAACCGGCAACCCGCTCTCCGCAGTGATGATCGACATCGACCACTTCAAGGCCGTCAACGATGAGCATGGTCACGCATCCGGAGACGCAGTCATTCGTGCGGTCAGTGATGTCCTGACACAGCGGCTGCGCGTGACAGACGAGGGTGGCCGGTTCGGCGGCGAGGAGTTCCTGCTGCTTCTCGGCGGGCCGGCATCGGGCGCCGAGGTGATGGCCGAACGCTGCCGGGCGGGAGTGGAGCAGCTCGAGGTCCAGGCGGAGGACGGTCGGGTGATCCCAGTGACCGTGAGCCTCGGCGTGGCCAGCTACCAGGAATCCATGGCCACCGGAGAAGCACTGGTATCGGCCGCGGATCGAGCGCTGTACGCGGCAAAGGCGGGCGGTCGGAATCGGGTGGTGGTCGATCCCGCATCCCTCGAGGCCGAGAGTCAGGACGCCTAGACCCGATGCGGTTCGGAGCGAGAGGCCTGGGCTCGGTCGCCTGCGCAATCGTTCCGCGACATCATCTTCCGGGTCGTGGAGCGAAGAATGCTCGCGCCGTTTCCGGCGGGTCCGCCACCAGATCTTCGGGTTCCCCACCGCGGAGCCATGCCTCCGGAAGCAGGCCCCGGTAGGGTTCGCGCAGGAAGCGGCGGCCCAACAGCAGGGCCACGCCTCGATCGTCCGGTGTTCGCAGCAGTCGCCCCACCGCCTGTACGACGCGGATCATGCCCGGCACCGCGAAGGCCGCGTCTCGTCCATCGCCTAGCCGGGTTTCGAGATGTTCGGCGAGCAGCTGTCGCTCGGGAGTGGGTGGCGGAAGGCACGGCCCGACCACGGCGACGGCGTGGAGCCGGTCGCCCGGATAGTCGACTCCTTCGGTGTAGAGGCCGCCGGCGACGGCAAGCAACAGGACATCGCGCCGCTCGTCGAGGAGCGCCAACCGTGCGGTTCGCTCTGCATCGCCATCGCGCGGCGATTGCGCTTCGAGCCAGCCGGTGTAGCAGGGCAGGGCGCTGCGAATCTGCTCAAGTACCTCGTGACTTGGGAGGACGGCGAGCGTATTGCCGGGCACCGCCTCCGCGAAAGCGACGAGCCGCCGAGCGATCGCGGGAAGCTGGCGGGCTCGGGCTCTGTAGGTGGTGTCGACCCCTGGATCGATCACGACACGCTGCCGGTCGCTCGCTTCGGCAGTGCGGACATGCACCACATTCGTGCGATCCGGGTCCAGCCCCAAGCCGTCGCGATGGAGGGCCGCCGGCTCCAGGGTAGCCGTGAGTCCGATCAACGCGTGGAGCCCTGCAAAGCGGCGGCGGAGCCGTGGCGAGGGATCGAGTTCGAGCCGGCGCAGCGCCGGCTGCCCGCCCACCCAGCCGACCAGGGATGCGTGGCTGTCGACGCCCGTCCAGCGTTCGTCGGCCAGCTGGGCCACGCGCTGCGCCAGCTCTGTGAAGGGTTCGGGTCCGGCGGCTGGATGCGCTCCACCCCGGATCAGGCCTTCGACCATCAGGGGCTCGAAGGCTTCCGCCAGCTCGGCGAGATCTTCGCACGGAAGTCCGTGGGGCACCCACACGGGTTGGTCGCCAGGTTGGGGTACCGACAAGGGTTGGTCGCCAAGTGTCGTGATCCCAGCTTCAGCGGCAGTCGTTTCCAACAAGTCGAGTGTCCGTTCCGCCAGCTCGCGCTCCGCCCGGTGGTGTGGATCGCCGCCCAGGGCTGCGCGCTCGAGTGCGGCCCGGACCAGAGGGGCGTCGAGGTCGGTGCTACCGGCCTCCCGGGCGCGATCCAACAGATTGTGGATTTCGTCCACCACGACGATTGCTCCTTCGAACACGTCTTCGCCGTTTCGTCCGCGTAGGGGATGCGGGTGTATCAGATGGTGGACGTCGGCCAGGCTGAAGGGCACCTGCAGGCCGACGGTGTGGGCAAGGGCGTAGGGGCAGATGGCTTCATCTTTTCCTCGAGCGAGCACGCGGGCTCCATCGAGCACGCCTTCTTCGAGGAGCTCCGAAAGCACCCGGCTCCCGCGCGGGCCCGGATCGGAGGCCAGCGCGCATGCCGACTCGTGGCACCACCCGGCACCGGTTGCGCAAAGGTCACGCTTGGCTCGCAGTTGCACGGCGAAGGGGATCCCCGGCGGGGCCATTCTTGCGAGCGTCTGCAATGGCAGGCGCTGCTGGGTGCGGCGGCTGGTCAGGAAGAAGACCCGTCGACCCTCCCGCAGGGCTGCCTTTGCGACCGGCAGCAACGTGGCACCGGTCTTCCCGGCGCCAGTCGGAGCTTGAAGCAACAAGTGCTCGCCGGCATCGAGAGCGTGCTCGACGGCTTCCACGATTTCTTCCTGCGCAGGGCGCCAACGCTGATGCGGCGGACGCAGGTTGACCGCTGCGGCTTGCATTCGCGCATTGCGCAGGGCGGCATTCCAGATCTCTTCGAAGACGAGATCCAGTCGGGCGCGAATGCGCGCTTCGATTTCGTCCAGGTTCCACCGCACCGGAATCGGGGAAGGAGACGAATGATCGAGGGGCCACCACAGGATTCGGGTCTCCACGTCACGAGGGGTCGTGCGGGTCAGCATCCACGCGTAAGTCGCGGCCTGGAGCGCATAGGCTTCGGCGCGTTTCTGGGTGGGGTCGAGCTTGCCGATTCCGGTCTTCAGCTCTTCGATGACGATCGGTGTGGTGTCGTCTTCTGTCAGGCCCTGAACGCCGTCTGCGCGCCCGCGCAGCAGGACCGTCCAGCCCTGGTGCAGGAACTCGGCTTCGAGAGCCAGCTCCGTCCGGTAACCCGGGTCTTCGGCGATCCGCTGATCCTGGAAGCGGCGATGGCGCGAGGCCCCGAGCGATCTGCCGAGGGGACTTTGCGCGCCAGTGTGCCCGGACAGAGGAGCGCGGACCAGAGGGGCCAGGGCCAGCTCCGTGACGGTCAATTCGACCCGATGGGCGACGGGATCGACGCGCGCGGCTCCGTCCTCCGCTCAGCCGCTGCCGAAGGCGAAGTTCGTGTCGATCGTGACCCACGGAACCTTCATGATTCGACCGAGTCCCTGACTTCGACGATGTGGTCGAGGATCGGCAGGACCTTCTCGCGCTCTGCGGGCGGCAGGCCGAACACGCAGCGCGTGATCCCGGCATCTCGGAATTTGTTCAGTGCCGCGAGATCTGGTGTGCAACCGAATATCGAGACCTCGAGTGAGGTCGGATCGCGCCCTGCTTCCACCGCCATCTCGCGGAATTCCGGCAGGTGCTCGGTGATGTCGTCCCGGCCGAAGATCGGCATCCAGCCGTCGCCGTAGCGGATCGCTCGCCTTGCACCTCCGGGAAAACCGCCGCCCACGTGGATCGGTGGATGGGGCTTTCGAATCGGCTTCGGCCAGGCGAACATCGCATCGAAATCTACGAACTCGCCGTGGTACTCCGCTTCGTTCTGCGTCCAGATCGCCTGCATGGCTTCGATGCGCTCGCGCATCAACTTGAAGCGACGCTTGAAGTCGGTGCCGTGGTCCTCCATCTCTTCGGCATTCCAGCCAGCACCGACACCGAAGAGCACGCGGCCGTTCGACAGCTGATCTAGCGAAGCGACCTCTTTCGCGGTGTGGATCGGATCGCGCTGCACGATGAGGCAGATACCGGTCGCCAGTTCGATCCTCGTCGTCACCGAAGCGGCCGACGCCAGCGCGACGAAGGGGTCGTACGTGTCGTAGTACATCTTCGGCAGATCGGCGCCGCCCGGCCACGGCGACTTGCGCGAGACAGGGATATGCGAGTGCTCCGCGAACCACATCGAGTCGAACCCGCGCTCCTCGGCTGCAACCGCGAGATCCGCCGGGCTGATCGAATAGTCAGTCGGAAAGATCGTGATTCCGTATTTCATTTCTGCCTCGAATCCGTGTGCTCGGAGAGTATCGCCCAAGCCCGGAAGGGCAGCGTGAAAATGGACCGGCCCGTTGGCCTCATCCGCTCCCGGATTCGATGAATTGCTGCAGAGAGCGTCTTACCTGGTCGGCGCGTTCACCACGCCATCCTGCCAACGTGGCGAGAACCAGGTAGGCCTGTTCTTTCAGTACGCCGCCACCACCGGCCTGGACCACTTCGAGGGCCCGGCGAGCGTGCTGCCGGACATGGGCATGCGGGCATTGGTCTCGGACCGCGGCGATCGCCTCGATCACTCCGAGCATTCGCGGCTCTTCCTGGTCCATCGGCTTCCTGATGCTTCCAGCCATTCCGGGCATTGAAAGCGGACAATCATGGGCCCCGGGGGGATTCGCCGGCGCTGCGGCCAGAGCCAGCGTTTGGTGGCTCAGAGCGGCAATGCAGCCAGGCGAAGGGATCGCGAACAGGGACAGAATAGAAAAAGCCCGCCGGTAGGCGGGCTCCGTTTCGCGATGCAGTGAACAAATGATAGCAGAGAAGTTCGCATTGGCAACAGGCGCCGACTCTTTTTCGCAAGATTCCCGAAGGGTTCCGTTTCGGCTCCCGGAATCGCCAGGAAGCCGTTCGAAACCCGGGATCTGGCCCTCAGAACCCGGGCCTGGTTGGCGTCGTTTTCAACGGCTGGGATCGGCTCGGACGCGAAGGCGGAGCGAAACCGTCGTCAAGGAGTCACTTTGCTGCTCGGCGTGGCACTCACTGGTGTCCCCGCCATCTCACGTCGGGGAGTGGAGGCATGTGATGGATCGGAGCCCCGAAGATTCCCAGTTTCCCGAGTCCGCTCCCTTTTCGCAGGAGTCGGCCCCCATCGAGAGGTGTGATTTCGCACGTGAGGCATGGCCCGAGGCCCTCGAACGGCGCGAAGCCGACCGCCGGGAATCTGGTTTCTCGGTTCAGATCCTCTGGCGGGGAGAGCGCATTCCGGCAGTTCTCCGCGATCTCTCCCGCTCCGGGATGAGCTTGCGGACGGACGTCCAGCTGTCGGCCGGTGAACCGGTCCAGGTCGAACTCGACGGCAACTCCACCCTGGTCTGGGGCTGGCAGTCTCAGAGCTGTCTCCGGCCTTGGAGCTCCTACTGAAGGACGGACTCTGAGGGCGCCGCCCAGACGCGAAGGTGGACCGCAAAAGAAACGAGGCCCGGGGCGGGTTGCCGCCGGGCCTCGCAATTCCTGGTGGAGCTGAGGGGAGTCGAACCCCTGACCTCTTGAATGCCATTGCTGAGAGCGTTGTTTGGCTAAGTGTCGCTGTGTTCTGCTGTGCTTCGGTGCGTGTGGCCTGGTTGGCACACCCATCGGCACACCAGATTGCCGGAGGGGAACATGTGGAAGTCACCGCGTCAGTAGGTGCCGCACGGAAGCGACGGCCAGTACCAAGAGACCACGGAACTCGATGCGGCCACCGCGCCGCTGCGTTTCGCCCGGGCTGGCGCTCAGTCGCGCAGCACGAATCGCTGGGGGCGCACACGCACCAGCTCCTCCGCAATCAGCTCCCCCACGGCCCGGAAGATCTCCGGCGA
>JAAELW010000051.1 GCA_024226235.1 bacterium
ATAGCGAGGTAGCGGAAAGCGCTCCCGGTTCTCCCGACGATTGCAGAGCACCGCGCCCGGCACCTCAGGCTCGAGGCCCGCGATCAGGCGATGCAGGAAGGGCTGGCTCCAGCCCAGGTAGGCCGCGAACTTCGCATGCAGCACCACACCGTGCTCGGGCGGTCCGCTCACGGAAGCTCCCCCCGCCAGCCGCTGATCAGCAGGCGCACGGGCCAGCGCAGTCGCTCTCGACGCCCGATAGCCTCGGGAAGCTCGGCGTAGCCTTCGAGAGCGCGTCGCCAGGCGACCTTCCGCTCGCTGCGCGGTATCGACGCATAGCCGCGACCCGCGGCTTCGACCCGATCGGCGAGTGCTTCACCTTGCCTCGCCTGGTCGTAGTCCACTTCGATCCGCGCCCGCCCGGCCAATCCGAAACGCTCCCGCAGCTTCGGATCCGCCAGCTCGACCATCGCCGCAGCCAGCTCCTGCACGGCATGCTCGGGAACGAGGCGGCCGGTCTTGCCCTCGATCACGGCCTCGGGAATTCCGCCGTGGCGGGTCGCCACGACGGGGAGACCCATGGCCATCGCCTCGAGGATGCTATTCGGAACTCCTTCCTCGCGGCCTTCACCATCCGCTTCACTCGGCTGCAACAGGGCATCGCAGGCCTCGAGTTCCTCCCTGAGCACCTCGACAGGAACGATCCCGTGAAAACACACGGCCTCTTCCAATCCCAACTCGCGCACCTTGTCCCGGAGCGGCCCTTCCAGCGGGCCTTCCCCGTACAGGTGGAGTTCACTCCCGGGGATTTCCCGCCTGGCCAATGCAAGCGCCTGGATGGCCACCTCGTGGCCCTTCACCTTCATCAACCGGCCACTCAACGCAAACCGCAGCGGGCCCTGCCCTTCGTACGCAGGCTTCGGCCGATGGTCGGCCGGATCGAGTCCGAGGTGTTGGGTGAAAGCGCGCTCCGCCGGAAATCCAGCGGCCACGAGCTTCCCCGTCAGATGTTCCGCGACGCCAAGGGCCACGGCCCCGGGCGAGGCGAACCAACGCTCGAAGCGCTCGCGATAACGAGGGTCCCGGATTTCCAGGTTCGCATCCTCACCGTGGAACACACCGAGAACAGGGGCGTCCGCAACGGCCCCGAGGGCGAGACCACGAAATGCGTTCTTCCCCAGATGGGCCACGATCGCACGGGGCCGGCCGTAGGCTCCCCGGATGGCAGCCAGAAGTTGGCGTGGCGGAAAGGCCTTCCGCAGCGTCACCAGTTCGATCGCGTGTACGAAAATCCCCTCATTCGCCAAGGCCTCCCGCTGCGGCCCCGTCAACGGCACGTCTGCATAACCGGGTCGCTTCGTGCACAGCACCACCTGGGTGCCACGCCCTGCGAGCCCGCGCACCATCCGGAACACGCCGGGGTGGCTGCTCGGCGCAAAGGCCTGAGAGGTCAAGTGGACCACAGATGACCGGCGGGTCCCCATCCGTCCGCGTCGCGTTCCTTTCGGGAGGGCCCCAAGTGCGCCCTCGGAAGAGTTCGAGTCTAGCGGCGTTGAGACGCTGCGCGAGCCAGGAGGCTCCGAATGCAGCACCCCCCACCGTGGCCTTTCCCTGCGCCGACCGAACGGCCATCATCCCCCGCAGGAGGGCTCGAGGCATGTGTGGGATCGCGGGCTACGTGCGCTTCGCCGCCGATCTCGGCGCCGACGAGCTGCGCGAGATCGCGCTGCGCATGGCCCGCGCCCAGCAGCATCGAGGCCCGGACGACGAGGGCGTGTGGCTCTCGCCGGATGGTCGGTGCGCACTGGCCCATCGCCGCTTGAGCGTCATCGACACCTCGTCGGCCGGGCATCAGCCGATGGAGAGTTCGGGCGCGCGGCATTGCATTTCCTACAACGGCGAGATCTACAACTACCGCGAGATCCGCAGCCAGCTCGAGACGAAGGGGCACCAATTCAGGACCCAGAGCGATACCGAGGTACTCCTCGCCGCCCTGGATGAATTCGGCGTAGAGGCCTTCGAGCAACTCGACGGGATGTACGGTTTCGGACGCTATTCCAACACGACCGGAGAGCTCCTGCTCGCCCGCGACCCGTTTGGTGAGAAGCCTCTCTACACTCTCAGTACACCCGAGGGCTTCGCATTCGCCTCGGAGCTCGAAGCGCTGCGCTGTGTCCCCGGCTTCGACGCCACGGTCGAGCTCTCGGCTCTGGCCGAGCTCCTTTGCTTCCAGTACGTCGATGCTCCGCGATCCTTCTACAAGGGCACCTGCAAACTCGAGCCAGGCAGCTGGCTCCGGGTCAGCCGGGAGGGTCGTCAAGAAACGCGTCGCCATTTCAGCTTTCGCCCCGGTCACACCCCGGACGAGGGCCGCAGCCTCGACGACTATGCGGATGAACTCGAAGATCTGTTGGTCGAGAGCATCCGCCGCCGCCTGATCGCGGATGTCCCCCTCGGCGCATTCCTCTCCGGCGGAATCGACTCCTCGACGATCGTGGCGTTGATCACCCGGAAACTGGGACTACCGGTAAAGACGTTCTCGATCGGCTTCCGTGACAGCCCGGACAGCGAGCACGAGCTGGCCGCCGCGATCGCGAAGCACCTGGGGACGGAGCATCGCGAACGGATCGTGCCACCGACCGAGGTACAGCGCTTCGCAGAACTCGGTGGCTGGCTGGATGAACCCAACGCCGATACATCCTGCCTTCCGACCTACCTGCTCAGCCAATTCACGCGAGAAGAGGTGACCGTCGCGGTATCTGGAGACGGCGGGGACGAACTCTTCGGCGGCTATGGCCGGTATCTGGCAACCCTGAGGGACGGGCCAGCCCTCGAAGCCGCAGGCGGTGCCCTCGCGCGGCTCTTCGGCGATCGGATCCTGCTCTGCTCCGAGGGATCGATTCGTGAGCTGTTGGGCTTCATGCCTGGGGGCACAGCCAGCGCGCTGGCCGCCTACCGTGCAGAACTCGACGCGGACGACACACCGCCGCTCGCCCGGATGCGTGCAAGCGATGTCCGTCACTACCTGCCCGGTGCAGTGCTCGCCAAGGTCGACCGGATGAGCATGCAGCACGCACTGGAGGTCCGAACGCCGTTTCTGACCCGGGAAGTTGCACGCTTCGCGGAGGCCCTGCCGGAGCGCGTGCTGATCGAGGGAGAAACCAGCAAGCTCGTGCTCAGACGAGTGGCATCGCGGTACTTGCCCCCGGCCGTCGCCTCGGCTCCCAAAAAGGGTTTCGGGCTCCCGATGAGCCCCGCCTGGGCCGGTGAGGGTTTCGTCGAGCAACTCGAGGCCGTGGGTGCCCGCGAGGGCCCGTTGATGCGCTGCCTCGGAGCCACACGGCTGGAACGTTTCCGCAAACAGCAAGAAGAGGGTTCGGGAACCACCGTTTATCGGATGGCGGCGATGGTCGTCCTGGACAGCTTCCTGCGCACGCATCCGTCCGACCTTCCGGAACTCGATCACGGGGGCGTGGGCCTGGCGGAAATCGAGGACACGACCAAGGAGGTCCCCTCGACGTTGGCGTTACTGGAGGAGCTGCGGAGCAGCAGCACCGGCCTGGCCTTCTTCTGCCACGACGAGATTCCGACCTGGGTCCGGGGGTTACCGGCGGGAACCCGAATCGTCACCCCACTGCCACTGGCTTCGAGTGATGAACGGCCCGTCGTTCGCTGGGATTGGGAAGATCCGACCCAGACCATTCCGGAAGACCTCCTCGCAACGGAGACCCGACCTTCGAGGGTGCTGCTCTACGGACAGGATGCCTCTGCGCCGCTGGGTATCGGACTGGTCAACCTGTTGGATCGCCGCGATAGCCCGCAGCTCATCTGTCGAGATGGCCAGGCCTGGGCCACCTTCGAAATGACCCCGGGACTGCGGCGCGCCCGAAGATTGCTTCGGGCCTCCAACAGCTTGCGAGAGTGGCTCGTTCGAGGTGGGCTACGGGGCCTCGGCTGGCTACGTCGCAATGGGCGCTTGCGCTTCGCACTGCCACTGCTCGATCGCAGCCCGATCCTTCCGCTGGCAAGCGATGCGATCCGCCACAATCAGGGCTTCGCCTACCAGGTCCGTTTCATCAGCCGACAGGCCGATCGCGACCGAGACCTCTCTGATTTCTTCGTTCTGTTCGAGAACGGAAGACCTCTTCCGGCACCGGGCGTCGACAAGCGTGAGATCCGCCAGCTCGGCGGCGGACGCTATAGCCTCGTCAACGAAAACGCCTTCTTCTCGACCCAGGACGGCTCCGATCCCCGGAGCAACGGCCGCGACTACTTCCTGATGCGACGAAGCCGCACGTCCCTGGGCAGGCTCCAATGGCTGTTGCGCGACCTCGCCGTCACCGATCTGAAC
>JAAELW010000052.1 GCA_024226235.1 bacterium
CCGTTGAGTTCGGGTTGGTAAGCGGAGGATCGGTCCGCGCCCTGGGCCGGGACGGGACGGCACACGGCTCTGGTACCATTCGCGAGGGCCGCGAGCGGACTGCGCCCGTACGTCGTCCAAAGGGAGGTCTGCCGTGATTCGAGGAATTCATCACACTGCTATCTCGACGCCGGATATCGACCGCGCGATTGCGTTCTACCGCGACCTGCTGGGATTCGAGGTCCTGGTGAACGGGGCCTGGCCGCGGGGCGTCGAGAGCGTGGACACCCTGATCGGTCTGAAGGACTCGGCCGCCCGGATGGCCATGCTCAAGAAGGGCAACGCGATGCTGGAGCTATTCGAGTTCGAATCGCCAGCGCCTGCGCCCGGGGACCCGCAGCGCCCCGTGAACGACCACGGGCTCACCCATATCTGCCTGGACGTGACCGATCTGAGCTCGGAGTACGTGCGGCTCAAGGACGCGGGAATGTTCTTCCACAGCGCGCCGGTGGGCACGGGGGATTC
>JAAELW010000053.1 GCA_024226235.1 bacterium
TCGAGGCCCGGTGTTTCGCGGGCAGCACGCACGATGCGTTCTGCGGCGGGCTCATCGGAGCGAACCGCGTCGGGGCCCTCCGGATAGTCCTTCATTTCGATGTCGCGCCATGCGAAACGGTTCTTGCGTGCGATGGCCTCCGCGGCACCGACGCAGACCTCCACGCCCTCGAAACCAGCCAGACCTAGCATACGTGCAGCTGCCCACGCCCGTCCCTCGGTATTTCCAGCAACGGTAGTCACCGCAACGAGCTCGAGCTCTCGAGCTTCGGAGAAGAGGACGCCCATCGCAATCGCGTCGTCGACGTCCGACCCGATGTCGGTATCGAGCAGCAGGCGATGAGTCATTTCTTCGTTCTTTCCTTCTTCGGCGGCTTCATATGTGCGCCGATGAAACCCGTGTCGTAGCGACCCTGCAGGAAGACGGGATGCTGTACCAGACGTCTGTGGAACGCCAGCGAGGTATGGATGCCCTCGACCTCGAACTCGTCTACGGCTCGAGCCAACCGCGCGATGGCCTCCTCCCTGTCCCGCCCCCAGACGACCAGTTTCGCCAGCATCGGGTCATAGTGGATGGTCACCTGACTTCCGGCCTCGACTCCGGCATCCACCCGGATGCCCGGTCCCCCTGGCTCGCGCCAACACCCGATGGTTCCGGGCGAGGGCAGGAAGCCCTTGTCCGGGTTCTCGGCATAGATGCGCGCCTCGATCGAGTGGCCGTGAATCGCGAGATCCTGCTGGCGAATCGAGAGCGGCTCACCGGCGGCGATGCGGATCATCTCCTTCACGAGGTCAAGCCCGGTGATTGCCTCGGTGATCGCGTGCTCGACCTGAATCCGGGTGTTCATCTCGAGGAAGTAGAACCGGTCGTCCGTGTCGACCAGGAATTCGAAGGTGCCGACACTCTGGTAGCCAAGGGCCAGGGTCGCCGTGACCGCCGCCTCACCCATCCGGGTGCGCAGCTCTTCCGTCATATGGGGAGCCGGCGCCTCCTCCACCACCTTCTGATGACGGCGTTGGATCGAGCACTCCCGCTCGAACGCGTGAATCGCATTTCCGTGGGCATCGGCGAGCACCTGGATCTCGATGTGGCGAGGGGACTCGATCCACTTCTCGACGTAGAGCCCATCGTCCCCGAATGCACTCTGCGATTCGCTGCGGGCGCGGGGCAGCGCTTTCGCCAGCTCGTCGGCGCTCTTCACCAGTCGGAGCCCCTTGCCCCCACCACCGGAGCTGGCTTTCACCATCACCGGGTAGCCAATCTCCTCGCAGCGGGCCGCGACCGCTTCATCGTCGAGGCGCTCTGTGGCACCGGGAACGATCGGCATTCCCGCGGCCTGCATCGTCTGGCGAGAAAGCACCTTGTCGCCCATTTGGCGCATCACGTCACCGCTAGGACCGATGAAGACGAGGCCCGCTTCGACGCAAGCGTCAGCAAACCCGGCATTCTCGGACAGGAATCCATAGCCCGGGTGTACGGCTTCGGCGCCGCAGTCGACCGCGATCTGGAGAATCTGTTCCCCGTCGAGATAGGATTCGCGTGCCGGCGCGGGGCCGCACGGAAACGCCTGGTCGGCGAGGCGCTGATAGGGCGCCGTGGCGTCGGCCTCCGAATACACAGCCACGCTGGCCACTCCGAGCTCGCGGCAGGCGCGAATCACCCGGACGGCGATCTCCCCGCGATTGGCGACGAGAACCTTGGTGAAGATCGGATGCCTCGGGCTAGCCCTGGAGCGCCAGCAGCGAGAGCGTGCATGCACGAACCCGGGCAGCCATCGTCTCTGGCGCCTCTTCCACAATCCGCTCGTCGGGCTCGATCTTGAAGATGGCCTGGCCTTTCGCCACGACCGTGGCATCCAGCCCGGCCATCAGGTTCTTCGTGACCGTGCCGGAGAAGGGCGCCAGCACCTTGTTGAACATCTTCATCACCTCGATCACGAAGAGCGGCTGGCCCTCATCGAAATGATCACCCTCACCCACGAGTACGGGCAGATGCGGCGCCTCGCGGGCGTAGTAGGTGCCGCCCATGGGCGTGACGATTTCGTCGGCACTGGCTCGGGGCGGCGGCGAGAGGGCTCGCGTGCAGAGCGCGCTCTCGTCGGCGTCGAGGAAACGCTCGGGGAACGAAGGAGTCAGGCTCTCATCGACCGAGATGTCGAGGAACTGGGAGTGCCGGCCGATGCGAGGCACCATCAGCAGGAGCTCGAGCCCGACCTGGAATCCGCGGTGCGATGCGACACAAGCGTTCCAGAGCGACGCATCCCCGCCGGATAGATCACTCTGAGGTTCGCCGCCAAAGAGCGTCTCGAGCTCCTGGAAGCTCGACGCTCCGGTACGCGCTTCGACTTCTGCGTAGAAAGCCAATGCGGCCTCGAGGATCTCCTGATCCTGCTCCCAGATCTTCTCGGAGGGCGACGCTCCGGGGCGCTCCTCCATGTCGAGGTAGTGATAGAGCCGATCCAGGAAGTACACCGGGTTGGCTTCGAAACGCACTTCGTCGGCGTCTACCTGCCACAACTCACCGTCGAAACGGCCGAGGAAACCCGCCAAGGCGTGGGAATCCTTCAGGAGCTCCGAGATCGGACGCACCAACAAGGTCTGCTTGGAGGCCAGGATTTCACGGGCCTCGTCATCCGCCTGAGCTTTCGAAAGTTCGCGGCCCGCCAACACGAGATCGACGTCGTTCACGACCTGTTGCAGTGCGCCGACCGCCGCAAGGTAGGGCTGCATGAAGCCCGTGTTCGGCTCGGCCATCACGCCCTTGCCGAGGAACCACTGCACCAACCCGTAGTGCACGGACAAGTTGGTCTGGACATCCTCGCCGCGGATCTCCATCCGGCGCAGTACCTCGGCCATGCGCTCGTAGTTGTCATGCCGGGTCTCACCATCGGTGAGCACCAGGGCCACGTTTGAATCGTAGGCACCCGCCAGGTTGTACCAGACGAAGCTGCCGGTATCGGGGTTCGGCGTGCCGATGCCCTGATCCCAGCGGATCTCGCCAAGCGAGGGCTCCGTCCAGCTTCGGATCAGACCTCCAGCGTGGGGCTGCAGCGCTCCGTTGGTGGCGTTGATGCGCACCTCGAGGCCCGAGACCGCACGCGGCAGCCGCTCGGGCTTCGGCACCCGCGGGCCGTGAACGGCGAGTAGCACCATCGCCTCGATCAGCTCCTCGACGATGAAGGATTCAGTCGGGTCGTCCGGATGGGTGAACTTCAGCGCATAGGCGAGCTCGGTCACGCCGTGCTCCACCTGGATACGCGTATTCATCTCCATGAAGAAGTGGTGGAAGCCCTCGACGATGCACTCGAAGGTGGAAACCGAATCGAGGCCGGTCGCTTCGCCGAAGCACGCGCCCTCGTCCTCCATGCGGCCGAGGGTCTCCTTGTCCCCGCGCAGGATCTCGGCCCTGCGCTCGCTGGCTTCCTTCAGCTCCGCGTCGAGCAGCTCCTGGGTGAGCGAAACCTCGAGCAGCTTCTGCTCGTGCATCTGCACAGAGCAGTCCCGGCCGCCGAGCGAAACGCACCATTGGCCGTTTCCGATCAGTTGGATCTCGTTGTGACGAGTGCTCTCGATATTCAGCTCGATCAGGAAGTTCCTGTTCGAGCCGGGCTCGACGACCTTCACCTCGGCGAGCACATCCATCACTGCGGCCGCGACGTCTTCGGGCACCCGCACGACGCGTTGACCCTTGCCTCCACCACCCGCGATGTGCTTGAAGCGGATGCGGTGGTTCGGGTAGTCGCTCCAGATTTCGCGACCGAGCTTTTCGGCCATGCTCTGCAACTCGGCGATCGTCACCAACTCGACGGTCGCACCATACGCTTGCTGCAGCAGCGCCTCGGCATTCTCCTCGGAACTCTGGTCCGCGTTCCACTCGAAGGGGAGGCCGTGCTCCGCTGCCAATGCCTCGAGACCCGCCCGATCCCCGACCTTGCTGACGAGTGCACGGGCAGAGATGTCATCCACACCGGGAATCACCGCGTTGCCGAGGCCGCGCGCGAGTTTCTTGGCCTCGTCCTTGGCTCCGGCCCGTCGCACGACCTCCGAGCTCGGCCCGATGAATCCGAGGCCCGCCACCTCGATGGCCTCGATGAACTCGGAATCCTCAGCCATGAAACCGTAGCCGGCAAAGATGTGGGTGTAGCCGTGGACCTTTGCGATCTCGATGATCTCACCGATGCGCTCGAGCTTCTCTTCCTGGCCCACTCCCATGTAGTCCGGCACGCGGTGCACATTGGCGGGAAAGCGCAGACCGCGCAGTTCCGGTGCCAGACAGCGCGGATAGACGACTGAATCCTTCTCGGAAAGCAGCATCCCGTATTCGCGAATATCCATGCGATCGAAGATCTCGAAGGCTTCCCTGCGAACCGGTCCCCGACAGACGACGAGACATTTCACATGCGCCAACGAGAACGAGCGCAGCCACTCGCTGTCACTCTCGTGGAAAGGCCGGATCTCCTGGTTGCGGTCCAACATGGGGGTGCCTATTCGAACTCGCGCTGCGGCCCGGCCATCGGGGACGGGGTATAGGTGCGCATCAGGAATGCAAGGTTCTTGGCGAGCACGCGACGGCTCGTGCCGGGGAGTACGACCCGGGACACGGAGCCCAGCGAGAGCGCCTCCTTCGGGTTCATCAGCTCGGCCTCGTATTGGTCGCGCAGCCCGGCAAGGCCGGCGTCGCGTGTAGCGCAGGCTTCCTCTTCGTCCGCTCCAGCTGCCACGGCCTTCTTGTAGGCCGCTTCGAACTCCCGCATCTCGGACTTGTAGACGAACTCGGTTCCACCACCGGAACCCATCACCGCGATACGTGCGTGGGGCATCGCAAAGACCATGTCCGCTCCCACGTAGTGGGAGTTGTAGGCCGCATAGGCCCCACCGAAGGCATTGCGGATGATCAACGTGATCGAGGGGACGCGCACATCGATGATCGAGTCGAGCAGGCGACGGCCTTCGAGGATGATCCCGCGGCTCTCTTGATCGGTGCCGGGAAGGAACCCCGTCGTGTCCTCCAGGAAGATCAGCGGCACGTTGTAGACGTTGCAGAAGCGGATGAAGCGCGTGGCCTTGCGCGCGGCATCCACGTCGATCTGACCGCTTGCAGCCGCCGAGTTGTTCGCGACGAAGCCGACCACGTAGCCGCCGATCCTTCCGAACGCGGTGACCATGTTTCGGGCCCGCTCGGGCTGCAACTCGAAGTACTCGCCGTGGTCGCAGATCTGCTGGATGAAGAGCGTGATGTCGAGCGGCGCGCTCATTCCGGCCGGAGACTCGAAGGTGCGCCGGAAGAGAGAATCTTCCTCTGCGGTGAAGCGGTCGACCGGATCGGAGGTATTCACGAACGGCGAGAGCGAGCGGTTGTTGTCGGGCAGGTAGCCGAGCAGGCGGATCGCGGTACGCAATGAGGCCAGCTCGTCCTGGGTCGTGATGTCACAGACACCATTCATTCCGTGTACGCCCGGACCACCGAGGTCATCGGCGCTCACGTCTTCGCCGAGCGCGCTCTTCACGACACCTGGCCCGGTCAGCCCGATGAAGGTCTCCTCGCATTGGATCATGAACGAGCCCTGGCGGGGCAGGTAGGCACCGCCTCCCGCGTTGTAGCCGAACATCAAGCTGATGCTCGGAACGACGCCGCTGATCTTGCGAAGCGCTGTGAACGCCTCGCTGTAGCCATCGAGCCCACCCACACCTGCCGGTACGAAGGCCCCCGCTGAATCGTTCATGCCGATCAACGGGATTCCACGCTCGGCCGCCATGTAGATCAGGCGGGCGAGCTTGTCACCATTCGTGGCATCCATCGAGCCGGCGCGCAGCGTGAAATCGTGGCCGTAGACCGCGACGTCTCGGCCGTTCACGTCCAGGATCCCCGTCACGATCGACGCACCGTCGAGCCCGGGGCCCCAGTTGTGCCAGAGCAGGTTCGGCTCCCGGTCGGTCAACACCTCGAGCCGCTCGAAGACGGTCATCCGATCCTTCGTGTGCTGCACCCGCACCCGGGCAGCACCGCCACCGCGACGCGGACGGGCTTCGAGCTCTTCACCCAACGCCAGGGCTGTGTCGTACATGCTGGCAGCGCGCGCTTCGCCACCACCACCGGATTTGGCGAACGGGTTCTCGAGTGAGTAGCTGGGCACGGGTGCGTCCATTTCGTTGCAGGAACCCTGCTAGAGGCTCGCGACTTCTCCCAGACGCTGCCGGAGCTCCCGCTCGTAGGCCGCGATATCGATGGGCTCCCGCGCCACGCCGGTTTCCATCGCCGCCATCGCGACGGCTGGCGCCACGTAGAGCAGAACGCGCGGATCGAAGGGCTTGGGAATGATGGAGTGCGGACCGAAGTCGAAGTTCTCGCCCGGGTAGGCATTCTTCACGACATCGGGGACCGCGTCACCGCGCTTGGCCAGCTCGGCCAGGGAATTGACCGCAGCCCTCTTCATCTCCTCGTTGATGCGAGTCGCCCGCACGTCGAGGGCGCCGCGGAAGATGAACGGGAAACCCAGCACATTGTTCACCTGGTTCGGAAAATCCGAGCGACCGGTCGCGATGATCGCATCTTGGCGGACGGCCTCGACATCCGGCGGAGAGATCTCCGGATCCGGGTTCGCCATCGCGAAGATGATCGGATTGCGAGCCATGGACTTCACCATCTCCTGGGTCACCAGGCCCGCCTGGGAAACGCCAACGAAGACATCGGCGCCCTTCATCGCATCTTCCAGCGTGCGTGCGTCGGTATCCCTGGAGAATTCAGCCTTGTGCGGGTTGATTCCCTCTTTGCGACCGTCGTAGATGACCCCACGGCTATCGAGCAGCAGCATGTTCTCGAGGCGTACGCCGAGATCCCGATAGAGCTTGGCACAGGCGATGCCCGCGGCACCCGCTCCGGAGAAGACGACCTTCACTGCGTCGATCGTCTTGCCTTGGATCTCGAGCGCGTTCAGCAAGGCCGCTGCCGAGATCAGCGCGGTGCCGTGCTGATCGTCGTGAAAGACCGGGATGTCGCAGGTCTCGATCAGGGCCCGCTCGATCTCGAAGCATTCCGGTGCGCGGATATCTTCCAGGTTGATGCCACCGAACGTGGGCGCGATCAGCTGGCAGGTTCGAATGATCTCCTGGGGATCCGCGCTGTCGATCTCGATGTCGAAGACATCGATGTCGGCGAAGCGCTTGAACAGGACCCCCTTGCCCTCCATCACCGGCTTCGCGGCCAGCGGGCCGATGTTGCCCAGCCCGAGCACGGCGCTGCCGTTCGAGATCACCGCGACCAGATTGCCTTTGGCGGTGTAGCGATAGACATCACCTGGATGCTTGGCGATCTCCCGGCAGGGCTCTGCCACTCCGGGGCTGTACGCCAGGGAAAGGTCCTTCTGGGTGATCGTTGGCTTGGTCGGAACCAGCTTGATCTTCCCCGGCCTGCCATCGGCGTGGTAACGCAGCGCCTCTTCTTTGGTGATCACAGGCAAGTCCTCGGGATCCGGGGGGAGTGTGGGTCCCTGGGGGGTGCACCGGGCCGACCCCGGGCAACGGGGCCAGTGATCGTAGCAAAATCGACCGACCCCTTCGAGGTGAAAAACCCCTTGCAAAACACTGTATTGGAAGCTTTCCCGGAGATTCCTGGACTACTCCTTGAGAAGCTCGCGGGCGATCACCAGGCGCTGGATCTGATTCGTGCCTTCGTAGATCTGCATCAGCTTGGCGTCGCGCATCAACTTCTCGACCGGATACTCCTTCGTGTAGCCGTTGCCACCGAAGACCTGCACCGCATCGACGGTGATCTTCATCGCGGCATCGGTCGAGAAGCACTTGGCAAAGGAGGAGAACTTGGATGCGCGCATTCCCTGGTCGATCATCCAGGCGCTCTGATGGGTCAGCAGGCGCGCCGCCTCCAGATCCTTGGCCATGTCCGCCAGCATGAACTGGACGCCCTGGAAGCCCGAGATCGGGAAGCCAAATGCCTTGCGCTCCGCGGCGTACCCCAGGCTCTCATCCAGGGCGCGACGAGCAATTCCGCATGCAAGCGAGCCGATCGAGGGCCGGGTGGTATCGAGGGTCTTCATCGCGATCTTGAAGCCCTTCCCCTCCTCGCCCAGGAGTTGGGAGGCAGGCACCCGCACGTTGTCGAAATGGATCACCCGCGTATCGCTGGCGCGCTGCCCCATCTTGTCCTCCTTCTTCCCGGGGCTGATCCCGGGCAGATCGGAGGGCATCACGAACGCGCAGATACCCTTGTGCCGAGCGCTGCGATCGAGGGTGGCAAAGACGGTGTAGAGCTCGGCCACGCCTCCGTTGGTGATCCAGCACTTGGTGCCGTTCAGGATGTAGTCATCGCCGTCCTTCTCGGCCAGGAGCTGCAGCCCGGCTACGTCCGAGCCCGCATTGGGCTCTGACAGACAGAAGGCGATCTGCTCGAACTTCTGGGTGCTGGTCAAACGTCCCAGCCACTCCTTCTTCTGTTCCTCACTTCCACCGGCAAGGATCGGAGTGAGGCCCAGATCGTTGGCCATGATGGAGGTCGCCATTCCCGAACAGGCCCAGGCCAGTTCCTCGACCACCAGACACGAATCGAGCACGCCGAGACCGACGCCGTCGTACTCGCTGGGGATCGAAAGACAGGAGAGCCCGAGCTCCCAGGCTTCCTTCATGATCTCGTGTGGAAACTCGCCGCTCTGGTCATATTCTGCCGCGACCGGCTTGATCTTCTCTTCCGCAAAACGCCGCGCCATCTCTTGGAGGGCGAGCTGCTCGTCACTGAGCGAGAAGTCCATAATGTTGACTCCCAGTCATTTGTTGTTCAATAACAGGTACTTGGGACCTGTATTCTAACGAACAGGGAACGCGGAAGCGGGGACGTTCTCTCCGCATTTCCGTTTCGGGCTGGCGAAGGGCAAGTCCGAAACGGAAATGCGGAGAGAACGTCCCCGCTTCCGCGTATCGCTCTAGTGGAGTCGGGCGGTCAGGCGCTCGGCGGCTTCCGTGACGAGCGGGATGAGCTGCTGATGCAGCTGCTCCTTGTCGATGCGGAACGACGGGGCAGAGATCGACAGCGCGGCGACGGTCCGCCCGGCTGCGTCATAGACGGGAGCCGCGATGCAGATCATCCCCTCGACGTACTCTTCCGAATCGAGGGCGAAACCCTCCCCGGCCACCTTCTGCAGGTGATCGAAGAACTTGTCCCGGTCGGTAATGGTCATCGGGGTGTGGCGCGTCAGCTTGCCATCCGGTGCGAATTCCCGATCGAAGCGCTCCCAGATGCTCTTGTCCGCTGCAGCCAGCAACACCTTGCCGAGCGCGGTGCAGTGCAGCGGCAGGCGCCGACCGACCCGCAGGCCGGTCAAGATCAGCTGATCCGACTGCTCCCCATCGAGATGGCTCACCTCGAGATCGCGGAGGGCCCCCAGATGAACGGACTCACCCGTGGCTTCCGCCAGGCGTTCGAGCTCGGCTCGGGCATGGCGCGCCAGACTTCGGCCGCGCGAGAAGGAGTGCCCCAGCTCCAGGCATCGGGAACCGAGCTGGTAGCGATCCGTGTCGTCGAGCTGATCGATGTAGCCGCGCTCCTCGAGCGTGGCGAGCAGCCTGAACACGTTGTTCTTGTGCAGAGAGAGGCGCCGCGAGAGTTCGGTCACGCCCAACTCTTCGGTCTCGCTGAAAGTTTCGAGCAGGCGAAGAGCGTTGACGACCGTCTGGATCACGTATTCGCTTTTCGGACGCCGCGGCAACTTGGTGGGGGGTGCCATGGAGGAGACTCCGTTCGGTGCCCGAGGCACCGGAAACCTGTAGCTATTAGCGGTCCTTGACTTTCTCCCAGTCGGCCAGGAATTGCTCCAGACCTCGGTCGGTCAACGGATGCTTGACCAACTGGGCGATGACCTTGGGCGGCATCGTCACCACATGAGCGCCAAGCATGGCTGCCTCGACAACATGGATCGGATGCCGAACGCTTGCAACCAGCACTTCGGTCGCAAGCCCGTAGTTCTCGTAGATCGTGCAGATCTGCCGAATCAGCTCCATCCCATCGGTCGCAAGATCATCGAGCCGGCCCACGAAGGGCGACGCGAAAGTGGCCCCGGCTTTCGCCGCCATCAGCGCTTGAGGAGCACTGAAGATCAGTGTGCAGTTCGTCTGGATCCCCTGGGACGAAAGCGTCTTCAACGCCTTCAACCCCTCGAGGGTCATCGGGACCTTGATCACGATGTTGTCCGCGATCTTCCCGAGCTCAGTGGCTTCGGCAATCATCCCGTCGTGATCTAGCGCTGTGACTTCCGCGCTGACGGGACCCTCCACGATCTTGGTGATCTCCTGGAGGATTTCCTTGGGGCTCCCGGACTCCTTGGAGAGAAGGCTCGGGTTGGTGGTGACACCGTCGAGGAGCCCCATGCCGGCAGCCTCCCGGATGTCGCTCACGCTCGCGGTATCGATGAAGAATTTCAAGAGCGCTCACTCGAGTTAGCCGACCACACACACGACGGGTGCCTGGGAACGGTGGGGGAATGGCTCGGGGCGGGGGCTGGAGCAGCGGGAGGAGTAGAGAGCCTCGGGCTTTGTAGTCGAGACAGCGTTCCCCTGTCAAGAAGCCAGAGCACGAATCGAGTCAGTTTCTCGTCGCTGACAGGGGACCAACACCGTTTTGTGTTTACGGTCGAAGCTCGGTGCCGGGAGGTGTGTCGTCCTCTTCGTCACTCCCCGAGGGAGTGCCCCGCTGTGCGCCTTCGCTCGCAATCAACTCGAGGATCAACAAGCCCACCCCCACCACGATCGCGGAATCAGCAACGTTGAAGTCCGGCCACGAATAGCCGGTCCCCAGTCGGACGTGCAGGAAGTCGATCACTTCCCCGAAGCGAATGCGATCGAGCAGATTTCCGACCGCACCACCCAGAATGAGACCCAGTGCGACGGCAGAAAGCCGATCCCTCGGGGCAAGCTGACGGTAGAAGGAAACGATCAGGACGAGCGCGATCGACGTAGCGATCAGGAAGAACCAACGCCTGAAGGGCTCGGGTGCGGTCGCGAACATCGAGAAGGCCGCGCCTGGGTTGCGCACGTGGGTCAGGTAGAAGAAGCCCTCGACCACCTGGATCCGATCCCCGTAGGCAATCGTCGTCGCGACCCAATGCTTGGTCGCGATGTCGAGCGGCAAGCTCGCCGCGACCGCGACCAGAAACACCTTCAATTTCGGGGTCATCGGGCGGAGGAACCTATCACCGCAACTCTCGCGCGTCGAGCTTGCCGTCACCCCAGACCGCAGGGGAGGCCCGCTCGGCAGCTTGAAGCCCCTGGGCAGAACCCAGCACACCGCGCAGGCCGTCGATGTGCACGAATGCACCAGGCGGAGCGCCCTCGAGCCGCATCGACGCCTCAGCCTGCTCGAGGAAGTGCTCGCATTGGGATGCCGCACCGCGCTGCTGGGCACTGCGTGCCAATGCGAGGAACGCATAGGGGTTGGTGGGATCGACCTGAAGCGCACGCTCGAACAATGATCGACCCCGAGTCACATTTCCCCCTGCCTCTGCATCGAGTCCGCCCAGGATCAGACGTGTCGAGGCCCTCCGCGCTGCATCGCCCTGTTCCACGACATGGGAGATCCGGAACGGCTCCACCCGCGGGGTGCGTGCGACACCTGCGCAGCCGAACAGCCCACCGACTGCGAGCAGCACACCGATCCAACGACGCACTACAAGCGATCCAGCCAGCGCTCGAACAATCGCTCGATCACCGTGCGGGGGCTCTGGCTGCGGCGTGCTCGGCGGCGGTCGTCATCAGGCTGGGTGCGTGCCCACTCAGGACAGGTGCGGGAGGGCTCGGTTCCCCTCAGGAAATACTCCGGCTCGCGTTGCGGACATCCGTTCAGCGCCCGCGCGCCACTTTGCGGATCCACATCGATACGAGTCACGTCACCCGGAGGGACGAAACGTCCGCGGATCGTCCCGCCCGTCGCCTCGCGCACGAAGCGCGCCCAAATCGGAACCGCAACCCTACTCGACGCAAGACCCATGCTCTTCGGTTGGTCGAAGCCCACCCAGACCGCAACCACCAGCTCCGGCGTGAAACCAACGAACCAGCCGTCGTGTTCGTCGTCGCTGGTGCCGGTCTTCCCGGCGACGGGTCCTTTGATTCCAGCACGGCGCAGTGCGCGAGCCGTACCGCGATCCACGACGCCTTGCATCAACGAGGTCGCGAGAAATGCGGTGCCCGCATCGAGCACGCGCTCGAAACGGATTTCCTGCCGTTCTACGGTGCCGCCCCGCGGGTCGACGACATCCTCGAAGGTGCGGATCTCCGGCCGGACCCCGCGGTTCGCCAGCGTGGCATAGGCCCGCGCCATTTCGAGCGGCGACACGTCCGCTGCACCGATCGCCAGCGAAGGCACCGATGGCAACGGGCTCTCGATACCCAGACGATGGGCCACCTCTGAGATGCGCGCGACCCCTACCTCCTGCCCGAGCCGAGCCGCAGCCACATTGAAGGAGCGTTCGATCGCGGTGCGCACCGGAACCGTGCCGTGGAACTTGCGATCGAAGTTCTGCGGCTCCCATGGCCCGGAAATCGTCGGTACGCTGAGCGGCGCGTCGGAAAGCTGGCTCGCCAACGTAATATGAGGCGCACCCCCTACAGGCTCGAGGGCAGCCACGTAGACGAAGGGCTTGAACACACTGCCCGCCGGGCGTCGCGCCTGGGTGCAGCGATCGAATTGGCTATCGGCGTAGCTCCGCCCTCCGACCATCGCGACCACCTCGCCTGTCTGGGGCCGAAGCGCCACCAGGCAGGCCTGGAGTTCGTCTGGCCCGCTCGTGAGTGCGGGGTGATTCTTCTCCAACTCGGCCAGACCCTCACGTACCGCCTGGGTGGCGGCCCGTTGCAACCGCAGATCGAGGCTCGAGTAGATCTCCAGACCCTCGGTGGTCAGGGTATTGGCGCCGTAGAATTCGGGCAGTTGCCGCCGCAATGCGTCGAGGAAGAACCTCGCCTCTCTCGGCTCCGGGGTGACCATCGCGACCTTGAGCGGCCGTGACACGGCCAGCTGATAAGCACCCCCCTCGATGCGGCCCTGATTGAGCATCAGCCGCAACACGAGATCCCGTCTGCGGGTGGCTCCCTCGACCTGTCGATGAGGTGACAATCCGTTGGGGCTCTGGATGATCGCGGCGATCAGCGCGGATTCGTGCAACTCGAGATGGCGCACGGACTTCCCGAAGTACAGCCGGGAAGCTTCTCCGACTCCGTGAATGGCTGTCGAACCGCGCTGGCCGAGATAGATCTCATTCAGATAGGCCTCGAGAATCGCCGGCTTGTCGTAGCGGGCCTCGAGCAACAGGGCCATCACGGCTTCCTGGGCCTTGCGTTCGTAGCTTCGCGCCGGAGTCAGGAAGAAATTCTTGACCAGCTGCTGGGTGAGCGTACTGCCCCCCTGGGTAATTCCACCAGCTCGGAGGTTCGCGACCAACGCACCGGCAATGCGCCGGACATCGATACCGGGGTGCCGGTAGAAGCGTTGGTCCTCGACGGCGAGCACCGCCTCGATCAGGTGCTGGGGAACGTCTCCCGCGTGCACGAGATCGCGCTGCTCGTGATCGGGCCCGTAATAGGCCCCCACCAGCTCGGGCTCCAGAAAGAGGGCGCCGAGCTCACGGCCGGTGCGCGCATCGCGCAGCTCCTCGATCGTACTTCCAGCAAACCGAACTTTGACCAGCCGGGCCGGCTCCGCCCGGCTCGGATGGTCGAAGGAACGCCGATGGAGGCGCACGCCGCGTGCGCCCCAATGGAAACGCCCCACGGGAATACTCGCATCTCGGCCGATCTCCCGGTAACCCAGCCGCTCGAGCGTCCCGCGCAGGCCGACCCGCTTCCAATCGAGGCCGGGGTAGAGAATCGTCGGTGCCGAGAGGACCCTCGAAGGCACCCGAAACAGCCGGCCCTCGAATCGAGCGACCACCGTGCGATCCAGGTCCCGGACCTTTCGCCCGAGCGCAAAACCACCACCGAGGCTGACCAGCAGCAGCAGGCCCCCGACCCAGCGGCGCCAACGCACACCACGACGGCGCCGGGCCCGCTTCTTCCGGGAGCCCCCCCCTGAGCGGCTTGATCTCTTTGCCGCCTTTTTTCGCCTTGCTGCCACGCACGATCCTCGACAGGGGTGGATATCCCACCCGCTGCTGCGGGCCCGGCACCAGCAGCGCGCACCGAGCATCCTTGCGCCAGGGGCCAGACCGACAACCCTGCAGGAAGGCTCGCACATGGGGTTGGGGGCCGCCCGCAGGGTGTAGGTTCCCGCGGCATACGGGATGCCGGTTTTCGGAATCCCGGTGCCTATGCTTGGGCCGGGCAGCGGATCCAGGACCCGTTGCGGAACGGCACGGTTTTTCGGAGAGTTTCTCTATGTCTGGCAAGGACGAACAGACTCGAACCAAGCTCTGGGGCGGCCGCTTCCAGCAGGCCACCGATCCCACCGTCGAGCGCTTCAGCGCCTCGGTGGCGTTCGACCAGGCACTGGCCCGCTACGACCTGCGCGGCTCGATCGCCCACGCCCGGATGCTCGGCAAGACCGGGCTGGTAGAGGCGGCCGACGTCGATGTGATCGTGAAGGGGCTCGAGGACATCGGAGCGGACATCGAGGCGGGCCGCTTCGCATTCGATGACGGCCTCGAGGACATTCACATGAATGTGGAGTCCACGCTGCGAGAGCGCATCGGCCCCCCGGCTGGACGCTTGCACACCGGACGGAGCCGCAACGATCAAGTCGCGACGGATCTGACGCTCTACCTGCGCGATGCTGCGTCCGCCGCCGAGGCCGGGCTCGCCCAGCTGCGTGGCGTACTGCTGGAACGCGCCAGAGAGCACGTCGATACGGTGCTACCCGGCTACACCCATCTGCAGCGGGCGCAGCCCGTGCGGCTGGCCCACCACTGGCTCGCCTACTTCGAAATGTGGACTCGGGACGCGGGACGCTTCCGGGATCTGCGAGCGCGGCTCGATCGCTCACCGCTTGGCTCCGGTGCGCTGGCCGGCTCGACGCTTCCACTCGACCGGGTGGATACGGCAGAGCGCCTGGGCTTTGAGGGCCCCTCGCGCAATAGCATGGATTCGGTCGCGTCGCGCGACTGCGCGCTCGAGTTCCTGTCCGCGGCTGCGATCGCGATGGTGCACCTCTCGCGGTTCGCCGATGAGCTGGTGCTGTGGTCGTCGAGCGAGTTCGGATTCGTGACCATTGCCGACGCCTACTCGACCGGCTCCAGCCTGATGCCCCAGAAGAAGAATCCAGACGTGCCCGAGTTGGTGCGCGGCAAGAGCGGACGGGCAATCGGAAATCTGGTGACCCTGCTGACTGTGTTGAAGGGGCTTCCCCTCACCTACAACCGGGATCTCCAAGAAGACAAGGAGCCTATCTTCGATTCGGCGCGCACGCTGGGCGATTGTCTGGAAGTCAGCGCCGGCGCGCTGGCAACACTGACGGTGAAGACCTCGCGGATGCGCGAGGCAGCCAGTGATCCGATGCTGCTGGCCACCGATCTGGCTGAGGCGCTGGTGCGCGAGGACGTACCTTTCCGCGAGGCCCATGAAGTGGTCGGTAAGCTGGTGGCCCATTGCGAGACAAACGACCTCGATCTTGGAGGCCTGTCTCACGAAGCGCTGCGGGGCTTCCACTCTGCGTTTCCCGCCGGAGCCGACGAGCTGTTGGCTCTGGAGCGGGCTTTGGAAGAGCGAGCGCTTCCGGGTGGAACCGCACGCAATCGTGTTCAAGAAGCTCTGGCGGAAGCCGCAGAAAGGCTCGACGAGGAGCGGGAGGAGGAAGCGTGAGGATGCGTGGGCTCGGATTCGGATTGGTCCTGGTGGCTGGCCTGACGCTCGGCTGCGGAAAGTTCGGCCCTCCGGTCCGCAACCTCCCGCCGGAACCGATCCCGGTCGGGGAAGAACCGGCAGTGAGCCCGGCAGCTGAAGAACCGGCAGCGAGCCCGGCGGCTGAAGGACCGGCAGCGAGCCCGGCTACGGAAGCACCGGCGGAGCCGCCTGCGCCGTGAGCCGTATACCGTTCACGAAGATGCACGGCATCGGGAACGACTTCGTCGTGCTCGATGGCCTGCGCGCGGAGCTACCGCCGCTCGAGCGAGTGGCCGCGGCCCTGGCGGATCGCCATACGGGCATCGGCTTCGACCAACTCCTGGTGGTGCGGCCCAGCGGCAGTGCCGATTTCCGGATGGAGATCTTCAACGCAGACGGCTCCCAGGTGGAGATGTGTGCGAACGGCATCCGCTGCTTCTTCAAGTACCTGCGCGACGCAGGCCACACCGCAGCAGACGAAGTGCGAGTGGAGACGCTCTCGGGGGTCGTCATTCCACGCTGGGCAGGTGAGGATCGGGTGACTGTCGAAATGGGACCGCCCACACTGGCACCGGCAAAGATACCGACGAGCCTGGGCAACCCCGCCAGCGAAGGCCCGGTGCTGGCCGTTCCTCTCGAGGTGGACGGTCGGACGCTCGAGGTTTCTGCGATCTCGATGGGCAATCCGCACTGCGTGACACGGGTCGATGACCTCAACGCGTACCCTGTCGGGAGGGTCGGCCCGCTTGTCGAGAACCACCCGGCTTTCCCGAACCGGGTCAACGTCGAGTTCGTACAGATCGAGGATCGCTCGCGTGTCCTCCAGCGCACATGGGAGCGCGGAACCGGCGAGACACTGGCCTGCGGCAGCGGCGCCTGTGCCACGGCGGTGGCGCTGATCCTCCAGGGCCGGGTGGATCGGGAAGTCAGTGTGGTGTTGCCCGGCGGCGCGCTAGATATTGCCTGGAATGGCGGATCGAGCCCTGTTTTCATGACGGGGCCAGCAGCCAGCGTCTTCAGCGGTGAGATCGATCTGACTGCGTTGGCAGGGGGGTGAGATGTTCGAAGGCGTGATGACTGCGTTGGTGACCCCGTTCCGCGATGGTGCGGTCGATGAGCGCGTTCTCCAGGAGCTGGTGGAGATCCAGATCTCCGCTGGCGTGGATGGACTGGTGCCCTGTGGCTCGACCGGCGAATCGGCCACGCTCAGCCACGGAGAGCATCGCCGGGTGATCGAAGTGGTGGTGGCGGCGGCGCGCGGCCGTGTGCAGATCGTGGCCGGCACCGGCTCGAACTCCACCCGGGAAGCTGTGGAACTCACTCGGCACGCCAAGGAAGCGGGAGCCGACGGCGCGCTCCTGATCTCGCCCTACTACAACAAGCCCACGCAGGACGGCATCTTCCAGCACTACGCGGCGATCGCCACGGAGACGGCATTTCCGTTGGTCGTCTACAACATTCCTGGGCGGACAGCGTCGAACATCCTGCCCCAGACCTTCGCCAGGCTCGCGGAGATCGAGCAGGTCGTGGCGGTCAAGGACTCCTGTGGGAACCTCGACCAGGTGGCGCATTTGATCGCGGCAACTCCGGACGACTTCAGCGTGCTCTCGGGCGACGACTGGGCCACATTGCCGATGATGACGTTGGGTGGTGCCGGGGTCATCTCCACGGCTGCCAACGTGGCGCCGTCCGACATGGTGGAGCTGGTCCGTGCCCACAAGACGGGAGATCTCGAACGCGCACGGGAAACCTATTACCGGCTGCTTCCGCTCTTCGACGCGCTCTTCTGCGAGACGAATCCAATCCCGTTGAAAGCGGCTCTTGCGCTTCGCGGGCTATGCACTGACGAGATCCGCCTGCCGCTGACGCCAATCACGGCACCAAACCGCGAGCGGCTGCAGGTCGCGATGAAGGAGTTCGGCCTCCTATGAGTGGACGTGTGTTGGTCGCAGGTGCGCTCGGCCGGATGGGCGTGCGGGTGCGGGAAGCCCTGGAGGGACACCCGGCTCTATCGCTGCGCGCTGCGCTCGAGGCGCCGGGCCATCCGCGTCAGGGCGAGGAACTGGCGCCGGGGATTCGGGTCGAAGACGACGCAGGCGCTGCATTGGGGCGCTGCGACGTGGCCATCGTATTCGCCAACCCTGCGGGCAGCCTCGACGTCGTGCGGGCCGCGAGCGACCTGGGCGTGCCCTGCGTGGTCGGAACCACCGGCTTCAATGAGGACGAGCAGGCCGAACTCGAAGCCCTGGCCGAGAAGATCCCGCTGGTCGTGGCGGCGAACTTCTCCGTCGCGGTGAACGTGCTCTTCCACCTGGCCCGGGAAGCGACGCGGCTGCTCGGGAACGACTTCGATGCGGAGATCGTCGAGCTCCACCATTCGGCAAAGGTCGACGCCCCGAGTGGCACGGCCTTGCGGCTGGGGGCTGCAGTGGCGGAGGGCCGCGGCGAGCAGCTCGAGGACCACGAGGTGCTCGCGCGCGTCGGCCTGACCGGCGCGCGACCCGGGGGCGCCATCGGCATCCAGACCCTGCGCGGCGGGGACTGCCCCGGCGAGCACACCCTTCATCTGATCGGCCGGGGTGAGCGGCTCGAACTCGCCCATCGCTCGATGACCCGTGACCATTTTGCACGGGGCGCGGTCCGTGCCGCCGCCTGGGTGAGTGAGCGCGGGCCTGGCCTCTACGACATGGAGCAGGTGCTGGGGCTCGGGGACGCGTGACCACCCCGGGTTCTCCCCAGGGCCGGCTCGTCACGGGCGTCTCCCTGGAGGAGCCAGAGCGGTTGGCCGTTGCGGGGGGCCATGCCGTGTTGTTCACAGCTGCTTCGCCGGGCCGGGACACGAACGAGGATGCGGCCGGATTGTTCCCATTGGGCATCGGAGCTGGCTCCGGCGGGGTCTTGGCGGTGGCAGATGGGGTCGGTGGACTTCCGGCAGGTGAGAGCGCCTCTCGTGAGGTGCTCTCACGCCTCTGGGATGCGCTGCTCGCGGCGGATCCGGCCGCCGAGAGCCTGCGGGGGCCGATCCTCGATGGCATCGAGGCCGCCAACCAGGCCCTCATCGAAGCCGGTACCGGCGCAGCCACCACGCTGGCGGTCGCGGAACTGCGCGGGAGAGAGCTGCGTACGTTTCACGTCGGGGACGCGGCGATCCTGCTGGTCGGCCAGCGGGGGCGGATCAAACTCCAGACCGTCGCCCACTCACCCGTGGGCTATGCCCAGGAGGCCGGCCTGCTGGACGAGCGGGAGGCGCTCCAGCACGACGAGCGCCATCTGATCTCGAATGCGGTCGGCACCAGCGACATGCGCATCGAGATCGGCAGCCCGGTGAAGATGGCCCCACGCGACACGTTGCTGCTCGCCACCGACGGAGTGCTCGACAATCTGCGGCTACAAGAAATCGTCGATGCGATCCGAACCGGGCCGTTGGAAGAGGGCGTCGAGGCGATCCGCAGGACCAGCCGGCGCCGCATGCTCGGTGAGGAGAGCGGCCCGTCGAAGCCAGACGACGCCACCCTGGTCGTCTTCCGCCCATAGGCGGAAAGAACCGTCCTCACCGCCTTTCCTCACGAGAACGAGCCTGCCCTTGCTTCCCGCCGGCCGCACCAAGGGCAGTGGCGCCAATGCGCCTTCGATACCGGCCAGCGGCAGCGCGGGCAGCGGTCGGGAAGATCTGGATGCGACCACGGGCGCTTGGGCTTCTGCTTGCACTCCGGGCAGTAGCGCATGAACAGACGAAGATCGCCATCGCAGCCGCGCCGCGGGCAGGTGCGCTCGGCCGATGGGTCCGGGCGCGGATGGCGGCCATTGCCCTCCAAGCGACCGGCATAGCACCAGGGACAAGCAGTCCATTCAGCGCGTACGCCGCGTTCGCACTCTGGGCAGACGAGCGGGTAGCGGGTGATTTCGCGAAACGAGTTGTCGGCACTTCCGCACCAGGGACACACGGCCATCGGCTCGGCGATCGGACCGTCACAGCGATGGCAGCTGTAGCGCATACCGAGGGCGGCACCGTGACGGCGGCGGAAATGTTCGGCTTCGACCGCCATCGGCGAGTACGCCGGCGGCTCCGGACGACGCCGCCTGCGCGGCTTCGGGACGGCGGCTTTCTCGGCTCGCCGGAAAGCCCGCTCGAGGGCGTAGTGGAACGCGACTGCGTCCGGAAAGCGGTTCTTCGGATCGAAGTTCGCAGCCTTTCTCAGAACCGGTTGCACAGGAGCCGGTACCTTGGCGACGAAGGCCTTGGAGCTGGGAGGTGGCCAGTCGAAGGGCCAGGTGGGAAGGGTGCCTGTCAGCACCTCATAGGCGATCAAGCCGACCGAGAAGACATCCGAGCAGAACCTCGGGCGGCCATAGGCCTGCTCCGGTGCCATGTAACCAAGGGTGCCAGCTTCGGTATAGGTGGCGGTCGCACCCTTGGCGAGTCGCCAGACGCCGAAGTCGCCTATTGCAGCGCGGCGATCCTTGAAGATCATCACATTCTCGGGCTTCACGTCCCGGTGCAGCACGCCGCACTCATGCGCGTGGGCAAGCCCTGCCGCGATGTCTCGAATGATGGAGATCGCGATGGGCCCCGAGCGCCGAGCACCGGCGTAGTCGGCCAGGCTGCGCTCCGCCAGCTCCGTCGCGAGCACGAAGTGCCCGTCGATCCAGTCCGCGTTGTAGACCCTGAGCACGTTCGGATGGTCGAGACGACGGGCTACCCGAGCCTCGTGCTCGATGGCTACGCGCCCGTGCTCTTCGATCTTCTGGGCGTCGGCGACCTTCAGCGCGACGAACCGGCCCTCGACGGTATCCCGCGCCTTCCAGACCGCACCGAAGGAGCCCTTGCCGATCGCCCGGTCGAGGCGGTACTTCCCGAGCCGGGTTCCTCTGCGAAGCGTTCGCGCCATTGCGCGAATCCTAACGACCTCGATCCGGTACCGAAGCCCCCGCTATTACTTCTTCTTCTTCTTGAGTTCGGTGGGCTTGCGAGCGACGCGCACCGCGTCGATGGTCGTCCGGCGTTCGGCGCCCGGACCGAACACCTCGGTATCCGACTTCATATCGAAGTGGAGCTTCCCTTCCTCGACGACATAGCCAGACGACGTGGCGTTGAAGACGGGGACGGTCTTCCTGGTCATTCCCGGGACCGATACATCCACGCCCGGAACCATGCCGACGATCGTCTGCACCTCGACCATGCCGGTGATCTTCGAGCCCTCGAGCACCGCATCGCCGTTTGCGATGAACTTGAGAGCGGCGGGGCCGGTCTCGCCAGTGACCCGCTTCACTGAAGCATCCACCATGGTCGTCAGCTTCTCGCCGTTCTGGCGGACCACGAGCTTGCCAGACATCACGAAGCGGACGCCGGTTTCACCGATGAGCGTCTCGCCTTCGAGATCGTAGATCCCTGCCACATCGGGCACCGAATCGGCGGCAAGAGCCTGGCCCAGGCTCGCCGGAACCATGAGGGCAAGACCGAGGATGGTGACCCACGGTCGGGAACATCGGGGGAAGCAACCCATTCAGCACCTCCTTGAACCCCATATCCTGCGCCTACAGCTCGTTCAGGGCAAGAGCATTCGGCTGGGAGCCCGGAATGAAAGAGCCCCGCCGGCAGTGCCAGCGGGGCCCTCGGAACAGTGCGGGTTTCGGCCTAGATATCGAAGTACAGCTCGAACTCGTGGGGATGCGGGCGAAGGCGCATCGGATCCACCTCGTTCTCGCGCTTGTACTCGATCCAGTTCCTCACCGAGTCGTCGGTGAAAACGTCTCCCTTGAGCAGGAAGTCGTGGTTCTCTTCGAGCTCGTCCAGGGCCTCCTCGAGGCTGGCCGGCATGGTCGGAATGGCCGCAAGCTCCTCCGGGGCCATCGAGTACAGATCCTTCTCCAGCGGCTCACCGGGATCGATCTTGTTCTCGATGCCATCGAGGCCCGCCATCAACATCGCCGAGAAGGCGAGGTACGGGTTGGCAGTCGGATCGGGGTATCGGACCTCCACGCGCTTGGCCTTCGGACTCGCCGAGTACATCGGGATCCGGCAGGAGGCCGAGCGATTCCGGGCCGAGAGGGCCAGATTCACCGGTGCCTCGAAGCCCGGCACCAGGCGCTTGTAGGAGTTCGTGGTCGGGTTGGTGAAAGCTGCCAGCGAACGGCTGTGCTTCAGGATCCCGCCGACGTACCAGAGGCCGACATCCGAAAGCCCGGCGTAGCCATCACCCGCGAACAGCGGAGTGCCCTTCTTCCAGATCGACTGATGGACGTGCATACCGGAGCCGTTGTCGTCGAAAACCGGCTTCGGCATGAAGGTCGCTGTCACACCGTTCTGACGTGCCGCGTTCTTCACCACGTACTTGAACTTGGTGAGCCGGTCGGCCATGTCCACCATCGACTCGAACTTCATGTCGATCTCGCACTGACCGGCCGTGGCCACCTCGTGGTGCTGCGCCTCGACATGCAGGCCAACCTGCTGCATCACCAGCACCATCTCGGTGCGCAGGTCCTGCAGGGAGTCGGTCGGCGGCACCGGGAAGTAGCCCTCTTTGTGACGGGGCTTGAAAGCCAGGTTCCCGCCGTCCTCCTCGCGACCTGTATTCCAGGCACCCTCGCTGGAGTCGATCTCGTAGAAGCCATGATTGTGGCCTGTCGAGAAGCGCGCGTCGTTGAACACGAAGAATTCGGCCTCAGGGCCGAAGTACGCCGTATCTCCGATGCCGGTCTGCTTCAGATAGGCCTCGGCCTTCTTCGCGATGTGACGCGGATCCCGATGGTATTCCTGCTTGGTGATCGGATCCACGATGTCGCAGATCAGCACTAGCGTCGGATGGGCGAAGAATGGATCCATGAATGCGGTCGACGCGTCCGGAACCATCAGCATGTCGCTCTCGTGAATCGCCTGCCATCCGCGGATGGAAGAGCCGTCGAAGCCCATACCGTCTTCGAAGACGGATTCATCGATCTCACTGATCGGGAAGGAGCAGTGCTGCCAAGTACCAGGCCAATCGATGAATCGAAAATCGACCATCACGGCGTTGTTCTCTTTGGCCAGTTCAAGGGCCTGTTTGGGAGTCATCGGTTCGTTCGTTCCTCTGATTGGGGGGGGTGGGGATTGGGCTGCGGGCTCCGCCTCCATCGGTCTGGCCACAGCCTGCGGGGCCGAGTCAGACTGCGGCGGATCCGCGTTCTCCTGTGCGGATACGCACCACTTCCTCCATCGGGAGGACGAAGATCTTGCCGTCGCCGATGCGACCCGTATTGGCGGCGCTGACGATTGCCTCAACGACCTTCTCTGCCATTTCGTCCGCCACGGCGATCTCGATCTTGATCTTGGGCAGGAAATCAACGACGTACTCAGCACCTCGGTAGAGTTCGGTGTGGCCTTTCTGGCGGCCGAATCCCTTGACCTCGGTCACCGTCATCCCCTGGATTCCGATCTCGTGCAGGGCCTCTTTGACCTCGTCGAGCTTGAAAGGCTTGATTACCGCCTCAATCTTGCGCATCACAGCTCCTGTACGCCCGTCGGCGCTCCGGCCAGGCATTTTCGTTCTGGCCCCCTTAGGCCAGAACGCCGGACCGTATCACAATGGCCGGGGGACATCGCCTGTTCTCGGAAAGGGGTTCAAAGCAACCGCGATGCCAACGAATAGAGAGCGATTCCTCCTCGGATCGGCCGAGTTCGGCATGGATGTGCCGATACCTGCCCATGATCTAGGCAGCATGTGCACAATACCAAGGCAGTGACCCGGCCGGGGCGGTTCCCAGAAGGAGCTGGACTGGAACGCTGCTTGCAGCAGACCCGGCGCACTGTGCAAGAACCCATCCTATCGACCGCAGGCAATCTCGTTCGGGAGCTTCCCGACCTCGAGCATCTGTTCCAGAATTTCTTCGAGCGAACGACCCGACAGGGGGGCGCACCGCCCGCGCTTCGGGAGTGGACTGATCTCGCAGAGGCATGGCGCATTCTCCATGCCCTCCGTCAGGCCCGAGGCAACCGCTCTGAAGCCGCCCGACAACTCGGCATCGGCCGTCGAACCCTCTACACCAAGATGGAGAAGCTCGGCATCGAGCCGACCTTCTCCGTTCGACCCTGAACGCAACAGAGGAGACGCTCCTCAACACAACACGGACGCAACAACACTGTTGCGTCCGTGTTGTGTTGAGGGGCATCCCCTCTATTGCGTTTCTAGAAGGTGTAGATGACCTCGACGCCGGCGGTGAGTTGGTCATCCTCGTCGAACATCGCGGCGCCGGGAGCGAAGCTGTCGTCGCCTACGAAGAGGTCGCCTCCGTCGCTGATGTCGTCGTAACGGAGCTCGCCGCGAACCATCAGGTTGTCGGTGAGCATGTAGTCGACGGTTCCGGTCAGGCCCCACACATCGAGGTCGCTTCCACCGCCGAAGAAGTTGTCGATATCGACGTACTCTGCGCGGAAGGCAACACCCGTGCGCTCGTTCACCGCTAGACGGCTTGCCCAGGAAAGCCCGTAGCCATCGATATCACGACCGCGGGAGTTCTGCGTCTCGATGTAGTCGGCGTTGAGATAGGTGGTGAAGTTCTCGGTCGGGCTGAAGGAGAGGATCAGGTCGAGGATCGTTTCCTTGTCGCCTGCCGGGGCGTCGAAGCCCAAACCGCTGTCCGAATCGCCGTGGATGCCGTTGAACGACCAGGAAAACTGGTCGAAGCCGCCACCGACCGACCACAACACCGCCTTGTTCTTGTTCCGGTCGATGTCATTGGCCGGAAACGAGCGGGTCTCATTCACGAAGCCGAGTGAAACGTCGATGCCTCCCACGGCGGTCGAAGCCAGGATGCCGGTGTGGGTGATCGGCTGGAACAGGTTGTAGACGTGGCCACGGGTGATGTTGAAGTTGTCCGGGGTTTGCACCACCTCGGCGCCGATCAACGTCGCGAACTTGCCGAACTTCATTTCCACACCCTCACCGAGCGGGGCCAGGTATTGGATGTAGGCCTGGTAGAGTTCGAAGTCGTTGCCGCTGAATCCGTCACCAGCGCCGAAATCACCGGAGAGCAACCCGGCGTCCTTGCCGTAGACGAAATCCGCGCGGAATCCCGCTCGGTTCTCCTCGCCGATACCCCGCTCGATCCAGAGCCAGAGTTGATCCATCGAGAAGCTGTTGGCATCGGGACGGAATGGGTAGGCGAAGCCGCCAGTGTTCGAGCCATTCAACGCCCGACCGTCCGGATCGTTGAAGTTGTAGAAGTAGCTCGCCGAGACCCAACCGCCGATCTCGATGGTGTCGAGGAATTGAGCCAGGCCGGCCGTACCGCGCTGGTCCATCTCGACCTGCTCGATCACCTGCTGCTGGGCCGATAGCCGCTGGTTGGCAGACGTCAGCTGATCGGTGGTCGCCTCGAGACGATCCTCCATCTGACTCATCCGCTCCTGCATGGCTCGGATCTGCTCTTCCATCTGTTCATCCGCGGCCATTGCGCTCCACGGAATACAGAACGACATAGCCGCCAAGACCTTCAGCCATCCATTTCTCATCTCGGGAATCCCTCCTGCTGATGGTGCCCATGCATTCGCCGATTTGGAGCTGCAACTCTCATACCGGTCTGCTTGCGTGTGCGATCATGCACAGCTGGGCAGTTGCTGGAACCTCTCACCTCGATACTTGTCGAGCGAATCTGGAAGGTGCACTGATTGGAGGCGTGCATGCTTGGAAGTAGTGCACGAGTCTCGAGGTGGCAATTGTGGAATACCCCTATTTTTGCAGACGATCTAGTCACGCGGCCAGAGTCCGTTCTCATCCAGGTAGGCCCAAGTACGCGAACATGATCCCATTATGCCGGGTGTGGTGCGGAGCACTCGCAGATCATCGACTGTATCGATATCGAAGCCGACAGGAAGCAGGGAGTGGCGAAGGCCTAGTGTGTCGGCGCGGACCAGCGTGTCCTCGAGAACCGAATCCGTGCTCATTGCATGATCGAAGATCCCGGGCGCCGGCCGGCGCATGCCCACGAGGTTGTAGCCGCCATCCCGATCCGGACAGATCACCAGATCTGCCGTATCGAGAGCAGCAAGCCCAGCCGCGAGTACCGCTCCATCCAGCGCAGGGCTATCGCTACCGCGTACCAGGATCGGCCCAAAGCCATCGGCTGCAGCTTCTGCGATGGCGCGCTCCATCCGCTCGGAGAGGCCGGGCCCGTGTTGGCCAACGACCGAGAAGCCGGCCGGCACGGAGACCCCAGGCGAGGCGACGGCTTCGGCGGGATCAATCGCCAGCCACAGGGTCAGGCCGAGGGGGGGCGCCACACGAGCCATCAACTCGAGCACGTCCTCGAGCAGGCAAGCGTAGAAGTCGGCGGCCTGCACGGAGGTAAACGGTGGACACAGCCGGGTCTTCACGGCGCCCGGTACTGGGCGCTTGGCAAAGATGATCAGCACCGGACCTTGGCTCATGAAGCGAAGGGCAACGCGATGACGGTTGCTCCCACCTCCCCCACCTGGACGGACGTGCCGGCCGAGGCCAACTCGGCTTTCAGGTAGCCCATGCCGATCTCTCCGAAGTTGGGCGAACAGACACTGCTCGTCACTTCGCCGACCTTCCGACCCTCGTGGAACAGCTCCCGCTCGGGCCCCGGAAGCTCGCCAGCGAAACGGAGCCCCACCAGCAGATGGCTCACACGGTCGCGCGCCCGCATCCGGGCCACGACCTCCTGACCGATGTAGCAGCCCTTGGTCTCGGAGACGGCCTCGTCGAGCCGGGCCTCCGCGGGCAGAACGGAATCGTCGAGCTCCCGGCCCATGATGGGTTGGCCCATTTCGATGCGCAGGCACTCGTATGCGTTGGCGTCACCCTCGACCAGTCCGTATCTGCCGCCCGCCACGCGAAGAGCTTCTGCCACTCGCTCGGCGCTGGCTGCAGACGCGAAGAACTGAAGTGCGGGCAGGCCGATCAGACTGAAGCTGGCCACGCGTACTTCCTGGTCCGCGATCCGCACGACGACCGAGCCACCGGATGGAGCAGCCGAAGCCCCCATTGTGGCAGCCGAGAAGATCGCCCGTGCATTGGCGCCGTCGAGAGACCAGCGCACGAGCTCGGTGCTGCGATCGGTAAGGGCGATATCGTCCGCAATGATGAAGCGCTCGAGGGCGGAAAGGACAGGCTCCACGGCAGCTCGCGGCATGTCGAGCCAATAGACCTCTCCGAGACACAGGATGCGCAGATCGGCGATGATCCGCCCCTGCCGAGTGAGCAGCAATGCGCGGCAACCACCGTCGGGGCCAAGGGCCGCGATATCGTTGCTGACCACGCCGTCGAGCCAGCGCTTTCTCTCGCTGCCGGAGACTTCGAGTACACCCCGCGGCGGCTGCCGAAAAAGGCCCGCGCCGGATCGGATGGCTGCCAAGTGTTCGGCCGGGCCCCTCAAACGTGCTCCTCTTCTCTGCTAGGCCAGCGGTCGATCTGGATCTCCGCCACCCGCTCCGGGAGGAGTGCCGGACCAAAGCGAGCGGTGACCAGCTCCTGTTGGCGCGCGTGCCATTCGTCGTAGCGCTCTTTCATCACGTCGAAGTCCTGTTCGTTATCCACATCGACGGCACAGCCTCCACCCTCGGTGATGACCACCCGGAGCCGCGCGTCGAGCAGCGCACCAAGCGCGCGTTCGACGCGTTGGATCGTGACCCAGTTGCGAAACCGGTCGGCGAGCCAACGCCAGCGGCGACGATCGAATGCGCCCGCCAGGTGCATCAGCGCGTAGTAGAATACGACGCGCAAGCCGCCGCCTTCGTCCCAGAAGATGCGCCAGGCCAGAGCCAGCGCATTGCCGAGTTGCTTCTGGTAGCGGTGCTCGTACATCTCTTCGATGTAGTGGCGCTTGCCGAGCTTCGGTGGCCGCACGAGGTGCAAGTTGCTCTGGCGCACCCTGCCTTCGCGCAGGTTGAAGTAGGCCATCTCGATCCCGGGCTTGCCGGCCTCGGGATAGAACGGGGTCATGCTCTCTTCGCTGACCAGGCCAAGGGAATAGTCCACCTGCTGGGCGGCACCCTGCTGGATGAACGAGGAGATCTCCTGCGGAGTGGCCATCGGCAGATCGGACGAAAGGAACAGCACGAGCTTCTCCCGCTCGTCGGGAGTCGGATCCCGACCCGCGGGGCCCGCGCCGGGAAGCAGCCGGCGGTAGGTTTCCCAACCATTCTCGAGCAGATTGCGAAACTCGGGCACGACGGTAAGGGGCTTGCGAAGCTCTCCCGCCATCTCCCGGGCCAGGGTTGCTTCGAGCCGAGGCGCATCACCGACGACCCAGACCTCGCTCACCTCGGGCACACGCTGGAGTGCGGCCACAGCATGGCCCACGAGGCTCCGGCCCCCCAGCTCCAGATAGGCCTTGTTGTCCCCGTAGACGGCCTTGGACGCTCTCCCGCCCCCGGCGGCAACGATAGCCGGAACCTGCAACCCAGCTGACTCCCGTCGAACGGTTGAGACCACCCCGCGCCCGGAGCTAGATCGACGCCGGGGCGCAACGCCCACGACAGTATGGTGGAGCCGAGCGGGATCGAACCGCCAACCTCCGCGTTGCGAACGCGGCGCTCTCCCAATTGAGCTACGGCCCCGCCGGGAAGGCAGAAACGATACGCGTCCCCGCAGGAACTTGCAACGGCGGCCTCCGGAGACCACGCTTGGCTTATGAGTGTGAAACTCCACCGGATCCTGGTTCCGATCGACTTTTCCGAGCACGCCGAGCCGGTCCTGGAATGGGCCGCCCATCTCGCAGAGGAGCACCACAGCGAGATCATCCTGCTGCACGCCTACCACCTGCCCGTGGAATTCCAGCAGCTGGAGGGCGCCTACCTGCCCCAGGACTTCTGGGACACGGTAAAAGACGAGGCCAAGCAAGGCCTGACGACCCACTCCGAGGCCCTGCGCGCGCGCGGCATCCAGGTACGGCCAGTCGTCCGCGAAGGCTACCCAGCGACCGTGATCGAGGATGAAGCCGCAAACGAAGAAGTCGACCTGATCGTGATCGGCACACACGGCCTGTCAGGCCTCAAGCACCTGCTGCTGGGCAGCATCGCCGAACGCGTCGTCCAGAAAGCCCCCTGCCCGGTCCTCACCGTCAAGCTTCCCGGATCGGCCGAGAGCTAGCCTCACCAAGCTTGCCAGAGGGATGACGCGCGTGGTACTGGGCGCGGTCGAAGCCGCGCTCTGACTCGAGGAGCGCCGAGAGAGCCGCCAGAACCAGGATTTCGGCCGCAACGCTGGTGCGCGGTGCGAGCCCCAGACCGCCCCCCTCGAGCGCAACTCCCGCATCGAGAAAGACATCAGCGGCCCGACCCAGGCGGGAACGGACCTCCCCCGTCACCGCGATCAGCTTCGCCCCGAGCCCGCGCACCGCCTCCACGGTGCGGTGAAGCTCCTCGGTCTCGCCGCTATTGCTGATGGCGATCACCACGTCGCCGGAGACCACCTGCCCGGCGCTCCCGTGCACTGCCTCGGTTCCGTGCAGGAAGGTGGCCGGGGTGCCGGTCGAGGAGAGCACCGAGGCAGCGTAGCGGGCCA
>JAAELW010000054.1 GCA_024226235.1 bacterium
AAATTGGCAACTTAACAAATGGGACCGGCCCCTATCTTAACTCAACAGGCTTGTGGAGAGGAATTGGCGGCAGCGCTCGTTGGCTTGGTTGGCCAACGGTAGAGGCAGGAGGTTGAAGCCGTGGATGCCTCCCGGATGGACGGCGAGTTCGGCGGGCGAGCCCGCGGACTGCCAGCGGCTGGCCATGAACAGGCTGTCGTCGAGCAGGGGATCGAGAGTTCCAACGGTAAAGAGCGCCGGTGGCATGCCGGCGAGGTTTGCGTAGAGGGGTGAGACGTCTGGGTTCCGGCGCTGATCTCGCTCGGGCACGAAGTGGTTCGTGAACCAATCGATGATCGGAGTCGAGAGGACGAGGTTCCGTTTTCCCCAGTTTCGCACGCTAGGCGTCGAGCCGAGATCGTAGGCACCGTAAACGAGGTTGGCCGCGCAAAACGGGCTCGTATCGTGCTTGTCCCGCAACCGCAACATCGTGACGACCGAAAGGTGGGCTCCGGCCGATTCGCCGCCGATCAGCAACTGCTCCGACCCGAACTCCCGTGCATGCTCGAGCAGCCACAACGCAGCCGCCTCGCAATCATCAGGACCGGACGGATAGGGATTTTCGGGCGCCAACCGGTACCCGACGCTCACCACCACTGCGCCGGCCTGCTCGGCGATCGCGGCGAGCATCACATCTTGCTGATCCTCGGCACCGAGGGTCCATCCACCTCCGTGGATGTGCAGATACACCCCACGCACTTCACCAGCGGGCCGCAAGATGCGCAGCGGAATCTCACCGGCGGGTCCGCGGATGCTGCGCTCCTCGGCATGGTCGAGCTTCACGAGCTCTCCGAACGGTGAACTGCCGCTCGCTCTCTCCGCTCGAATCTCCGCAGGCTCCCGCGTATCGATCGAAGGCACTGCAGCTAGCAGCTTCTCGATCGCCTCGTTGGCCTGGCGCGTCCCGGGATCAATGGCCTCGGGCAAGAAGAGCTTCGGATCCACTTGCATGCCGCCTACCTCCTGAGAGGTGACCGTAGCGCGGCTGGCTGGGACCCGGGGGCTTCTCGGCTAGCTGAGCGCCTTCTGAACGCTGCGCTTCAAACGCATCGCGTCCGGCGCGAGCTTGCGATCGTCCATCTTCAACAGAAACGGATCGAGTCCACCGTGTTTCTGAACGGTGCGCAGTGCGCGGGTGGTGATGCGAAGCGCGACACGACGACCTAGAGCCTCGCTCTGCAAGTGCACCTTTTGAAGGTTCGGATCGAAGCGCCGACAGGTCTTCACGTGGGAGTGAGCGACGTTGCGCCCGGCGCGCGGGCCGACGCCCGTCAGTTGACAGCGCTTCGGCATGACTACTTGCTCCCCTTGGTACCGTAGCGCTTGCGAAAGCGGTCGACGCGGCCCTCGGTATCCAGACTGCGCTGCTGGCCGGTCCAAAACGGGTGGCTTTCCGCGGAGATTTCGAGCCGGACCACCGGCAGCTCCTCACCATCGACTTCCTGGGTCTTGTCCGAGGTGAGCGTCGAGCGCGAAACCCACTGGTTCCCCGTCGCGTTGTCGACGAAGAGGACCTTGTGGTAGTCCGGGTGGATTCCTTCCTTCATGGCTACCAGCTCGACTTGCGCATGCCGGGCAGCTCGCCCCGCAACGTCATTTCGCGCAACGCGATCCGGGAGAGGCCGAACTTCCGATACACGGCCTTCGAGCGGCCACTGACACGACAGCGGCGGGTAAGCCGGGTCGGGCAGGAGTTTCGCGGCATCTTCGCAAACGCGGCCTGAATCTCGTACTTCTCGTCCACACCGACGTTGGGATCATTCAGCCGCTTGCGCAGCTCAGCACGCCGTTCGGCATACTTGGCAATCAACCGGCGGCGCTTCTGGTCGCGCAGCACCTGGGACTTCTTGGCCATCCGAAAGGAATCCTCCGTTCGCCCGGTCGGGCGAGAGCGGCGGAGGTTAGGAGGCCCGGCGGGGGACCGCAACGTGCTCCCCGCGGGGCATTTTGGCCGTTTCCAGCAGCCCGATCGGTCACGACCGCACGCAACCGGGCGGCCTCCAACACTGTCGCAGTACCTGCGGCCGAGTATGCTGGCCGGGCTCGAATACGGAGCCCTGAACATGCACCGACACATTGCCAGAGCACTTCTGCTTTCCTTCTCGGCGTTCGTCACCGCATGCGCAACACCTCCGCTACCGGCGGGCATCGTCGACAGCGGGTTTTTGGTCTTTTGGGAGATCCGACCGCCGCAGGGGGAGGAGGCCGTGGCCCACCTGTTGGGCTCGATCCATCTGGGCCGAGAGCGGATCGACTTCGACCCAGCGATCCGCGCAGAACTCCCGGCAGCCTCGATGCTCGTGTACGAAATCGCTCCCGGAGCGATGAGTCAGCAAGACATGGCCGTCGCGATCTTTGAAATGGGCCGCCTGCCCGACGACCAGTCCCTCGAGAACCTGCTCTCGACCGAAACATGGAAGGCTCTTTCTGAACGGCTCGAAGAGGTTGGCCTTCCGGCCAAAGCCTTCGCGCCCTTCGAACCGTGGGTCGTGATGTTGCAGCTGATCGGCTTGAGCATGTCCGCCGAGAATCTGGATACCGAACTCGGAGTGGAGCATCAGATCAGCAGGATGGCGAAAGACACACCGGCCATCGGGCTCGAAACCCCCGGCTTCCAGATCGGACTCTTCGACGCACTACCGATGGACACGCAGATCTACCTGCTCGAAGACGCTCTCGAGAGCGAGACAGAGACTGGAGACATCCTGGACCTCCTGTTCGCGGCCTGGCAGACCGGCGATCTCGAAATGCTCGAGCGCCTGATCCTTCCCGAAACGGAGGGTCCCCAGCTCGAGCTCTTTCGCGAGCGCGTCTTCATGGAGCGCAACCGGAACATGGCCGAGGGCATAGCCGATCTCCTGACCGAACCCGGGCACTACTTCGTCACATTGGGCGCTGGCCATACGATCGGAGTCGACGGGATTCCCTCCCTACTGGGCAAAAGGGGGTTTCGCGTCCGACGCATCCCCCGGACCGGAGCTATCCATTGAGGGCAACGTGCAATCGATCGATCCCAAGGCCTGGATTGCAGAGAGCGCAGAGCTCTACGGTCGCATCACCGTCGGTGCGGACTCGTCGCTCTGGCCCCACTGTGTCATACGATCGGAATGTCAGGAGGTCGTCGTCGGCCGCACGACCAACCTGCAGGATTTCGTGATGATCCACGTCGGCTATGACCATCCGACGCATATCGGCGACTTCTGCTCGGTCACCCACCATGCCACGATTCATGGTGCCGTGATCGAGGATGACTGCTTGATCGGCATCAACGCAGTCGTCATGGACGGTGCGGTGATCGGCCGTGGTTCCATCGTGGCGCCCGGCGCCGTCGTCACCGAGGGAACCCGGGTTCCGTCGCATTCCATCGTCGCAGGCATCCCCGCCAAAATCATCAAGCAGCGGGACAACACGGCAGAGAATCGCCTCAATGCCTTGAACTATCACCGCAATGCCGAGGCCTACCGCCGAGGAGATCACAGAGCCTGGGATGGCCCCGCTTCTTAACGCTGGGTGATTCCCTGGAAGAGTAGTTGGACGGCGGTTTGAACGGCGGCGCGGCAGTCGTCGGAATCGAGCAGGCCGTTGGCCCATGCGATGCGGGCACCGTTCGTGGTGTGGGCGATGGTGCGGGCTACCCCCAGGACATCGACCCCGCGGTCCAGTTCGCCACGCGTGCGACCTTGCTGGAGGATCTCGGTCAGGAGTCCGACGGTCCGGTCTTGAAGTGCAAACACCTGGCGAGCAACCCGTGCATTGGGATGGGTAGTCGCCCGGAGTGCGATGGTCGTGAAGTCGCGATCCCGGGCCAGGAGATTGTGCTCGACGTCGAGGAAGCAGTTCAACTGCTCAAGCGTAGGTTTTTGGCTACGATTCTCTTGGATCCTGAAACGATGCCACGCTTCCGTCTGAAGCTCGTGGAGCTCGTCGACCAACAGCTCCTCTTTGCTGCGGATATGCCGGTAGAGCGAGCTGGCGCCCATCCCGGCTCGGGCGGCAATGGCCCGCAGCGTCGTCGCGTCAAAGCCGCGCTCACGGAAGAGCCCCCGGGCGGCCTCTCGAATGCGCGCCCGGCTGCGGCGCCCGCGGAGCAGCCGCCCGTCGTCCGGGCGTAACCCGCCGCTCGCCGGCGCAGAGAACGGTGCCTGTTCCCCCACTATGCGAACAGCTTCGCAGATTTTCAGGTCTCGGCACACCCCGCTTCCGCCGCGGGTTTGCGCTCCATCAGGTAGACGGGAACGCCGTGAAGCCCCATCTCGCCTTGGATCTGGAACCCGGCACTCTCATACAGCGGCAGGCATTGCTCCCGATCGGTTTCCAGCCAGGCCCATTGGTTCGCTGCGTCCACCTCACCGAGCCAGGCTGCAAGTAGAGCCCGGCCGATCCCCTGGCCCTGGGCCGCAGGTGAAACGCCCAACGTGGCCAGATACGCATGCGCGCCCAAAGGGTGATGCGCGGTGAGTGCATCGGAAACCTCGGCCCAGCGCGAGGCCACACCCAGCCCCTGACGGAACGCCACGCGCAGCCGCGCCCCGAATGCTGGCGCGGGAAGTGGCCAGCCAAACGACGGGACCGAGACCAACACACCGACCAGGCGCCTCTCACGCCAGGCAGCCCGAACCTCGCCATGGCGGTGGGCCACCGGCAGGTGCACCGCCATCCCCAGCTGGTTGCAACGGAGCCGCCGCTCGGGCCGCTCTCCGATCACGGCACGGTTCAGCGGATTGTCACGGAACGCGCGCGCCAGCACCTCGACTGCTTCGGGCAGCTCGGCGGCCGGAAGCGGTGCCAGCCGGAGCCAGTTCGCCCCGACATGACAGTCCTCAGATGTCCGTTCCTTTCTTGAATCCGCCGTCGGACTAGATTCCCAGGTTCCGACGGATCCGGGCTTCAGGCGGCTCGGCGTTGGGCTCGAACGCGCTGCCCGTCACGGCTTCGTACGCCTCGATGTAGCGAAGCGCGGCCTCACAACGCACCTCGATCGGAATCTCGGGAATCGGCCCGTCGCCACGGTAGCCGCGCTCTTCTACGAGCCAGCGCCGCACGTACTCTTTGTCGAAGGACTTCGGGTTCGAACCATCCCGAAGCGCGGCCTCATAGCTGTCGGCGTACCAGTAGCGCGAGGAATCGGGTGTGTGGATCTCGTCTGCGACGATCAGCTCGCCTCGCTCATCCAGGCCGATCTCGTATTTGGTGTCGACGAGAATCATGCCCTGCCGCGCCGCCCACGCCTGTCCGGCCTTGAACAAGCGATGGCCGAGCGCAGCAGCTCTGTCGTAGAGCTCCTCACTCATCACACCGCGGCGAAGGATTTCCTCGCGCGAAGTCAGCTCGTCGTGCTCACCCTGCTCTGCCTTCGTCGTGGGCGTGAGCAGAGGCTCCGCCAGCTGCTCGTGCATCTGCAGCCCATCCGGCAGCAGGTGGCCGCAATACTCCCGGGCGCCCTTCTCATAGGCCGTCCAGATGGAAGTCGACGACACGCCGGTAAGGTAGCCACGGTACACCCACTCAACCGGCAGGATCTCGACCTCCTTGACGACGGATACACACGGATCCGGCACCGAGAGCAGATGGTTCGGCACGAGCTCCCGGGTCTTCTCGAACCAAAAAGCCGCAGCCTGGTTCAGTACCTGACCCTTCAGCGGAAGAGTGCCGACGACCACATCGAAGCAGCTGACGCGGTCCGTGACGACGATCGTGCGCTGCTTCTCGCCCACGTAACTATCGCGCACCTTGCCTTCGATACGGCGGCCAAGCTCGGGAAGATCGGTGCCTTCCAGCGTGCGTTCGGCAAGCTCGCGGAGTAGTTGCATGTCGATGGGCAAGGGGATCTCCTTCGTGGATGTGTTGATACCCATCCCGCCCGGTCGCCGCCAAGGGGGGCACGAAACGGCATGTCGAGGCGCCTGAAGCGCCCACGCCCTCAAGCCAGCCCCTGGTTCGGCCGCTTCATAGGGGGTGGATCTCCCCCACACCGATGACGCCACGACCGAAATGGCCGGTGGTTCGAGTAAGCCCAGAGCGCAGGATCGCGCTCACGAGCTGCCGGACCCCACGCCCGCGGATCCGGGGCCTCCGCTCGCAGAACCCGCCGCGAAGCCGGATCCCACGATGCCGGCTTTCGGCACGGAGCTGCGTGCGCGCTTCCGCTACAAGCTGTATCGCAAGCTGGGTCGCGGCGCCTTCGGCTCGGTCTTCCTGGCGCGCTGTCTCGACCGGGACCCACGCCGGGATGATTGTCCGCCGGAATCAGTCGCGCTGAAGATCCTCGGCTCGCGCCGAGGCAAGGCCTCCGAGCTACTGAAGCGCGAGCTTTCGGCCATGCTCGCACTCGAACACGACCGCATCCCGCGCGTCTTCGATTGGAACCTCGAGGGCGACACCGCCTTCGTCGTGATGGAGAACTTCCCCTCCGGCAGCTTGCGCGATGTGATGCCACTCCAGGGCGCCGTCGAGGAAGAGGCGATCTGGCGTCTGTTGGCGGATCTGCTCTCCGCGCTTGACGTCGCCCATCGCGCGTCGCTCCTGCACCTCGACATCAAGCCGGCCAACGTGCTGCTCGACGGCAACGGCGGCTACGTGCTGACAGACTTCGGTGTCTCTCAGGCATCGCGGATCGAGCGCGGCTTGCTTCCTTTCAGTGTGGGCAGCCGCGGCTACCAGGCGCCAGAGCAGCGCCAGGAGCGCTTCGACCGCTACGACCTGCGCACGGATCTGTGGAGCGTCGGCGCCACCGCCTGGGCGATGGCCACGGGCCTCAACCTGGCGGAGCGTTGTGAACTCGTCCGCGAGGATGACGGCAACGCGATCTACGGCCTTCCGGCCCTATCTGAATTCCGGATCAATCTATCGCCGGAGCTGGAGGAGGTGATCATGAGCCTTCTCCACCTGGATCCAGCCCTGCGCCCGGGCAGCGTGGCCGAAGTGCTCGCTCGCGTGCAGGCCAAGGGCAACGGCGCCGAGTGGGGTGCGGATACGCTCGCAGCCGCCCACCGTTCGAACGTCTCCGACGCAGAGATCGACGAGCTGATCGAGCGCCTGGTCGATCCGCTGCTCATCTCGATCTGCCGGCGCCGCGGCTTCCGCGGCTACTTCGTCAAATTCGGTGACGGCGAGGTGATGTGCGCCGAGGGCGAGAAATCCTACTACGCCCTGCTGCTCCTCCAGGGCTCGGTCGTCGTCAGTCGCAACGGCAAGGAACTGACACGGGTATCCCGAGAAGGCAGCTTCCTGGGCGAGGTGTCCACGCTGGCCTCGATTCCGCGCACTGCCACGATGAAAGCGGCCGGAGATGTCTGGGCCTGCGTGCTGAATGCCGCGGAGTTGGAGCGCTTCCTGACCTGCAATCCGGCCATGGCCCTGCGCGTGATCCGCTTCATGGCCTATCGGCTATCGAAGATCCCGCCGATCGACGAGAAGCGCGGCGACTGAATCCGGGCCTGATGCGTGCCCACCGCTCCGGCGCGCACCACGAAACGAAGCGGTCCGCCCGGAACCAGCGCATCGAATGGAAAACAGGTGATCAGCGTCAGCTGCGCGCGCCCGGTCGGCTCCATCACCTCGGCCTCCCGCTCGTGGAGCACCTGGGTCTGGTTGACCCGGAAGCGTTGGCGAATGCCAGAGCTCGCCTCGAGAAGGATCTCGTCACCTGGCACGAGTTCACGGAGGAAGGCGAAGTGGGTATCGCGGTGGCCGGCCAACACGATGTTGTCCGCCGCGCCCGGCTGCGCACTGCCATCGTAGTGCCCGGGCCCGAAGGCCAGCGTGCGTCCGCTGATGCCCGCCAGCACCATCCGCCGGATGCCGAGACGGGGCACCTGGAGCTTGGCGATGGGGTGGGTATCTGCCCAAGGCCAGGGCGGAGTCTCGACGCCTTCTATCTGGCTGCGCTCCCAGGCCCTGTCCAGCAGCAACTGCGCCAACCCGGCCTTGGCGGGGATCCATGCCGCATGCGCGACACAGACGCAGCCGACTGCGAACAGGGCCTGCGCCCAGCGCCTTCGGCTCACGTGGTGGAACGGGTTCGCAGGAACCATGCCGAAGTGAGCAGACAACCCAGGCCGATCCAGAGCAGGAACGCAGCAGGTGTGCCGCCCTGGGGAAGACGCTGCGTGTTCCGGGTCATGCGCAGCACGTCCGGGAGAGGCGGGCGCGGGCGTTCTCGGGCTCGCAACTCCCCGAACACATGCTCGTAGCTCCATCCCTTCGGCAGGTGGACCGGCAGCGCTCGCGTGTCCGGCGAGACACCGGGCGGCACCGTCGGGGTGACATCCACCGCGACCAGACTGGTATGCCGTGTCACCAGATGGTGTCGCATACCCAGCGCGACGATCGCCTCCCGCACGGTTCCGGGATCGGCACCGTCGTACAGTGAGCCCGTCAGTGACGCGATCTTGCGACGCGCCCAGAGCCGCGCGATCCCTGCTTGCTGCCGCCCCCCTTCCAGAGCGAGATCCACTTGCCAAGGCTCGCTACCGCGCTGGCCCCCTACCGTCCAACTGCCTGAAAGCTCGGGCAAACGCGCAGCGATGACGATCGGCTCACCGAGATAGAGATCGGGAACCCGCGCCGGCCAGACCTCGACCGGGCCGACCTCGAAGCCCAGCTCGATATCGTGCAGCATCGGGCTCTCGAGCTTCGAAAAGAGCTCCCCCATCTTCGTCTGGACTTCGTGAAGCTGGCCGATCAGCGTGGAGGTCCCGCGCCCCAGCTCTGCGGCCCGGGCCATGAAGTGGGAGTTGGGCGCCGAGCCGATTCCGACCGTGAACAGGCGAGAGCGCCCGATCCGCTTGCGGATCTCCGAGAACAGCCGCGCCTCATCGCCAATCGCGCCATCGGTAATGAAGATGACTTGCCGGATTCGCGAGGCCTCCTCGGCGGGGTCGAGTGCAACCTGGAGAGCAGAGAGCATCTCGGTCCCACCCTCGGCCTCGAGCCCGTCGACCCAAGACCGGGCCTGGTCGATGTTCGTCGGCTGGGCGTGGATCGCCCGCGGAAAGAGTTTCCGGGTGGTGGAGGCAAACGCGATCACGTTGAAACGGTCGGCGGGTTGCAGCCGTGCCAGGGCCAGGACCAGCGCGCGTTTTGCCTGCTCGATCGACTCACCGTGCATCGAACCGGAGGTATCGATCACGAAGATCGTCTCCCGCGGCAGGTGCTCGTGGCGGCCTTGCTGGGGATCCGGAGGCATGATCATCAAGAGCGCATAATGCTCGCCGTCTTTCTGCTCGTGGAAGATGGCCGCAACGGGTGCATCCGAGGGCGCCGGTCGCCAGCTCAATACGAAATCCGAGTCGGCGGGCACGCTCTGCTCAGAAAGTTCCACCGAGAAACGCGTGCCCTCGAGGCTCTCGACCCGGATCGCATGGGACGGGCTGTGGACCCGCGCGAGAGGCATCCCGGCATCGAGTTCGATCCGGATGCGGACCCGGTTCATCCTCTCACTGCCCGGGGCCACCACCGGCGGCGTGATGCGCTCGGCATCGGCCACTGGCACCGCCGTGATGTGCTCGGCATCGGCCACTGGCACCGTTCCGACGGCCCATCCCGCGCCATCGACGACGCCCAACTGCTGGGCTCCCGGGATGTAGCGAGGCCCGATAACCATCGGGAAGCGCAACGAGAAGCCTCCCTGGTCGTAACGAAGGTCCTCCTGGTACTCGATCCCGATGCGAACCTGTTCGCCAGGACCAATGCCCGAAACCGAGGTGGTAAAGATATTCGGACGCTCCTGCTCCAACAGGGATGCCTTGCGCCCTTCCTTCTTCGCCTTTTCGTAGGTCGCGCGAGCCTGCTCCCGGGTCTGGATCTCACCGACGATCAGGCGGCCGCCGACCACCAGTGCCAGGGTGTCTACCGCAGAGCGTTCGGGCAGCGGAAACGCGTAGACACCTTCGACCCAGTCGTCGCTCGGGTTGTGGAAGCGTTGTTCGACCGTGGTCCGGGCGATCATGCCCGTGACCTCGATCTGTACATCGGTATGCAGGGTCGGAGCCGAGCGGAGACCCTGGGCCGTCCGGAGCAACAACGTGCCCGCCTTTGCCTCCCCTGGCTTCATGGCCGGGCCGATCTCCTGTGCCTCAGGTGGCTTGGGGATCAGCAGGATCAGCGCGCAGAGGCCGATCGCCCGAAGCCATGCATTCCGAGGCCCAACCCGGTTCCGGTTCCGTTTGCCCACTCGTGCTGTCCCCCAGATCAGCAGCCGCCGTCCGTCCGTCCGTTTCGGAAGAGGGCTGTCTGGGTAGAGCAGAAACCGGATGTGCGGATCCGGTTCTCGAACGTGCTAGGTGTCGTAGCCCAGCGGCAAGCGCTCACCGCGAAGCAGATCTTCGGCGCTCTGGCGGGCTCGGGCGAGATGGGCCTTGCCCTTCACGATCATCACCTCGGCGGGCTGGGGCTTCGAGTTGTAGTTCGAAGCCATCACGAAGCCATAGGCTCCGGCCACCTCCACCACCAGGTACTCACCGACCCGCGCCTCGGGCAGATTCTCGTGACGTACGAAACCGCCCTCTTCCTGGGTGAAGATGTCTCCGCTCTCGCAGAGCGGCCCACCCACGACCACGTCCTTCATCGCACGGGCAGTATCGTCTCCGGGCACGACCGACATCGGATGATAGGCACCGTACATGGCGGGACGCGCAAGCACATTGAATCCGGCATCTACCAGATAGAAGCAATTCGTCCCGGTCTGCTTGATCGCCCGGATCTCACTCACCAGGAAGCCGGCCTCGGCCACCAGGAAGCGACCGGGCTCGATCTCGATGCGCACAGGATGACCGAACTCCGCTTCCAGGCGCTTGCGGGCTGCATCCCACAATTCGAAATAGGCAGAGACGTCCATGCGAGGGTCGCCCGACCGATAGGGAACCGGCAACCCACCGCCCGCGCTGATCATTCGAACGCTCGCACCTGCGTGCCGAGCGAACTTCTCCATTGCACCCGCCACCAGCGCCAGATGCTCGAGATCGGCGCCCGAGCCGATATGCATGTGCAGGCCGGAGACCGTCAGCCGGTGCGAAGCCGCGCGTTCGAGTGCGGCATCGAGCGCCTCGTGCCAGATGCCGTGTTTGGAATGCTCCCCTCCGGTGTTGGTCTTCCGACTGTGGCCGTGACCGAAGCCCGGGTTGATGCGCAGCGTGACCTCGCCGCCGGGCACGCGCTCCCCATATTGATCGAGCATGTCCGGGGAGCCGCAATTCACCGGAATCTGATGCTGGACTACGAGATCGAGGGCCTCTCGGTCGAAAATGTCCGAGGTGTAGACGATCGCCGGCGGATCCCCGCCCGGCTGATAGCCCGCCGCCAACGCCCGGTGGATCTCCCCGGCGCTGACCGCATCCACCAGCACCCCATGGCGCCGGCAGAGATCGAGCACCGCCAGGTTCGAGTTCGCCTTCTGCGCGTACCGGATCACGTCGAAAGGCGCGAGTTCGGCGATGCGGTCCGCGATGCCGGCTGCATCGTAGACATAGGTGGGCGTACCGAAATCACGGGCCAGATCCGCGACCGGAACTCCAGCAATTTCACGACGCAGGCGTTCGGACATACGCGGGAGTGTATCGGCCCAGGGCCCGTGATTCTAACGATGATCAAATGTCGAAAGATTGGAAGCCGGAGCCCGGGTTCGGTACCCAACCTGAGTGCAACCCCGAGCCCCGAGCAAGCCCTTCCTGGATCTGGCCTTGCGCCTTCGCCAGAACGAGGATGTGACCCTGGAAGAAGTCGCCCTCGCGGTGGACATCGATCAGAACCCGGGAATCGATCCGGAGCATTCGCGGAGCTTGCTGGATGAATTGGCGCTGCGGGCCGCTGGGCGCATCGATTCGCTCCGGGATCCCGGGGGTCGGGTCCTCACGCTGGTGGATTTCCTGCATCGCGAGGAGCGGTTCCGAGGCCACGCGGAAGCCCATCTGGATTCCCGCAACAGCTACCTGCATCAGGTACTCGAAAGCCGCAATGGAATTCCGCTTACGCTCTGCATCGTGACCATCGAGGTCGGCCGCCGGCTCGGCATCCCGATTCATGGAATCTCGTTCCCTCGCCACTTCCTTGCGCGTGCAACCGGCAACGTCGATCTGATCATCGACGCGTTCGCCGGACGCACACTCACCGATGGCGACTGCAGCGACCGCTTGAAGCAGGCCATGGGCCCGGGGGCGACATTCGACCGGAGGAGACTGCGTGCAGCCACCCCGCGCGAGGTCCTGCTCCGGATGCTCGGCAACCTGAAGCACGTGCACATCGTGGGCCGTCGCTACTCCCAAGCTGCGGAGTGCTGCGCGCGCATGTTGCTCGCGGCCCCAGAGCTGCTGGGCGAGCTACGAGACAGGGGGATCCTGCACGAACACCTCGAGCTCTACGGCGCCGCAATCGCAGACTACGAGAAGTTCCTCGATTCTGCCGATGCGGAACCCTCCGCACAAACGATCCGAGCGCGATGCAATGCGCTGCGTCAGCGTGTGCACTGATGCGACTAGCATTCCTTGACAAGGGGCGCGCGGACAGCAACTCCAAGCGGATTTCGATGTCCGAGAACTGCCGCTTATGACGGCACCCGGGAGAATTTCAGCCTCGGAGGGCCGAAGGCGGCTCCCCTTCTTTCGGACCAAGGAGAACCCCAAATGTCATCGGATCTGCTCTACGAAAAACGAGATCACATCGCCTATTTGACGCTCAACCGCCCTGAGCGGTTGAACGCCATCAGCATGCCCATGCTGGCAGCCCTCGGGCAGCGCATGGCCGAAGCGGACGATGACACTGACGTGCGGGTGATCGTCGTGACCGGCGCGGGCCGCGGTTTCTGCAGCGGTCTCGACCTCAAGGATGCCGCGGCCGGGAAGGGGATCGGAGGCGAGGGCGCACTCTCCCAGGGAGGAGGCGCGGCCCACCTCAGCACCCGCGAGATTCCGACGGTCACGATGCAGCGGATCGACAAACCCGTCATCTGCTCCATCAACGGTGCAGCAGCGGGCTACGGCCTCGATCTCGCGCTGGGCTGCGACATCCGCTTGATGAGCGACAACGCAAAGCTACTACCAGGCTTTGCCAAGCGAGGTGTCGTGCCGGAGAGCGGGGGTACATGGTTCCTGCCTCGATTGGTCGGTTGGGCACGGGCCTGCGAGATCGGTTTCCTGGCCGAGGACATCCTGCCGGATCGGGCGCTGGAGTTGGGGCTGGTAAACAAGGTGGTGCCTCATGCTCAACTCGAAGCCGAGACGAATGCCTGGGCCGAGAAGATCGCTTCCAATGCGCCGCTCGCGATCAAGGCAATCAAACGTCTCTACCGGCATGGACTGACAGAGGACTTCGAGTCCCATTCCCACCACGTACTGCTTCAGGTCGCGATGCTATTCCGCTCGAAGGATTTCCAGGAAGGCATGATGTCATTCCTGCAGAAACGGGATCCAAACTTCACCGGCGAGTAGGCCCGGCTCTCCGATGGGCCGTGCATCCGGAAATATTCCGAACGCGAAACTGTGACCGATAGCGTCGACGCGGAGGCCGGCGCCGTTCACAGCCGGTATACGCGCGCCGCGGTCCCGTAGAACATGGCGTTCTGTTCGTCCTCCGAGAAGCCCGTCGCGATCTTCTTCAGGCCGTTGTACAGAACGGCGTAGGGCAAGGAGAGTCTGTCCACGGGGAAGTTGCTCTCGAACATGCAACGGTCGGGGCCGAAGCAGTCGATGGCGTGCAGGTAGTAGCGTCGCTGCGCCTCCGCGAACTCGTCTGAGTCGGGCGGCGTATCGCGCTCGTGCCAGCCGAAGCCGTTGTCGGGCATGGCGAGGCCGCCGAGCTTGGCCACCACATTGGGACACCCGGCAAGCGCCGCGATGTCCCCTTTCCAGCTCTCGAAGATGGCCTCCCGGTGGTCGGCGTACGGACCCACGCCCAGAGGCGTGCCGAAGTGGTCCAGGATCAGCGTCGTCTCGGGCACTGCCCGCGCCAGCTCCAGGAATTCCGAATTCTGGTAGTGGTAGTGCCAGGTATCGTAGGTGAGGCCACGCCTGCCGAGCACACCGACTCCTCTGCGGAAATCGGGATCGGAAAAGAGTCCCTCCGGCGCGCTGCCCGGGATCATCAGCACCTCCGGGTGCAGGGCGTGTGCGCCGGCATGGCGGATGCCGCGGAACAGACCGCGACCGGCCTCTTCGTGGGCGTCGAGCACCTCCAGCAGTCCCTCACCGAGCCTCAGGTCGGCGCGGGAGACGATGCCGGCGATTGTGGAGTTGCCGCCGCCCTCAGCACTGGCAGCCGCGATCTCGGCGACGAACTCGGTCTCACCCACGGGCTTCATGTGCTCGGGCCCCGCCTCCCGGTAGCTCGCGCCACACTCGACGAACACCGTCTTCTCCACGAAGTGTCCGGAGCCCGTGTCGGCCCAGAGATCCTCCAGCAGGTAAGCGGCGATGCCACCGTGCGAGTGCCACAGATGGTGGTGCGGGTCGACGATAGGCCGCCCAGGATCGATGATCTTCTCAGACATTGGAACTCCTCCCCCGGATCGGCCCTATCGATCCGGAATTCGGCCGCTTTGCCATCCCGCGAAGTGACTGAGTAGAGGGAAACCCGGGTGACGCCAGCCGCTATGCTCGGTTGATGGATCCCCTCTACGCTTTTCGTGTCTTCCTGGTTTCGGTTGCGCTCGGCGGCATCGTGTACGCGTGCCTGAATTCCGGGCTCCTCTCAGGCGACCAGACGAACTGGTGGGGCGAACTGCCGAAGCACAAGAAGATCGCGTTCGGCGCCGGCATCACAGCCACGATCCTGCAGACTTTCATCTGAGGGTGCCAGCCTCTCCTTCCTCGTGTGAGATTGCAGATCCAGTCGGACACCCCGACCGTAGCCTGCAGGCCTCCTCCCGAGTAGTTTAGGAATAGCAGCCGTGCGTCGTGCTCCGTTGCGAGGGCGAAATCGACGATCAAGCTGCCCGAGAGCCAAAGAGCCGTGGGATCAGCAAGCCCATCGGCGACCGCGGCTGGGTACCGACTGCTTCGGAACGAGCGAAGCTCCCGGTGACGACGTACGGCGCGGAGCTCCGGGGCCTCTCTACGGCCCGAACTCGGCCGCTGCGAGTGCCTCTCGGACATTCTCGAACTCCGCGAGAATCTGGGTGGCCACGTCGCCGGCCATGGATAGATCCCCGGCTCGCGCCGCCACCTCGAGCTCTTTAGCAAGGCGCGAGAGCCAGAAGGCACCGACCTGCGCGGAGCTTGACTTCAAAGAGTGACCCGCTGCGGATAGGGCCGCGGTGTCGCTGGCCTGGGCGGCGCCGGAGATCTCACGGCAGATGCGCTGGGTCGAATCGACGAAGGTCGCGGCCAGGCGCGGGCCGCGCTGGCCTTTTCCTGGACCGCCCAGCGCGTCGAGAGCTCGGAGAACCCCCGCGTCGAGTGTCGGCAGGTTCGCATCCGTGGCTTCTCGCCGAGGCGATTCGTTCCGGGCCGGCGCATGCGGCTGCATCCCGCCGGTCCACTTGTCCACGATCTGACCCAGCTGCTCCTTGGTGAAGGGTTTGCTCAGGCAGTCGTCCATGCCCGCTCTCAGACAGTCCTGCCGATCTTCCGCGCTCAAGTTGGCGGTGAAAGCCACGACCGGGACATGTCCGCCGTGCGGAACAGCTGCCTCGCGCTGTCGGATCGCGACGGTGGCGGCAAAGCCATCCATCACCGGCATCCCGCAATCCATGAACACCAGCTCGTACTCGGAGCCCGCCATGAACTCGAGGGCTTCGGCACCGTTGTAGGCGGCGTCGATTTCGTGGCCCAGATCCTCGAGCATCGCGACGGCCACAGCTTGATTGACCGGATTGTCCTCGACCAGAAGGATGCGCGCGGATGTCACCTCACCTTCCTCGCCGGGTCCGAGTGAATCGAGAGGATCGGCCGCGGGCTGACCGCCTGGCGACGAGGCGAACGATCGGCTGGGGTTCGAGTCTCCACATCCCAACGGATCTATCGGAGCTTCGGGCCAACCACGTGAGCGGAGAAGTCCACCAGCACTTCAAACGCTGAAGCGAAGCCTAGCGGGCCTGTGTCTCTGCGAATCGAACCGTGCAACGCAGCCCAGCGGGCAGCTCCTGGTCGGGGTTCGCCAGCCGTAGCTGCACGCCGAAGGTGCCGCTGGCCCCGTCGATGATGCGATCGACGATGGCCACCTCTGCCGTGCGCGCCTGGTCGTGCGGCGGCTCGGGGACGATCTCCGCTCGATTGCCGCGTTCGAGCCGGCCGAACCAGCTCGACGGAAGGATCGCCTCGACGCGCAGCGGATCGACCTGCGCCACGCGCAGGACGGTCTCCTCATCAACCACCTCGCCAGGCGCCATCAGGCGCTCGACCACGATGCCTGAGACAGGGCTCTTGATCGTCCGTCGCCCGAGAGCGGCCCGGGCCTGAGCGAGCTGCAGCGACGCGAGCCGCTGGTCCTCCCGTGCACGCTTCAGCTCGATGCCCGAGAGCTTGGCCTCGGCCTCCACTTCCTGACGCTGATCCAGGGACAGGGCGTTGTTCTCGAAGAGCCGGTCCGCGCGCGCCTTGCGCTTCTGATCGAGATCGAGGGTCGCCTGGCTGGCCTGGATGTCGACCTGGCGCTTCGCCCGGGCAGTGGCAACCTCGACCGCGGCCAGCTCGACGTTCGCCTCGAGGCGCACCAGGACCTGTCCGGCCTCGACGCTATCGCTGCGCTCCACCGGCATCTCTTCGATCACCCCCGTGACCGGGCTCCCGATATCGATCACCTCGTTGGGGGCAATCATGCAGTCGAAGGCGCGATCCGCGAAGCCACCGGCGGAGAGAGGCTCCTCGGGCGCGGGGCTCGGCAGCATAACGCTCAGCGGCCCTTCCACGCTGATGGGAGACAATTCGGTACTCGAGGCCGCGGCCTCGGACCCTCGAAAGGGAGCCTCACGCAGGCGCGCCAGGCCGGGCATCAGGAACACGCCCAGAACGACGAACGCAGTCGTTCCCCCGATCGCACCCCAACGGCGTCGGCGCTGCTGCTGTTTCTCGTCTTGCGAATCCGTCATCAAGTGTCCGCGTGCCCGGAAAAGGCGAGCAGTTCCCCGAGAACCCGTTCGGACTCGAGGAGACGCCGTCGCGCCAGGGCACCTCGTCTCTCTTCGGCTAGTTGGGCCAGCTTCGTGAACCCGATCACGAGCCGCGGGGGAAGAGTCCCTCGGGCGAGAACTCCGCGAAGCCAGGCCGGAAGGTGCTTTTCCAGGAGCCGGTCCTCCATGGAAACCAGGTGTTCGTAGCTGCCGGCGGTTCCCTGGCGAGCGCAGCGGCCGAAGAGCTGGCGGTCGATGCGCGCGGCCTCACCTAACTCGGTGGCGAGCACGGCCAGGCCCCCGGATTTCTCGACATCAGCGGTCAGCCGGATGTCGGTGCCCCGTCCCGCCATCTGCGTGGCAACGGTGATGCGCCCGGCCTCTCCGGCCTGAGCGATGACGCTCGCTTCGTCGGCATCCTGGCGAGCATTCAGCACCTGATGAGGAAGCTCTGCTTGCGCAAGCCGGCCGCTCAGGGCTTCAGACGCAGCCACGCTCGCCGTGCCGACAAGCACCGGCCGGCCCTCGCCGTGCAGCGCCCGCACCCGCTCGAGTGTCGTGTCCCAGCGCGCCTCGGCCGTGGGTAGCACGCTCGTTCCGAAGCTCCTTCGCTTCGAGGGCAGCCGCGTCGGGACCCGCACCGTCGCGAGGCCGTAGACGTTCCAGAGTTCCTGTGCCACCTCGCTCGCCGTCCCGGTCATCCCGGCCAGGCCCAGATAGCGACGGAAGAACCGCTGATAGCTGATGCGAGCCAGCGTCTCTCGCTGCGGCGATAGCGATACTCCCTCCTTGGCCTCGATCAATGCGTGCATCCCGCCTTCGAAGGCACGGTCGGGGGAGCGGCGTCCTGTGGGCGCGTCGATGATCTCGACACGGTCGTCGCGAACCAGATAGTGGGTATCCCTCTCGTTCAGATGGAGCGCGCAGAGTGCACGGTGCACCCATTCCTCCCTGCGTCGCGCACCGTGCAACGGCCCTTCGAGTGCGTGGCCTCGCTCGTCGAGTTGCGCGTGCCCGGCGGGTGTGATTTCGATCGTCCCCCGCGCCGTGTCCAGCCGGAAATCGCTGCCCACTTCCAGGGTTCCGGCCAGCCAGAGCGCGGTTCGCACGAGGCGCTCGTCAGGAAGTGCGCCGCCGCTCGACAAGACGAGCGGCGTGCGGGCGTCATCGATCAGCACGCTGTCGGCTTCATCCACGACGGCGAAGCAGAGGCCCCGCAGCACGGCTCCGTCGGTCGTTTCCTCCCGCGGCTGTGCAAGGCGTCGCGCCAGCCGGCGCCCGTCGGCCACGAGGAGCCGATCCTGAAGGTAGTCGAAGGCCACCTGCTTGTTCGTCACGTAGGTCACGTCGCAGGCGTAGGCGTCTCTGCGGACTGCGCGTTCCGGCTGTTCCTCGACCACCGTTCCCGTCGTGAGCCCGAGCCTCTGGTACAGAGGCGCCATCGACGCGGCATCCCGCGCGACGAGATAGTCGTTCGCGGTAATGACGTGGACCGGGATGCCTGCCAGGGCAGCCGTCGCTGCAGGAAGGGTCGCGGTGAGTGTCTTCCCCTCGCCGGTCTCGAGCTCTGCCAGACCGCGGCGCGCCATCACGAGACCGCCGTAGAGCTGGACATCGTAGTACGGGGTGCCCAGCGTTCGGCCCGCCGCCTCACGAAGAAGCGCAAAGGCCTCCGGGAGGAGTTCCTCCTTGAAACCCTCCCGGCGAAGACGCACCCGCAACGCCGCAAGCCGCTCGTCGAGCTGTGCCTCGCGGAGTTCCCCAAGCCCTCTCGCCGCCTGCTCGACGGAGTCTGCGAAGCCGCCGACGGCGTGGCGGCTGACGCTCGCCTTGGCTCCCACGCTGCCGCGCACCCATTGCAGCGCGCGAGAGAAGAAAGGCGGCCGCACGTCCCGGCGCTCGGGGTACGGCCCCAGGGCCACGCCGGGCCGCAGGGACATCGTCGCTCCAACCGGGCTAGACACCGAGCTGCCTCAGGAACAGACGACGTAGCGAGCGGAAGGCGCGAACGCCTACGGGCTCGGCACCGTGGTCGAAGCGCACATGTACGAACTCGCCCACAGCACGAAGGTGCCCGGGCGGCAGCTCGAGATCGAACTGGAACATCGGCTCGAGGGTGCGCAGTCCGTCGGGATCCGCGGGGTCGACGGCCAGGGGCCCGCCCCCCGCAGTTCCCAGGGCCGCGGTCGGCAGGCGATGGCCCGCGGCCGGCACCTCGCGCACAATGCGACCTGGAAGCTCACGCGTCGGCGCGTGCGCCATGCGCACGCCGACCTCCCGGGTGCGCTCCCGAATCAGCGCGACATCGTCCTGGCTCACGACGACCCGCGCCGTAGCAGATCCGAGATCGAGGACATAGCCCAGCAGGTCGCCCTGTCGGACGTAGCGCCCCACCCAGTCCCGGCCTCCTTCGAGGAGGAACATTCCCACCAGGGGGCTTCGGATCACCTCCTCTCTCGCCTGCTCCCGCAGACGGCTCAGCGCGGCTTCGGCACCGGCGAGGCGCTCGCGGGCGATCTCTGTGCGGACCCGGTCCTTCTGCACGAAGGCCTGCAGCTCCTGACGAAGCTCCTGCCACCGCGCCTCCGCGGCGCGCCGGCGAGCCTCGAGCAGTGGATCGCGAATCCGGAATAGCGGGTCTCCCGCGCGCACCGCCCGGTGCGGCTCGGCCAGCACCTCGACCACGAAGCCCTCGCCGGCGGCGCGAACGTGGGCTCTTTCGGGAAGCCAGGTCACAGCCGGGCTGTGGGTATGCAGTGGGACCGGCACGATGAAGACGGCGACCAGCGCTGCGACCAGCAGGCCGCCCCCGCCTAGCAACGCCCTGCCCCGTCGCTCACCGACGGAGGGATCGGTCAGCAGCCACGAGCCGTGGCGTACCAGCGGCACGCCCACCCGCAGCAGCAACGTGAACACTGCCAGCGCTACGCCGAGGACGAAGAACTGCCCAGCCAGGTAGAGTGCGATGCCGAGCATCACCCCAAGCTGGTAGAGCGTCGATGCGATGGCATAGCCGACCAACCAGGGAGTCTCACCGGGCGCTGTCTCCGGCAGGCGTGTCTCGCGCAGGCCCAGGAGCTTCTGCTTCACGAGGGCGCCCACGAAGGCTTGACCGCGCGCAGCGAGGTTGGGGGTCTCGATCGCATCCGCGAGCACGTAGTAGCCGTCGAAACGCAGCAGCGGATTGCCGTTGAACAACAGGGTCGAAATGCCACCCACCAGCATCACGGCGTAGGCCACGTGGCGCACAAAGCCGGGCTCCACGACCAGCCACACGAACAGCGCCAGCGACGCCAGCAGGAGCTCGACCCCGATGCCGGCCGCGCTCACCAGCATGCGTCGGTGCTTCTCGGGGAACACCGCCGAGGCCGAGGCGTCTACGTAGGGGACCGGCAGGAAGACCAGGAACATCACGCCGATCTCGTGCACGTCGCCGCCCCAGCGCTTCACGGCGAAGGCATGGCCGAGTTCGTGAACGACCTTGACCAGCGGATAGGTGAACCAGAGCGCGAGCACGCTCTCGGGCTCGAACACGGAATCGCCTGCAGCGACGAGCTCCGGGAGGTGTTGGAGTGCGGCGACCGCCGCCGCCAGGATCACCCCTGCGGACAGGAGCGCACCGGCGCGGCTGAAGATCGGCTGGACACACCAGAGCCAGCGCTCGAGAAACGCGTCCGGATCGAGGAGCGGCACGCGGAAGGAGACCGGGTTGCGCTGGCTGCGGGCTTCCTGTCGCTCTTCCTCTTGAACGCGCTCGAAGAGCGCAGCGGTATCGGGCGGGAGATCGCCGCGCAGGAAACCTGCACCGTGGAGGACGCCGAGGAGCTGGAGGGCCTCGTCCTGGGTGGGCGCGTCGTCCCCGAATCGCTGGGCGACCGCCTCCCAGGCGGCTTGAGTCGTGCATTCCCCGTCCAACTGCTCGACCAGCGCGTGCGCGGCCGGCGCCAGGCGGTGCACGTTTCCGGTGGTCGGATGACGAGCGACGTACCAGCACTGGCCGCGAACCATGTGGCGCCCGAATCGGACCTGACTGCTCAGGCGCGGCCGCAGCTCGGCGACGCGGTACCACGAAGGGCTGTGAAGAGGATCCATCGCGACCGCCTACGGAGCCAGGGACCAGGCCCTGAGCCGCAGCCAGTCGAAGAGCTCGTGGGTCCAGATCCACAGCAAACGCCGCTGGCCGATCTCGATCTTGGCGATGCCCTGCATGCCTGGCCGCAGCTCGCCGCGGGGCGCTTCGAGCACGGCCTCCGCGCGGAAGTAGCTCCGGCCGTCCCTGGTCGTCGAGACGGGCGTGATCCGCTCCACGACGAGGGCCAGCGGCTCGCCGGGTAGCGCCTCCAGCGCGAGCCTCCCCGACTGCGCGACGTCCACATCCGCGATGTCGCGTCCATCGACCTCGAGGATGATCCGGTAGCCGTCGAGGGGAGCGATCTCGAAGAGCACCGCCCCGAGCTCGACCGGAGACCCCAGGGACTGGCTCAGATCCCCACTCAGGACGATGCCGTCGAAGGGGGCGGAGATCTGCGTGCGTCCCAGCTTCTCGTCGGCCAGGTCGAACTGGGCCGCCGCTTGTTCCATGCGGGCCTGCAGCAGGCTCACCTGCATGCGGTCGCCTCCGGCGAGAGCCTCGCGATACTCCGTCTCCAGCTGGGCAGTCTCGCTCGCGCGCTCTCGCCGCTCGAGCCGCAGATCGCGATCGTCGAGTCGTGCCAGGATGTCGCCAGCCGCGACCAGATCGCCCGCGCGAGCGTGCGACTCGGCCAGATAGCCATCGACGCCGGCCACCAGCGCACGTTGGACCCGCCCCTCCAGGCTGGCCCGCGCCGAGACACGATAGGTGCCGGGGACGACGGCCAGGAGAAGGAGCAGCAGAGTGCCCGCGGCGAGCAGCGACTTGGCCAGGCCGTGGTCGGCGCCGAAGTGGCGATCCACCCAACGCCTTCCGCCGGTGCGGACGCGCGAGAGCCAGCCGGCCTCGGCCCTTTGCATCAGCTCGAGGATCGGGCCGCAAAGCAACGCGGCCTCCTCCACACCTCGGCGTCTCGCCACGCCATCGGCCGCCGGCTCCGCCCACTCACAGAGGAGCGCACCAACAGCGCGGTCGTGTGCGACGAGGGGAATCGTGGTCACGGCGGCGGCGCCCGAGCTCCGCATCAGCTGCTCGTGGGCGCGCACATCGTGGACAGCGTCGCCCGCAGCGGGCAGTTCGATCACCGCGTCCCCCGCAATCGCCTCGTCCATCGCGGCTCGCAGATCCCGGACGTCGTCGCTCTCGCTGGCGAACCTGGGGCTGCTCGAGAGCGCCGCCACGTCGACGGCATGCTGCGCCATCAGCCCGAGAGCCACCCGATCACAGCCGAGGCCCTGGGCCAGGGAGACCACGAGCGCGTGACCCGCCTCGCGGAGGCTCCGGTGATCGAGCAACGTGCCAGCCAACGATAGGCGGCCGGCGAGCGTCTCCTGGGCGGCGCCCGTCTCGAGGAGAAGGGCCAGGCCTCGCGCCCCGTGGCCAAGCAATCCTGCGAGCGCCTTGGCCTCCGCCGCGGGAAGGCCCCGCACTGTCACGCCAAACGCACCGGCGCACTGGCCCCCGAGCGTGATCGGGACCGCCAGGTGGGTCACCACATCGGGCGCCGCGTTGCCTTCACCCGGAGCCTGGACGACGAGCTTCCCGCGCTCGTGGGCAGCCTCCACCGTGACCGCGAGCCGGGGCCTGGGCGGCGCATCAGAGGGCCATGCGATCGCCGACGCGCCCGGCGCCCGCTGCGACGCGCCGATCACCACGAGCCCGGCCTCGGCGCCCGAGATCATTTGACACTGCAGTTCCAGCCAGGCTTGAACCGGCAACTTCACGATCCCCTTGCTCTCGCCCGGGCGGGCGGATCCCCTTTTTCGCTTGCCGCACAGGGACCTGATGCCCGAGTTGCGCCTTTCATGCCTTCGGCAGATCAGCGCGCTTGCTTGAACGAGAGAGCTTGCCTGAATGAGGGATAAAGGACCCATTCTGCGTGACCGATGGCACAGAAGCAGCCCTGGAGCGGGCGGAGGACGCACATGAGCAAGCGAGGGGGTGACCGCCCGACGCCCGGATCGAGATCCGGGCGCCGCCGTTCACTGGTCGAGCGGCTCGAGCCGCGGATTCTGCTGTCGGCAGATCTTCCGCTGCTGGCGCCACCCGGCGAACCGGGAGCCGCACCACAGGAACTGCAGCTCGATGGCGAGACGGCCGGCCAGACGACCGAGCTTCACGCCACCCGCCACGAGCTGGTGTTCGTCGACGCGGGGGTCGAAGACCAGGCCGAACTGCTCGCCGACCTGCGCGCCGGCAGCGGGGACAACGCACGTTTTGACGTCTACGTCCTCGACGACACACGCGATGGCCTGACCCAGATCAACGAGGTGCTCGCCGGCTACGACGGCGACCTCGACGCCGTGCACGTCGTCTCCCACGGCACGGACGCAGGCGTCCAGCTCGGCGCCACCTGGCTCACGAGCGACTCGCTGTCCGAACGGGCCAACGACGTGCTCGGCTGGCGCGATGCGTTCTCGAAGGAAGCCGATCTGCTCTTCTATGGCTGTGATCTGGCGGACAGCACCGAGGGACGTTCGCTGGTGGATCAGCTCGCCGTGTTGACCGGAACGGATGTGGCGGCCAGCACGGACGCCACCGGTGCGGAAGCGCTTGGCGGCAACTGGGACCTGGAGTACACCGCGGGCTCCGTCGAGACGAGGGTCGCGTTCAGCCAGGGTTTGCGGGCAAGCTTCGCGAGCGTCCTCAACGGCACCGCGATCTGGGCCGAAGCAGGTTCGTCCGTTCCCGAGACCAACGACTTCGATGGTTCTTCGTTCGGGACGGAAACAGCCACCGTCGACGTCGGTGGCGAATGGCGTGTGATCGCCGGCGCGGAAGCCCCGACCCGGGATGAAAAGATCGTCGTCGGTGTCAACGCCGCCGGCAAGATCGACACGATGGTGTGGGACGGGTCCACGTGGGTCGACACGTCTCCTGCTCTTCTCGATCTCGGCACGGTCAGCGACCCCGAGGAGTGGAGCTTCGACGTCGCCTACGAATCCCAGAGCGGCGACGCGGTCTTCACGTACAACAACGGCTTCGGGCTGATCGGCTACTCCGTCTGGGACGGATCTACCTGGTCAATCCCCGGTGCGGTTCCGCAGGCCGAAGCTGGGGAAGCCTGCCAGATGAAGCTGGCGGCCAACCCGAACTCGGACGAGATGATTCTGGTCGTGAGCAACGAGTACCAGGAGGACTACGCGGCCGTTTGGGACGGTTCGTCCTGGGGCAACTCGATCGACCTGCACAACACCGGAAACCCGGTGGGCCACACCGACGTGTCCGTCACCTACGAGCAGCAGAGCGGCCACGCGATGCTGGTCTGGGGGGAGCACGACAATTCGGTGCACTACAGCTTCTGGGACGGAACGAGCTTCAGCGCCGAACAGACGCTCAATCCTCCGACGGGGCTCAGCGGCGATGTGGTCTGGACTTCGATCGCCTCCGACCCGACGACCGACCGCATCGTGCTCGGTGTCGGAACCGAGAGCAAGGAGACCTGGGTTGCCGTGTGGGATGGCAGTGCCTGGCAGGCACCGCAGGCGGCCGCGAGCAACTCCCCCCACAGCGACCGCCAGGCCGTCGCGGTTGCCTTCGAGTCCGGAAGCGGCCAGGCGATCGCTGCGTATACGACCAGCAGCCATCAGATTGCCTACCAGACGTGGAACTCGGGAGGTGGCTGGTCCGGCGAACTGGTCGGCCCCGATCTCGGGGACCACGCAGACGCGCTGACGCTCGACGCCGACCCGAGCTCCAACACCGTGATGCTCTCGGTTGTCGATCAAGCGAAGAGCGTCTGCTTCGTCGCCTGGGACGGAAGCAGCTGGGGAACTCCCAGCCAGCAGGAGGCCGACGCGGGGACCAACCGCGGGCAGCCGTTCCTCTTTCTGTGGGATCAGGTATCGGCTCCGAGCGTCTCGGTCTCGGGGGCCGACACGGTGACGGCCGGCGACGTCTACACCCTGAACCTCTCGGCGGCGGCCGTGGACGTCGCGACCCTCAGCTGGACCATCGACTGGGGCGACGGCACCGTCGAGACGATCGCAGGCAACCCGTCCTCAGTTACCCACACCTACATGAACACCGGCTTCACGAACAACATCCTCGTGTCCGCCACGGACGTGAACGGCACCTACATCGTCGGCGACCTGCTCAGCACGAGCTTCCAGACCGATAGCGTGATGCGCTTCGATGCCAACACCGGGGAGTTCCTGCAGGAGTTCGGGAAGAACGACGGGGACAACCCCGTCGACGTCCAGGTGGGCCCGGATGGTCGGATCTACGTCACGGGCTATGCGTCCAACAACATCTACCGCTACGAGGCCGACGGATCCGGGGGAACCGAGTTCGTCACGGCGGGCAGCGGTGGCCTGACCGCCGCTTCGCGCATCGCGTTCGGGCCGGACGGGAACCTCTACGTGACCAGCATGAACTCCAACGAGGTCCTGCGGTATAGCGGGGTCGACGGCTCGCCTCTTGGTGCGTTCGTGAGCTCCGACCTGGATGAGCCCGATGGCATCACCTTCGGGCACGACGGCGATCTCTACGTAGCGAACCGCGGAGATGGCGAGATCCTTCGCTTCGACGGCCAGACAGGGGTTCGCGATGTCTCCTTCCTGGTGACTTCGTCGGCGGGATACATGGACATCCTGTTCGGGCCGGATGGGAACCTGTGGGTCACGAACCAGACCAGCGACGAGATCCGCCGCTACGACGGCGTCACGGGGGCCGATCTCGGCGTCTTCTCCTCGGTCGGTGCCTCGGACTTTGCCGGCATAGCGTTCGGACCGGACGAACATCTCTACATGTCCTCGGCCTTTACCGTCACCGACAAGATCGTCCGGTATCCGATCGGGGACGGCAGCTCGCCCGAGGACTTCATCGTGAAGGGGGCCGAGGGGCTGGACCAGCCGGTCAACATCGTCTTCACGCCCGCGCAGCAGGTCCGCGTCACCAATGCCGCGCCGACCGCCAACCCGGACACGGCGACGGTCGCCGAAGGCGCCTCGGCGGTGATCGACCTGACGGGCAACGACACGGACCTCGACGACGGCCTCGACCTCGGCTCGATCATCGTCACCAGCGGACCGGCGAACGGCACCTTGGTCGACAACGGCGATGGCACGCTTACCTACACCCACGATGGCTCCGAGACCGTCGGCGACTCCTTTTCCTACACCATCGACGATGTCTCGGGCGCCACGAGCAACGTCGCCAGCGTCGCCGTCACGGTGAATCCCCAGAACGACGCCCCGACCGCCGCGAACGACTCCGCCTCGGTCAACGAAGGCGCCTCCGTCGTCATCAACCTCTCCGGCAACGACACCGACCCCGACAACGCACTGGACCTCGGCTCGATCGTCATCACGAGTGCCCCGGCCAACGGAACCCTGGTGGACAACGGTGATGGCACCCTCACCTACACCCACGATGGCTCCGAGACCGTCGGAGACTCCTTCAGCTACACCATCGATGACGTCCTGGGTGCCACCAGCAACGTCGCCGCCGTCACTCTTACGATCAACCCCATCTACGATGCGCCAACCGCGGTCGCCAACGCCGCCTC
>JAAELW010000055.1 GCA_024226235.1 bacterium
CAACTTAACAAATGGAACCGGCCCCTTTCTTAACAGCCCTTCTTGGCAGCTTTCACGGCGGTGTAGAGGTTGGCGGTTCTATTGGCGATGTGGGGCCAGGCGTAGGCGGTTTGGATGCGGGGGCGGGCTTGGGCGCCCAGGCGATGGCGTTCATCGGGGTGGGTGAGGAGGTCGGTGATGGCTCTTGCGAGGGCTTCGGGATCGTCTGGTGCGACTGTGATCCCGCCGCCTCCGGTCTGGACCACTTCGGGAAGAGCTCCTGCGGAGGTGGTCACCACGGGAGTTCCACAAGCCATGGCTTCGACGGCCGGAAGGCCGAATCCCTCGAACCGCGAGGGGACCACGACGAGAGCCGCTCGGCGATAGAGGCGGATCAACTCGTCCGTCGTGACGCGGCCTGCCAGCCGGAGTCGATCTGCACAGCCCCGCTCGCGGGCCCATGTGCAGGCCTCGCTCTGCGGGGAGTCGACGAGGGTCAGCGTGACCTGCGAGGGCAGCAGCGCCAGCGTATGGACGAGGCTACGAATCCCCTTGTTGGGGTCCGATGCCCGGCCGATGCAGAGGATTTCGGTCTCCGAGCGCTCGACCTGCGGGTCCGGGGAGAAAAGCTCCGTATCCAGGCCGTTGCCCAGCATCGCGATTCGCTCCGGCCGAACCCCAAAATCTTGTTGGATCTGGTCAGCGCCTGCAGTGGATGAGGTGATCACCCGCTCGAGCCGGCGCGCAACGAACGCCTGCATTCCGATCGGGTAGAACTGCATCGTTCCGATCGCGTCTCGTAGGCTCTGGTCGCGTACGAAGGAGGCGCGCCGATCCACCGTCAACGGATGATGCACGGTCGTGACGACCGGCAATCCGAGCGCCTGCATGCCGAGCAAGCCATAGCCCAGGCACTGGACGTCATGGATCACGTCGTAGTGGGCTCCGGCGCGAATCCGCCCGGCGAGTGTTCGAAAGGCCCGCAGGCTGAACGCGAAGGGCTCGGGCAGGAACCCGATGCGGCTCGCCAGGAGCTCGTAGAAATGCAGCGGGTGGAAGACCCGGAGCGGGTTCGGGCGCGGCAAGAACCCCGCCCAATCCTTCATGAACCAACGCGCCCAGAACATCTCGTTCTCGACCTCGGTCACATGGCTCGCAAAGGGCATTGCATCCGGGTAGGGCGGGCCGACAATGACATCGACTTCGTGCCCCAGCCGGGTGAGTTCCCGGGCCAGAAACCAGAGGTAGATGCCCTGGCCGCCGCATTGCATGTTGCCCCGATAGGCGACGAAAGCGATGCGCAGGGGGCGGGGCATCAAGCCGCGGCGCGCACGTCTTCCGCGGGCTTGCTCGCGTAGAGGATGACGCTCTTCGGGCAGATGTAGTTCAGGATCTTCTTCTCGAACCAATCCATCAACGGTGAGCCGGTCGCGCGAACGAGATAGAGGCGATAGGCCCGCACCATCGCATTCTCGTCGGCGCGCGGAAGGCTGATGATCGAACGCAACACCCAGTAGGGCGTGTGAAGTCCATGGGCGAACCCGGCGCCTTCGGTCGTGAGCCCGGCACGGGCCAGCGCACGGGCGAGTTGCCGGGGCTTGAAGATGCGGATGTGGCCGCCGGGGCTTTCGAAGTAGTCATCGCCCAGACGCAGGTAGAGGTGCTCGCTGGTGGCCGTCGGAATCGTCACGGCGATCCGGCCGCCGGGCTTGGTCACCCGCGATAGCTCACGCACCGCGGCGCCGTAGTCGTGCACATGCTCCATCACTTCGGAGCAGATCACCCGGTCGAAGGTCGCGTCGGCAAAGGGCAGGGTGAAGGTGTTGCCCTGCAGCATGCCACCGGTCGTTTTCAGCTCATCGGCGCGCCGCCGCACGGCCCGGTGGGCCAGGCGCATCGTGTCGAGATCAAGGTCGAGGCCCACGACCCGTGCGCCCCGTTCCAGCGCGCCAAAACAGTGGCGTCCTTCGCCGCAGCCCGCATCCAACAGGAGCTGACCAGGCCGGATGCCGAGCCGATCCAGATCCACCGTGAGGAGCATCGGTCAGGCTGCTCGGGAACGACCGGAAGCTGTCTGCAGGACGTCTCCGAACACGTCGATGAGACGGTCGGCGGCGTCGGACCAGGAAAACACGTTCATGATCCGCTCCCGTGCGGCCCGCCCCATTTCGGCCGTTTGCTCGGGTTTGGCCAGGATCTCGGAAATGGCATCGGCCAGAGCCCGGGGATCCCGTGCAGGGACGAGACGTCCCGCCCTGCCATCGGTCCCGACGACCTCCGGAAGCGCGCCCGCAGCGTTGGCGATCACGGGCAGGCCGCATGCCATCGCTTCGCTGGCCGGGAATCCGAAGCCCTCGAAAAAGGAGGGTACGACCGCGATCCGGCCGGTCGAGTACTCGCGGACGAGCTCGGGCAGCTCGAGGAACTGACCATTGACCTTGACGCGCTGCTCGAGCCCGAAACGCTTGATCAGCGTAGGAACGAGCCCGTGGTCCGGGATGCGTCCGTCGACGATCTTGAGCGTGGTGTCGGGCATCAGCGAGAGCGCTTCGAGGAGTGTGCCGATGCCTTTCTTCCGGTCCTCGGTGCGGCCGACGAAGATCAGGTCGGTCTGCTTGGGGACTTCCGGGATGGGGCGGAAGACTTCCGTGTCCGTGCCGTTATAGACGACGGCGACGTTCTTCTCCGGAATCCCGAAGTAGCGCTCGATCTCCTTCTGCGAGGCCTCGCTGACGGTCACGATCTTGTCGAGTCGTGGCGCCACCTGCTGTTGCATGAACAGCGGGAAGTAGAGGGTGCGCTTCACCTTCTTGATCAGCCGCGGATCCACCGCGAAATCTGCCTCGCGATCGATGTGCAGGGGATGGTGGATCACCGAAACCACTGGCACGCCGAGGGCCCGAATGGCGAGCAGGCCCCACGAGAGGCATTGGTTGTCGAACACGATGTCGAAGCGGTGCTTTTCGTGCAGCTCCTTCCAACGCAGGAACAACCGCAGACCGAATGACTGCATCTCCGGAAAGACTCCGATGCGGGAGACGCCGAGCTCCCAGAGGTTCACCGGAGAGAGCAGCGCTCTCGCGTCCTTCTGCCGCGCCCACTCCTTGAGGGGTAGGCCGAAGACGTTCTCGTTCGGGATCACGTGGAGGGGGATATCGTCGGGCAGGTCGGGCAGCGGCGGGCCTGCGATCACGTGGACTTCGTGGCCGGCCTTCTTCCACTCGCGAGCAAGGTACGCGGTGTAGATGCCCTGCCCACCGCAGTACATGTTGCCCCGGTAGGTGAGGAGTGCGATGCGCATCTTGCTATCCGCCGTCCGTCTCGTCGCCGCTGGCCCCGTTTGCGGTGGGCGGAGAGGGAGGCTGGGTCGTCGGGTCCGTTTCAGGCTCGACCTGGATCGTCGCGATCGTCCAGCCCACCCAGAAAGTCAGGCCCAGGACGAAGCCCAGCAGGATGCCCACCGGGATCGCAACCGCCCACCAGGCTCCATTCAAGAGCCCGATCAGGAACACCAGCCCCAGGAAGGCGGCGGCTCCGCAGATGGCGAACCCCTGGGTTCGGGACGAGTCGGTCATCGATGGTTCTCCACGAGATGGGCGGGGTTTCCGGTCCGCCCGAGGAGGGACGAGAGCTCGTTCCTGGTGGTCTACCAGGTGGGCTCCATTTCACCGGGGGCGTCCCGTGCCGGGCCCGAAGGTCCGCTCGGCAGAGCCCCTCTCCCCGCCATGTGGTGGGGTGGAGATGCCTCAGGGGCGCGCATTCCGGCGAGAGACGGATCCCTTGAACGCTCCAACAGGAGCGAGCGTGTGATCCCATCGCACGGGCGAACCGGGGGCGGAGGATGCGCGGTGTGGCCCGGCGTGTCAACGCGCGGGCCTCTAACCTCCCGCCGATGCAGGTGAACGGGCTTGAGCCGGAAATGGGTGGGTTTCGATGCTCGTGATCGGGCTGATGTCGGGGACCTCCGCGGACGCGGTCGACGCGGCGTTGGTGGCCTGGCCCGATGGTGAGCAGGCCCAGCCGTTCGAACTCCTGGCTTTCTGTGAACTCCCATTGGGGGAAGAACTCCAGGCTCGAATCCATCGGCTGGCGGCAGGTCGGGTGCCGGGGCCGGATGCGCTGGCAGAGCTTGCTCGGCTGGATGTGGAATTGGGCGAGCGCTTCGCCGAGGCAGCTCGGGCGGTCGCCGATCGGGCGGGCCAGGATCTGGCCCGGATCGACGTCATCGCCTCTCACGGCCAGACCGTCGCCCACCATCCAGAGCATCGCACCACGCTTCAGATCGGAGCTCCCTCAGTGATCGCCGAGCGGACGGGCTGCACCACGATTGCGAATTTTCGAGTCCGGGACATCGCAGCCGGTGGCGAGGGTGCGCCGCTGGCTCCGTTCTTCCATTGGGCGGTGATGGGCGATCCGACTGAGTGTCGGCTGGTTCTCAATTTGGGCGGCATTGCCAACGTCACCTGGCTTCCGGCTGCGGCCACCGCCCGGCAAGTCGTGGCCTTCGATGTGGGGCCGGCCAACTCGCTGATGGATGGGATCGTCTCGCTTGCCAGCGATGGAGCGGAGCGCTTCGACCGAGACGGCAGACGTGCGAGACGCGGAAACGTGGATGAGCGCCTGCTTCAGGAACTCCTGGCGGATTCCTACCTTCGGCGCCCGCCTCCCAAGAGCACGGGCCGTGAGCGTTACGGGCTGGCTGAAGCGGAGGCCCTCTGGGCGCAGTGTCAGGAGGGGGGCGGAAACCTCGACGACCTCCTCGCCACGTTGGTGGCGCTGGTCGCGCAGAGTGTGGCCGACGCTGCCCGCGACTTCCTGGGCGCGCCCCGCATCGACCGGCTGCTCGTCGGTGGTGGGGGTGCGCGAAATCCGGCGCTCATGGCGGCCTTGGAGGAGCGCGGCCCGGCGCCGAATGTCGAGCCCTTCGACGCGGTCGGAGTCCCCGCAGCAGCCGCGGAGGCAATGGCTTTCTCGTTGATGGGCCGCAACGCTCGCCTCGGCTTGCAGAACCATCTGCCGCGGACGACTGGGGCCAGGAGCGTCCGGATCCTGGGAGAAGTCGTACCCGGGAGCTAGGTCCCTTGCGGGTGCCTTCTACAGCTTCACGACGCGGCCGTCGTCGGCGATGTCGAACCCCGAGTGATCGGTGAGGTTGCGCATCTCATCGCCGAGATGGGTCAGGACCAGCTCCCCCACGTCGAAATGCCCACGGCGATCGGCCAACTCGTCGAGGGAGAGATGGTACTCGAAGCTTCGGCTCACCTGGGTGCACTCGCAGAGGAAGAGGTCCGAGCCCGCGACTTCTGCGGGAAGCTCGTCGAACCAGCCCGTGTCGCCTGAGTAGGCGATCCGGTGACCGCCGGTCTCGATGATCAGCCCGTGAGGACAGGAGTCCGGGGAATGTCTGGTTTCGAACGAGCGCGCGCGAACCGGCCCCAGCTCCGTGTCGGCTCCTGACAGCAGCTCCTGGAATTGGATCGGGAAGCTCCACTCGTGGTCTTCGATGCCGTGCCCCATGGCCATCGCGACGCGTCGGACTCGTGCCTCGACGGTCGGGGGGCCGACGATGCGGATCGGTTTGCGTCGGGCATCCTGGTACTCCGCGGCCAGCAAGAAGAGCGGGATTCCCCCGAAGTGATCCGCGTGGAAGTGGGAGACCACGATCACGTCGATCTCGTCGCGGGAGATTCCCAGAGCGGCCAGGCCGGTGCCGGTGGTCTGGCCACAATCGAGCAGGGCTCCGCCGGAAGGAGCACGCACGAGGTACGCGGACTGCCGCCGGCCACCAGCGCCGAATGCGTCGCTCGTGCCGATGAAGATGATTTCGGTCACGTGGTGGCCCCACAGGCGTGGAAGGCTCCGCCCGCGAAGACGCCATCGCGTCCGCAGAAACCCACGGGCAATTTTTCGTCGTCCCAGACGACGACCCGGTCGAGCTGGGCGTCGGCCGGAATGTCGGCACCGGCGCCGATGATGCGGTCCTTGGCGAGCGTGACTCCGCGGGCCCGGGCGTGCGCCGACGCGTCGAGGTAGCGCAGGTCTGGTTCCGCGAAGTTGGCCTCGAGATACTCCCTGGGTGTTCCCACCGGAATCCAGAGTGTGTCGTTCTCGCCCCCGATCTCGGCGCCCACATCGCCGAACTCGCTCGCCCGCGGTGCCAGCCAATCGTCCAGATGGTTGAAGACCTCCTGGTCGGGCAGGGATGCGAAGGCCTTGGGCGAGACGACGTTGAGCCATGTGTAAACGCCGGCCGCTTGCTCGCCGCCGAGATCGAAGCGGTCGGCGATTCTTCGGAGTCGGCCCTGGCCATCGACCCCGATCGTGCCGAAGCGCGCTGCGCGGGGGTCGTCCCGAAGCAGCAATGTGGCCGCGCGGCCGCTCGACCGGTGACGCTCGATGAGCGCAGCCAGGTCGAGATCGAGAATCATGTCGCCACCGAGGATCAGGCAGGGATCGCTCTCTCGGAGAAACCCGACGACGCGGCGGATTGCTCCCCCGGTATGCAGGAGGCTCTCCTCATTGGAGAAGTGGAGCTTCAGGCCCGCAGGGCAGCTCGTCTGGCACGCCTCGCGAAGCGCCCCGGGCAGATGGTGGGTGTTGACGATGACTTCGCTGACGCCGACCGAGGCCAGCATGGCCAGCGGATACGCAACCAGCGGCAGGCCGCGTACCGGCACGGCCGGCTTCGGGAGCATCTGGGTCAACGGCCTGAGCCGGGCGCCCAGGCCAGCACCGACGATCATTGCCCTCATGGCAGCGTTTCCCAGACGATCACGCTGTGGTCTCGGGAAGGGTGTGGATCAGCTCGCCGAGTCGGGAAAGTTCCGGGGCGAGTCCTGCGCAGGCTTCCGCTGCCCGGTGCAACATGCGAGTCGTGGCGGGTAGATGGGCGAGTTCCGCTTGCTGGCCGCGGGTGGCTGCGGCGTAGTGGAAGCGCGCGTGATCCTTGCCCTTGCGGGTGAGCGTCAACAGATCGAAACGCTGACGGAGCGTGCCTGCTTCGGGTGCGTCGGGCAGTGCTGGCGCGATATGCCGGAGCAGCGCATCGACCTCGGGCTCTGGCGTGGTCAGATAGGAGTCGCGCAACAGGCACACCAGGTCGTACTCGGGTGGGGCGAGAAACGCTCCCTGGAGGTCGATCCAGGTGATGCGCGTCTCTGCCGACGGGTCTGCCAGCAACAGATTGCGGCTCTGGAGATCGCGATGCGCAAGCCTCTCTGGAGCATCCGCAGCTACCTGGGCGATCCATGCGAAGGCCTCCCGCACCACCGCTGCTTCACTCGAGTTCGCCGTCCGGCCGAGGCCCGAGGGCAGGCTCCACTCGATGAAGAGCTCGGCCTTGTACTGGAACAGGGCGCCATCCAGATGCCGGTCGAAGGCCGGGATGGTGAGATCCGTGGGAACGGACTGAATGCGCGGAATCAGATCGACGATCCGGCGGATCCAACCCGCACGGTGCCGAGGAGCGATCGCCACGGCGCGCTCCAGCGTGAGGTCTCCGCAGTCTTCGAGAAGTTCGATGCCGCGTTCTGCGTCACCGCCCAGGCGCCGTGGCACTGGGATGCCATGTCGCTCGAGGTGGGAGCGCAGCGGCTCGAGCGCCGGCTCGGGAAGTGCACTGGCCGGCCGGCCGGCGGGATCCTCCCTGCCTTCGACGCGGGCGATCAGCGAGTGGGGTGCTTCGCGGAGCCGCAGTCGGTAGAAGCGGCGCAAGCCCAGGCCCGCCGGGATCTCCTCGATGGCGTCGACTTCCGTTCCGAGTTGCTCGGCCGCAAACATCGCCACGGCCCTTGCGGGCGTCGGGTGGACGGAGAAATCCTGTTCCGTCATCGGCACGTTCTCCAGCGCGGAGGAAACGATGTGCATGGCAGCCGAAATTCCGATCTCTCCGCCGCTTGGGGGTGCAACACGGACCCCGCGTGGAGCTTTTCCCGTTTCGGCCGCCCTTCAGCCGAAGAAGAGGTGGCAAGCCACCACGGCACCGATGAATCCGGCCAAGTCTCCCGCGAGGCACGCCGGCAAGATGTGACGTGCGTCACCGACCCGGGCGGCACCGAGGTAGACAGCGAGCACGTAGAACGTGGTTTCGGTCGAACCCATCAACGTGCTCGTCACCAGTCCGGTGAACGAATCCGCGCCGTGGGTCTGGAGGATTTCCGCCATGACCCCGAACGAGCCAGAGCCGGAGAGCGGGCGCAGCAGCGCCATCGGCAAACTCGCAGCAGGCACGCCGACGGCGGAGGTCCACGGTTCGAGTGCGCCGATCAGGAGATCCAGCGCGCCCGAGCCCCGGAACATGCCGATCGCGACCAGGATCGCGACCAGGTAGGGCGCGATTCGCACGGCTACGTCGAGGCCCTCGCGCCCGGCATCCACCAATACGTCGTATACGCGCACTCGGCCTGCGACCCCGACCAACACCATTCCGGCGATCAACAGCGGGAGCATCCAGTGCACGATGAGCTCATCGCGCACGAAACCCCAGACACCGACTTCCGGGACGCGTTCGCCCAGTCTCCAGACCAGGCCCGCAAGCAGTGCCACCGCGAAAGCGCTCAGCACGGCGGTTCGCTTCGGGCCCAAAGGCTCCGTGGGCGCGTCGATGTCCGGCAGCTCGATTTCGGGGAGGTTCTGTTCTTCCGGCAGCTCTTCCGGGCTGGCCTCGGCGCCCTCCGGAGGGTTGGCTCTGAACATCGAAAGCCGCTGGAGCATCAAACACACGCTGATCGCCACGGTGGTCGAGCAGAGCGTGGCGAACAGTGTCGGCACCCAGATCGCAAACGGCATGCTCGAGCCGGCTTCGACCCGGGCGAAGACGGTGCCAGTCGGCGGGAACAGCACGATGGAGGAGGTATTGATCGCCAGGAAAAGTGCCATCGTGTTGGTGGCGGAGCCTTGGATCGGATTGAGCTTGTTCAGCTCTACCATGGCCTTGATGCCGAAGGGCGTGGCTGCATTGCCGAGGCCCATGATGTTGGCGGCGAAGTTCATGATCATCGCCGCCATGGCCGGGTGGTCTGGCGGCACATCCGGAAACAGTCGGCGAAGGATCGGGCGCAACCCCCGTACCACCCAGCGCAACATGCCGCCGTCTGCCGCCACGCGGACCAGGCCAAGGAACAGGACCATGCCCCCGGTCAGCGTGATGACGAGCTCGATCGCGCTCTTGGCTGCCTGTAACGCACCGTTCGAGACGGCTTCCATCTGGCCCGTGAACGCGGCTGCGACCACTGAGACCAGTACCAGGCCGATCCAGATGATATTGAGCACCGCGATTCCCCCATCGGTGCGGACCTCTCAGAGAGACAAGCGGGCGCAGGCTCCGGGCGCAAGCCAGGCCCGGCGGGCCGCTGCCGTCGGTCGGGGCGTTGCCCGATTGCCGCCTCCGCGGCGCATGGATAGGTTCGGCAACGAAAAGGGGGCAGACATGCAGCGAAGATCGTTCGACTGGGCATGGCTGCTCGGGTTCATGGGCTTGATCGCGTCTGCCG
>JAAELW010000056.1 GCA_024226235.1 bacterium
ACTCTACGTAAAGGATGGCCCCGTCTATACCTCCGCCGGGATCACGGCCGGTATCGATCTCGCGTTGGCACTCGTCGAAGAGGACCTCGGGCCCGATCTCGCGCTCGAAGTCGCACGCATCCTCGTCATGTTCCTGCACCGTCCCGGCGGACAGTCCCAGTTCAGCGCCGCCCTCCGGCAACCCACAGCGGAGCACCCGGGAATCCGGGACGTGCAAGCCGACGTGACAGAGAACCCGGGAAAGGACCATCGCGTCCCTGTGATGGCGCGCCGCGCCGGAATGAGCACCCGCCATTTCGTACGGGTCTTCACACAGGAGACGGGCGAACCGCCCGCGCACTATGTTCAGCGCGTCCGCGTGGAGAGAGCGCGGCAACTGCTCGAGCGCGAGGGGCTGGGCATCGAGGAAGTAGCCACCACCTGCGGCTTCGGCTCTGCCGAGACGATGCGACGCCGCTTCCAGCAGTCGCTCGGGGTGCCTCCATCGGAATACCGCGCACGCTTCACGCGTCCCACGTCGGCTTGAGGGACTGCGCACCGATTCGATTCCCATGTGCAGTTTCCGAGCGGTCACGCTGCCGCGAGCAAGCCCGCCGCACATTGGGAGTCACGCCTGGAACGAGAGGCCTGGGCTCTGGACGAGCCGGCGATCTGTCCCGCCGTCAGAGGTCGGGTGCACAACGCGCCGGATTCGCTGGGGTTCGGAGCTGCGGATGCGGGTTTCCGGAGGGTCGCAGCTAGGCATGTCAAGCCTTTGATTCTATTGATATTTTGGTGGAGGCGGCGGGAATCGAACCCGGCTCCAGGAAGCGTAAGTCCGCGAAAACAAAGAAGCCCACGAAGTAGACCCTTGTCCCGCGGTTGTCCCGGCGATCCCGTCGCCGCTCCCCCCGCCCGACCCTCAGGTTCGAAGCGTGATCCAAATGGCGGAAT
>JAAELW010000057.1 GCA_024226235.1 bacterium
ACCACATCGCCATCATGTTCATGAACCAGCTCTTGCCGAAGTAGTCCGCAGCGGCAACCGGATGCACGTGCGGCAACCTGCGTAGCGGAAACAAACCCATCAGGACCGCGGCGTCGAGATGGGAGTTGTGGTTGGAAACCACAAGACACGGTCCTTTCGGCACCAGATGCGTCCGACGGTAGCTCACGCCGGCCAGTCCGCCCAGCACCGGTTTGGCGAAAAACAACCGGAACGCGTAGACGGCCAATCTTCTTAGGAAGGCCTTCACGCCACTCACGCAAAGTAGTTCAGATAGTGAAAGAAGACCGGCGCGGCGTACAGCACCGGGATCGCGCGGTCGAGCAGGGCTCCGCGACCGATCCGTGTGGCCGGCGCGCCGACCCCGAGATCTCGCAGCGCAGCCTCGGCAACCATCGCCCCCATCGTGACCGCAATGGCCACGAGCAGCCCCGCGCGAGCCCCATCCTCCTCGACAATCCCGCACCAGGGTCCGAACCGGAATCCCAGCCCAGCCGCCAGGACCGCACCCATCGCGACCCCGATGGCTGCTTTCGCCCGACCGTTGTTGTTACCCGGCCGCCACCGTCCCATCAACCGCTGGGGCAGCTCCGCCGCCAGGACCAGGATGCCGAAGAGCGCCAGGCACCCCTCGTAGCGCCAGCCGACCAGCAAACCCAGATGCGCCGCACAGAAAACGAAGAGCAGCACGCCGAGCAGGATCCGCCCCATCGAGTCGAGGAGCCCCTCACGAGACTCCCCCATCGAAAGCAGCACGGGAAAAAGCATGAACACGACCACCGGCACCGTCGCGAGGAACGCCGCGGGCTTGCCGGTCAGACCCGGATAGAGCGCAAACGGGATCGCCAGGTACGCGACGACGATCGCGTAGCGATCCCGGGGTCTCAAGGGCGCCAACGAGAAGTAGGTTCTGAGTCCACCGAACATGAGCAACCCGAGCACCGACAGCGAGGCCGTTGCCCATGCGTGGGAGAGCAAATACAAGATCGTGCCGAACAACACCCAGGACCCGGACCAACCCAGCAAGCCACGGAACCGTCCGCCTCTCGGGCTCACCAGCAAAGACACGGCGGCCGCGACGATGACGGACGCAGCCATTGCCAGATCGATCTGTCGGATCGAGTCGATCCATTCGGTCATATAGATCTCCAGGGCGATCCAATTTTAGGAACCGTCGGGTGCCCGGCAGTATTATGCTCTACCGGAGCCAGGTTGAAGAACCCGGTATGATGCTGAACCCGGGCGCCGCCCACCTCGGAGAGCGCGATGAGCGTAGAAACCCAGGAGAACCCTCTTCGCGTCGGGCTCAG
>JAAELW010000058.1 GCA_024226235.1 bacterium
GAACGCCGCTTCGAGCTTCTCGGCAAGCGAATGCCGCGAGCCATCGGCCCGCGCAGCGGAATCGGCGCGATGCAGGCCTTCGTCCCGTGGAACGGGAACCCGGAGGTGGTGGGCGCCGTCCTACGGAAGTGCTTCGAAGAGGGCCTCCTCGTCTTCGGCGCTGGCCGGAGCCCCATGAAGGTGCGCATGCTCCTGCCGGTCAACACCACCGACGAGGAGCTCGAGCTGGGCTTCACGATCCTCGAGAAAGCTCTCGCCGCGGTCGGCGAAGAGCGGGGCCTCCCGTGCTGACGCTTCGACCGGTGGCCACGCGAGATCTCGACGATCTCGCCCTGCTCGCCGGCCTGCTCGACTCGATGAACCTGCCTCGGGATTCAGATTTCCTGGCCGCACGCATCGCGCTCTCCGAACGATCCTTCGCCGGGCTTCTCGACGACCCGAAGGAAGCGGTCTACCAGTTCGTGCTCTACGACCACGACGCGGAGCGCTGCGTCGGGACTTCGTTGATCCTGGCCCAGAATGGCCGGCCTGGAGTGCCCTACTACTGGCTCGAGGTTTCGACCGAGGAGCGCCGCAGCGCAGAGCTCGGTGCGCGCTTCGTGCACCAGAAGCTACAGCTGCGTTCGACAGAGGACGGCCCCAGCGAAATCGGCGGGCTGATCCTCGACCCGGCCTACCGGGGCCACGCGGAGCGCTGCGGAAAGGCCCTCTCGATCGTGCGCTTCGCCTACATCGGTGCCCATCGCGAATGCTTCGAACGAGAGGTGATCGCGGAAATGCTCTCGCCGTTCGAAGCACCCGGGAAGAACCTGCTATGGGATGCCTTCGGAGCGAAATTCACCGGAGTTCCCTATCGCGAGGCAGATCATCTCTCTGCGCGCTCGAAGCAATTCATCGCAGATCTCTTCCCCCGCGATCCCGTCTACGCCACTCTCTTCCCAGACGAGGTGCAGAAGGTGATCGGCCAGGCGAACGAGACCGCAAAGGCTGCGGTACGCATTCTCGAGCGGGTGGGCTTCCATCCCCTGAACCAGGTCGATCCGTTCGACGGCGGGCCCTACTTCGGCGCGTCACGGGATGCGATCACCTCGGTTCGCGAGCGTCGCGAGCTGGTGTTGCCCGGGGTGCCCATCCACCGGGATGCACCACCCGACGCAACCGTGGCGCTGCTCTCCACGGAGGCCGGCGGACACTTCCGCGCGACAGTCGTTCCGCTGGGTGACGATGCCGCACCGATCGTCTCCGAAGACTGCCGAGCGGCACTCGGTGTCGATGCAGGCGACCGCGTCACAGTGACTCCTCTTCCATGAGCGACACGTTTCGAAGCCTCTCGCCTGCGGATCCGGCCGACGAGATCGGACGCTTTGCGGTCTGGGACGCAGATGCAATCGCCGAGGCGATAGGCCGCGCCCGCGAGGCCTTCCCGCACTGGCGCGATGCCGGGTTCGAGGCCCGCGCGATGGTCCTCAGGCGATTCAGGGATCTGGCAGCGGAACGCAAGGAAGAGCTGGCCCAGCTGATCGCCCGGGAGATGGGCAAGGCCCTATGGGATGCCCGCGGCGAAGCCGCACTGCTTCCGGCCAAGGTCGACGTCACGCTCGAACATGGCATGGGCTACGCCGAGACGTTGACCGCCGGCGCGGCGGCCCGCGCGACTTTCCATCCCCGAGGCGTGCTCGCCGTGCTCGGCCCGTTCAACTTCCCCGCCCATCTTCCGAATGGCCACATCGTTCCCGCGCTGGCTACCGGCAACAGCGTCGTCTTCAAGCCGAGCGACCTCACACCGGCTGTCGGAGAGTGGATGCAGCGCTTGTGGCGAGACGCGGGGCTTCCCGCCGGCGTCTTCGAGCTGGTGCAAGGTGGCGCCGAAACGGGGCAGGCATTGGCACTCGACGAGGGCGTGGATGGCGTGCTCTTCACCGGCTCCTACGCGGTGGGGCGCGCCCTGCGCGAGGCCACGCTCGACCAGCCCGACAAGCTCCTCGCGCTGGAAATGGGCGGCAAGAACGCAATGATCGTGCTGGAGGATGCGGATCTCGAGCTGGCCGCGGCAGAAGCCGCACTCTCGATCACCGCAACCACAGGGCAGCGCTGCTCGTGCCTCTCACGCCTCTTCGTGCACCACACGGTGCTGGATGAGCTGCAAGAGCGATTGATCGACATCCTGTCCGGCCTGAACATCGGCCCACCCCTCGAAGAGGGCGTCTTCATGGGCCCGCTGGTCTCCCGGGCCGCCTTCGAGCGCGTGCAACAGATGCGCGCAAAGGCCGAAGAGGCCGGTGGCGAGCGCGTCTTCCGCGGCGAAACGCTGCGCATCGCCCCGTACATCGCCCCGGGATTGGTGCGTTTCAAGACGACGGAACAGACCCACGCCTACCAACGCGAAGAACTGTTCGGGCCGGAAGCCGCGCTGTATCCGATCGATGATCTCGAACACGGAATCGCTGCGGTAAACGACTCGGAGTACGGGCTCGCAGCCTCGATCATGTCCAGGAGCCGCGGCCGCTTCGATCGCTGCGTGGGACGTGTGCGGACCGGAATCCTGAACTGGAACAAGGGCACGATCGGTGCAAGCGGCCGGCTCCCCTTCGGCGGCGGAGGAAAGAGTGGCAACGATCGCCCCGCCGGCATCCTGGCAACCGTCTACTGCACGGTCCCCCAGTCGCATCTGGAGTTCGAAGGCAAGCTCGACCCCGAGTCCCTGCCGCCCGGCTTCCCGCGTTCGTGAGCGAGCCCCGCTACCGACGCACGGTGCTGATGGGCGACCCCGCCCACTTCAGCGTGCAGGGCGGCGCAAACCCCCACACCCGGGACCGCTGGGGTCGGCGTCGCAGCGTCGACCGGGCGAAGGCCATCGTCCAATGGCATCGCCTCCGCGACACCCTGCGCGACCTGGGCGTCCACGTGCTCGTCGTACCGCCGGATCCGGCACAACCCGGCCTCGTCTACCCGGCCAACGCCGGCTTCCAGACCGATCTCGATGCGGAGCTTCCGCTCGACGAGAAGACCTTCTACCTCGCCAACCTGCTCCCGACACGCGCAGGCGAGAAGGCGCACTACCGCCGCGTGCTCGAACCCGCCGGTTTCCGGCTGGGTGAAATCGACGAGCAGTACCGGATGGAGGGCGAAGCCGATTTCTTTCCCGCCGGAACCCACCACCTGCTGACCTTCGGCGGCATCGAGAAACAGCGCTTCGTTCCCGCACTGGCCTGGCCACCGTGGAAGCGCGTGTACGGCTTCCGAACCGACATAGGCGCGGCACCCTTTCTCGAAAGCCTGGTCGCCCCCAGACCCGTGCTTCAGATCCGACTCAGCCTCGAGGCGCACTACCACGGCGATACCGCGCTGTGCGCATTCGGACCGAACCGCGAATACCTCCTCGCCTACCGGGAAAGCATCGAAAGCGGCGCATGGAGCCAGCTCGAAACCCTGTTCGGCGATCACCTGATTCCACTCTCGGTCGCCGACGCTGAACGTTATGCCGCCAACTCCTTCACACTCAGCCAGCACGGAGCCTCCCACCTGATCCTCCCCGGTGGAGTCTCGGACGCGCTACTAGGCCAGATCCGCGAGCGAAACGTCTCACCGATCACCGTCGACGTCTCCGAATTCCTGAAGAAGGGCGGCGGCTCCGTCAAGTGCATGATCGGGGATCTGGGGCCGGTGGCGGTCGAGCAGGATCTCGGAATGCACGCGAATCCGGGGGGTTAGCGTGCCTGCGATGGCGATCTTGCGAGGGGCCTCAGAGACCAGGGCCGTTTGAGGCCGTGGATGCGCATCCGTGTAGCCCCGGTGACCCGCCCCCAGTTTTGGTCTGCTTCCTATGTTAGAGCTACCGCGCCAGCGGACTGAAGCGGATAGGCGGATGAAGCGGGGTTTCGATGTCCGAGAACACCGATGATGACAACTCCCCGGGGGATCTCAGGGTCGTAGGCGGTGGCTCGGATCTTCAGCCCCGAAGATGGCCGCATACTGGGTCTCGAGGGGATGATCCGCTGCATCATCGAAGAATGCGCTGCGCTTCATGCGCCCGTAGGAGCCGAACTGTTCGAAGAGCTGTCCACGGATCAGCCAGGGCTTGTGGCGCGGACCATATCCCGGCTGGAGCCATCTGCCGATAGCGCCGCCGCAAGGAAATTGCGCGAGCCCCCGACGAGCGATCCCCGGTCGGCGAGCAATCGACGGAACACCTACTACCCGGTCATTGAGCAAAAACCCTGCTTGAACTCCCTATCTTCTCAAGAGCATGAGATCCGTGCTACCCCCTGACAGAAGCCGGATTGGCCAGGGCTCGCTGACGGCTCTCCGTTCGCTTCGTCCAGAATCGATTCGAGATTAGGGTCGTACCAATATGTCGATTCTCACAGCTGAGGACCCTTCAATGGCCGAGAACGGAAGCCCCCGCGTTAGCGCCGCCACCTATCTAGGTCTGTTTCTGGTCACTCTCGCGACGCTCACATACGAAATCCTCCTCACCCGAATCTTCAGCGTCAGCATGTGGTACCACTTCGCGTTCATGGCGATCTCGATTGCCATGTTCGGGATGAGCTTCGGGGCGATCATCGTCTACTTCTACCCTGCGGCTTTCGAACAGAAGAGAGCAGCGGCGGGAATGGCCTGGAGCAGCCTGGCCTTTGCACTAGCGATTCCTGCGAGTTTCGCGGGTCACCTCTGGCTTCCATTCTACTTCGGACCCGAGTCCAACATGACCCTCGCGCTCAGCTTCGTGGTGGTTTCGGTGCCGTTCGTCTTCAGCGGAATCTGTGTGTGCATCGCACTCACCCGCTTTCCTGATCACGTCAGCCGGCTCTACGCGGCTGATCTGATCGGGGCCGCTCTCGGATGCGTCGCCTTGATCTACCTGCTCGATGTCGTCGATGGTCCGAGCGCTGTCTTGTTGGTTGCGATGGCCGCGGCATTGGGTTCCTTGAGCTTCGCTCTAACGGGATCCGATCGTCGCATCGGTATCGTGGCGGCCGGTCTGGCGGTGCTTCTCTGTACTGGCGGCGTGGGAAACGCATGGCTCGCCAAGAACCAGACACCCTTTCTGCGGCTCCTCTTCGTGAAGGGGAAGCTGGAGCAGCGCGCGCTCTACGAAACGTGGAACGCGTTTTCGCGCGTGAGTGTGCATGGGAATCCCAAGTCTTTGACCTGGCCTGCTGGATGGGGACTGAGCGCCACCTATCGCGCCAAGAGACCGATCCCCCAGCTCCAACTCCTGATCGATGCGACAGCGGGGACCGTGTTGACCGGCTTCGACGGCACTCGTCTCGATCACCTGGATCACCTGAAGTACGACGTCACGAACATGGCTCACTATCTGCGAGACGATGCGAACGTTCTGGTGATGGGTGTCGGGGGCGGACGCGACGTCCTCTCCGCGCTCCTCTTTGAGCAGGAGAATGTGGTCGCCGTCGACGTGAATGACGACATCCTCGAGGTCGTCAACGAGCGTTTCGGGGACTTCAGCGGACACCTCGATCAGCTGCCGGCGGTTCGCTTCGTCCACGACGAGGCACGCAGCTTCGTGGCGCGGCAAGACGAGAAGTTCGACATCATCCAGGCATCGCTGGTAGACACATTCACAGCGAGTGCAGCGGGAGCCTACATGCTCTCCGAGCACACTCTCTATACCAGGGAGGCCTGGAAGCTATTCTTGGAGAATCTCACACCGAGTGGCATTCTGACCTTCTCTCGCTTCTACCTGCCTGGTCCGCCCGGAGAGACGCATCGACTCGCTGCTCTCGCGAGTGCCGCACTTCAAGAGATCGGAGTCGAAACGCCGAGGGATCACATCATCGTGGTGAGGAATGTCTGGCGGCCTGGGAAAGGCGCACCACGTCGAAGAGTCAGCGCGTCGACGATCATGGTGAGCCCGTCGCCCTTTTCCGAACGCGATCTCGACGTGCTCGAAGACGTGGTGGAGGAGATGCAATACGAGATCCTGGTGAGCCCACGTTCGGCGATAGATACCACGTTCGAGATCCTGGCTTCGAATGGTCGACTCGAGGACTCCTTCCCCGGTCTTCCGGTCGATGTGTCGGCACCCACCGACGACAACCCGTTCTTCTTCTTCATGCTCAAACCCCTGGAGGCATTGAAGGGAAATCTCCCGGACGAAGGCGATTTTGCGGCGCCGGTCAAGGGGATCAAGGTGCTCGTGACCCTGCTGCTGGTGGTCTTGGCCTTGACGGCGCTGTGTATTCTCGCGCCTCTCGTGATCCGAACGCGCTCAGGCTCTTTGGCTGGAGGCGTTCCGTTGCTCGTCTTCTTCGGTTCGATCGGCACCGGATTCATGCTGGTCGAGATCTCACAGCTTCAGCGGCTTTCGGTCTTCCTGGGCCATCCGGTTTACGGACTTTCGGTCGTGCTCTTCGCGTTGCTCATATCGAGTGGCCTCGGAAGTTGGACGGTCCAGCCAGTTCGCGACGATGTGGGGCAACAGAAGGGATTGAGGCGGCTTGCGTTGCTCGTGGCCGGCCTGGCGGTCATGGGTGCCCTGACACCAGCGGCGACCCATTTCTTCCGGAGTGCTACGACGGAATGGCGGATCGGAGTTGCGGTCGCGCTGCTGTTCCCCATCGGGCTCCTGATGGGGATGGCTTTTCCGCTGGGCATGCGAATCGCTTCCCAATTCAAGCCGGAACTCACGCCGTGGTTCTGGGGAATCAATGGCGCCGCTTCCGTTTGTGCATCGGTGATTTCGGTCGTCCTGGGGCTGATCTGGGGAATCACGGCGACCTACTGGTTGGGCGTGGCCTGCTACGGGGCTGCTTTGGTCTCCTTCTTTCTGTCCGGAAGAGCGGCCGCACGGGTGATTCCCGCGCCAGTCAGATAGATCGACAAGTCGATCGTCGATTCCGTCGTTGCGGGTCGAGTCGTTGAACCGGCTTTGACTTGGATGGGGCCGTTTCCGGGGTCGGCATCGATTCGACCGAAGTAGGCACCCCATCTTTCGATGGGGACGGACTTGCCCTGCTGCGTCTCAGAACATTCTGGACCCAGCAATACAAAGCAGCCGGCCTAACCAGACATCGAGGCCATCAATTTGTCTCGCAGCCAGACATGCTGTGTGTGCGGACCGGAATCCTGAACTGGAACAAGGGCACGATCGGTGCAAGCGGCCGGCTCCCCTTCGGCGGCGGAGGAAAGAGTGGCAACGATCGCCCCGCCGGCATCCTGGCAACCGTC
>JAAELW010000059.1 GCA_024226235.1 bacterium
CTCGGGAGTGTGGGGTCGTCTCGGATCGTTCAGAAGGTCGCCGGCTCGCGAGTGAAGACGTCATCGAGGAACCGGATCATCACGTCGAGGGCCGCGGGCGCATCGGCTTCGAAGTTGGTTCCGAGTATTGCGTTCGAGCCTGAGTCCAGGAACGCGTGCGACCTCCCCTCGTATTCCCAGTACTCCGCCGGATGGCCGGCCGATTCCAGCTTCTGGAGATAGGCCTTGACCGATGCTGGGGTGACCAGCGGGTCGTCGGTTCCCACGGTCAGCAGCTGCGGGGGGAGCAGCCGCTCTGCAGCGTGCGGAATGTTGTGGACGGGAGACAGCGCGCGGTAGAGCTCGGGATGTTCGGTCACGTTGCGATCGTTCCCGAAGATACCTCTTGCGAGTGAACCACTGAAGAGCCAGAAGGGGTTCCGAAGGCTCTCGAATCCGTCGACGGCTCCCTGGAACACGTCGAAGGCGCCGTAGCTGAGGATGGCAGCCTGGACGCCGAGGCCGCCCTGCGCGGCAACCTCTTCCGCCGTCTTCCCAGACGGCAGGTAGCTGGGTTGGAAGCTCAGCGACGCCTCCGAAAAGGGTGCGGAGCTGAGCCGATCCCCCAGGTTGACGACCATGGCCGACAGGTGTCCGCCCGCGCTGTCTCCTGTCACGGTGATCCTGGTCCCATCTCCTTCGTAGCGTCCGATGTGGTCCTTCACCCAGAGCACGGCGCCAAAGACATCATCGACGATCTGGTTCAACGTGACGGAATTGCCGTTATCCGCGAGTAGTCGATAGTCGACGTTGCAGATGACGTACTCGCTGTTCGTTGCCAGGTAGGCAGAGGCCTGATCCATGATCGACTTGTCATTGATCAGCCATCCACCGCCATGGAACATCACGATGACCGGATACGAGTCCTTGCCCGACTTCGGCGTGTAGATGTCCATGGTGAGGTCGAATCCGTCCGGGGACGCCCACAGGACATCCTCGACCAGCGTGTATCGGTCCGGGTCGTTGTTCTGCCGCAACTCCTGGTGCTCAGAACAGGACGACAGGGCAAGCGCGATGAGCACGAACGGCAGCAATGCCCTGCGGTAGGTTCGGGTGGCGCGCATCGCGGTCGCTGCCATGGAAATCACCTCCTTCTGTCGCTCAGGTTCGCGATCGGAATGCTCGCCCGTCGGCAAGCCCCTCCTAGCCATTGGGCACGCCGGAGAAGTCTGCGAAGGCGACGTAGATCATCAAGACCGAGAGCGAAATCCCGAGGGCGATCGGTCGAGCCCATTTCCACGGCGTCAGGTCCACATCGCCCGAGTTCTGCTGGACCCAGGCGTCGGGACGCGGTGCGGCGCGGCTCATGCTGAACTGGAACAACATCAGAGCGGCGAAGACGATGCCGAGGAAGTGATAGTTGTGCACCTGTTTCGCCCACCCGGAGAAGGGTGCGACGAAGTAGCCAAGCACGAGGAGCGTGCAGCCTGCGACCAGGGTGATGTTGGCCGCCCCGGCGCCGAGGCGCCGGAAGAGCAGACCGCCCAGGACTACGGAGAAGATCGGAATGAAGTAGAGCCCGTTCATCGTCTGTAGGTAGTCGAATATGCTCACCTGATTCGCCAGGAGGGGCGCAGCACACATCGCAAAGAGTGCTGCGAGCGCACCGACCCATTTGCCATTGGCGATGACCTTCCTCTCGTCGACCGCGTCTCCCTTGATCAAATGCTTGTAGACACCGAGCGAGAAGAGCGTGGCGGTCGAGTTGAGACCCGAATTGAAGGAGCTGAGGATCGCGCCCGCCATCACCGCCGCGAAGACGCCCGCGAGCTCATCGGGCAGAACATTCCGCACGAGCGTTCCGTAGGCGTGGTCGGGCTTGAGGCCGTCTTCGGCGTAGAGGTGAAACGCGATGAGACCGGGCAACACGAGGATGATCGGAGCGATGACCTTGAAGAAGCCTGCGAGGAGGACGCCCTTTTGCCCTTCGGCAAGGCTTCGCGCACCGAAGGTTCGCTGGATGATCTGCTGGTTCGTGGTCCAGTAGAAGAGGTTCAGCAGCAGTACGCCCGTGAACAGGGTGGAGAATGGCACGGAGGAATCATCAGCCCCGACCGAGTTGAACTTGTCGGGGTGTGAAGTCTGGAGTTCGGACAATGCATGGAGAACCCCTGTGTCACTCACGGCGTTCAGGCCCAGGATCGTAATCATCAGGCCACCGACCAGGAGGCCGAAGCCATTCAACGTATCTGATACTGCGACGGTGCGGAGACCTCCGAAGATCGCGTAGACCGCACCGACGAGGCCGATGAACCAGACGCTGATCCAGAGCAGTGTCGTCTCGCTCTCGATCCCGGTGATCGCCTGCAAATCCAGGATGCCCATCAGTCCAGTCGCGCCAGTGTACAACACGATCGGAAGCAGAATGCCCGCGTAGGCGAGGATGAACAGGAAGCTGGTGATCGCGCGTGTGCGACCGTCGAACCGCTTCTCCAGGAACTGCGGGACCGTCGCGATGCCGCTGCGCAAATACATCGGCAAGAAGACGAGGGCGAGCACGACCAGGGCCAGCGCTGCGAGCACTTCCCATGCCATGACCGCGAGACCGTCCGTGAAGGCGGCTCCATTGAGGCCGACGAGCTGCTCCGTCGACAGATTCGTCAGCAGCAGGGAGCCCGCGATGTACCCACCCGAGAGGGTTCGGCCCGCGAGAAAGTAGCCCGTCGATGTGGTGTGATCGTCGTTTCGGGTGATCACGTAGGTGAGCACGCCGACCAGGCTCGTGACCATGAGGAATGTTGCGAGCGTCATGATTCCAGAGGAGCCCCACCAGATAGGAGGCGACGTGGGCCGCGATTGGCAGCGCCTGAAACAGCGTACAAGGCTAGCATCAACCCTACCGATTCCGATGTAGCCATGGGGTACGAATCGAAATGAACTCGAAGGTTGTCAGACGGATGGCCCTCCTACTCGGGGCCATCGTGATTGTCGGCTTGTGTGGATTTCACGGCTACTTCTTCGTGGCGTCGGCAATGAACCGCGCACAACTGGACGACGTCGCGCCAGTTCTCAGCGTGGATGGTGCATCGTTCCGGGACCTCAACAAGAACGGACGGCTGGATCCCTACGAGGATTCTCGACTGGGGGCCGACGAGCGCGCGGATGACCTCGTCGCCAGGATGTCGTTGGAGGAAAAAGCCGGCTCGATGTTCATCAGCATGATTGCCTCCATGAACGGGGGCGAGTTGGTCGAGCGGCCGGTTGCGAGTGATCCCTTCAGTCTCGTGGCCCCCTCGAACTCCGCCATGGTGGCGGTCAAGAAGATGAATCACTTCAACGTCGTATTCGTCGACCACGCGAAAGATCTGGCTGCCTGGCACAACAAGATCCAGGAGATGGCCGAGCGAACGCGTCTCGGTATACCCGTTACCATCGCCTCGGACCCACGCCACGGCTACGGGAAGAACCCTGGCGCGAGCTTGCCCGCTGGCGAGTTCTCGTTGTGGCCGGAGCCTCTCGGGCTGGCCGCGACGGGCGATCCGGCACTGGTGCGGCGGTTCGCAGATATCGCCCGGCAGGAGTATCTGGCGGTCGGCATTCGGCTTGCGCTGCATCCTATGGCCGATCTCGCCACCGAACCGCGCTGGGCCCGCGCCGCGGGGACGTTCGGCGAAGATGCAGCGCTGTCCGCGAAGATGGTGTTTGCGTACGTGAAGGGTTTCCAAGGTGAAGCGTTGGACGCTCAGAGCGTCGCCACGATGGTGAAGCACTTTTCGGGTGGTGGCCCCCAGGCGGACGGCGAAGATGCCCACTTCGAATACGGAAAGGAGCAGGTCTATCCCGGCGACAACTTCGCCTACCACCTCGTCCCGTTCGTCGAAGGGGCATTCCCGGCGGGTGTGGCGCAGGTCATGCCCTACTACGGCATTCCGATGGGGCAGACCGACGAAGACGTGGGCTTCGCATTCAACAAGACGATCATCACGGGCATGCTGCGGGAGGCCTACGGCTTCGAAGGTGTGATCTGCTCCGACTGGGGCCTGGTGACCGACCAGATGATTCTCGGGCAGCTGTTCAAGAAGGCTTCCGCCTGGGGCGTCGAGCACTTGAGCATCGAGGAGCGCATCATCAAACTACTCGATGCCGGGATCGATCAGTTCGGGGGAGAAACGATTCCAGAGGTCCTCGTGGGTCTGGTGCAATCCGGACGCGTGGACGAACGGCGCCTCGACCCTTCGGTGCGCCGGCTCATGTTGGACAAATTTCGTCTGGGCCTCTTCGACGATCCCTACGTCGAGGTTTCGGAGGCCGACACGATCGTCGGCCGCTCCGACTTCGTCGCGGCCGGCAAGGACGCGCAGCGTCGCTCCGTCGTCTTGCTGAAGAATGGGTCGGAGCGACCCGTCCTGCCTCTCTCGCAGGAGCAAGGAGAGCGACCGAGAATCTACGTCGAGAACCTGTCCGCAGATCTGGTCGCGCGGCTGGGCGAAGTCGTCGACGAACCGGACGGCGCGGATTTCGCGATCATCAGGATCGAGGCACCCTACTACCCGCACGAGGGTTTGTTCGACAGCAACTTTCATTCCGGTGATCTGGATTTCAAAGCCGAGGAGAAGGAGCGGTTGTTGGCGCTGATGGAGATGGTTCCCACCATCGTCGATCTCTATCTCGATCGAGCGGCGGTCGTTCCCGAGATTGCGGAGAAGAGCGCTGCCCTGATCGCGAGCTTCGGCATCACCGATGAGGTGTTGTTGGAAGTCCTGGTAGGAGATCATCCCCCGACGGGAAGGCTTCCTTTCGAAATGCCTCGCTCCATGGGCGCCGTCAAAGCGCAATACGAAGACGTTCCCTACGACTCCGAGAATCCGCTCTTCCCCTTCGGCCACGGCTTGCCCTACTCGCAATAGGCAGGCACGCAGGGTCGCCAGCCAGCAGCAACACCTCCTGGCCTGACAGCGCCTACCTCCTGGGCGGGGCGGTGCCTGCTTGCTTCGAACGGCCGCCGGGAATCTCCTTTGCGGCGGGCCGCAGCTTGAGGCACAAGCGGCGGAGCTGTGCGGTCCGGATCAGTCGCACAGTCACGGCCCTCGGCGACATATCAACTCGGGCCATCGCCGCCCCCCTGAAGCTTCTCGGACCTCAAAGACCGCTCTTGTTCAGGCTTTTCGCCCGAGCCTTCGCAGCCGCTGCCAGATGCCGTAGACCAGCAGCAGCGGGATCATCGGTGCGGCGACCAGCATCACCGCGGGGTTGTCGGCCAGACCGCGGATCAAGTTGGATTCTGTGACTTCGTCGTTGATCGTGTAAGTCCAGGTTGACGACGGAGCGATGAGCCCGGCTCCTTCCCAATCCACAGCTCCGTCGGCAGCGATCTCCAGCGTCTCGAAAACCCGGATTGATTCCGCTTCGATGGCTTCGAGGAGTCTTTCGAATGCACCGGCTGCCCGATGCAGAAACGCATTCAAAGGAGATTGACCTGCGTACCGTACCAGGTGGATCTCGCGGCGGATGTTCGAGATGGCCTCCAGGTGGTCGCTCCAGCAGCGGTCGATCGTACGCAGGACGATCTGATCCTGGATCCTGTGCAGCGTGTCGGCTCCGAGACGCGCGATCGCGCTGGCCGTGCGCTCCTTGCAGGCTTGTTCGAGAAAGCTCGCCGCCTCTCTCTGAAGCACGGCCTCGCGCCAGGCCTGGATATTCCGGCGTTGTTCTTCGATCGTGAAGGAATACTGGTGAAGCGTCTTCCGGATCTCGAGATTCTGGCCCTCGACGATTCTCTGGGCTTGAGCGATTACGCGGCCCACGCGCGGATGTTCGGGAGGGAGCGATGTGGTCCGGCTCAGGATCGCGAAGCGCTGCACGAGATCGTCTTCCAGGCTCAACATGCTCCGGCTCGAGCCCGGGTCGCCCTGGCGCGCGGCGCGACCTCGCAACTGATCGTCGATACGGCGGCTCTCGTGGCGATTGGTCGCCAGGACATGCAGCCCACCCGCAGCGACGACTGCATCGCGATCCTGCTCATCGGCTCCACCCAGACGAATGTCCGTACCTCGGCCCGCCATGTTGGTCGAGATCGTGACCGCTCCTGGACGCCCCGCGTCGGCCACGATCTCGGCTTCGCGCGCGTCGTTCTTTGCGTTCAACACCGCGCACGAAATCCCGCGCTCTCGCAGATTGCGGCTCAGGCTCTCCGACTCGGCAATGCTCTCGGTCCCGACCAGAACCGGGCGGCCGAGCGCGTTCTGCTCCAGAAGTTCCGCGACGACGGCTTCCCGTTTGCGTACCCGGGTGGCGAAGACACGGTCGGGCAGGTCAATTCGAAGGCATGGGCGATGGGGCGGAATCACCGTAACTGAGAGGCCATAGAATTCTTCGAATTCTTCGGCGGCCGACACTGCGGTCGCTGTCATTGCACAGAGGTGATCGTAATCGCGCACGAAGTGCTGCATCGTGATTGATCCGAGGATTCTCCCTTCGGGCTGCAGATGCACACCTTCTTTCGCTTCGATCGCACCCTGGAGGCCATCGGGCCAGAGCCGATCCTCCGCGACGCGCCCCGTCAGCTCGTCGACCAGCTCGACGCGATTGTCGCGAACGATGTAGTCGACATCGCGCTCGAGCAGCGCAGCAGCGTGTAGTGCGTTGCGAATGTCGGCCAGCAGGCCGAGATTGCTTTCAGCGTACAAGTCCTCGAGTTCGAGACGTGCCTCGATGTGCTCTTGTCCCGCATCCGTAAGCTGAGCGTTGCGGCCGTATTCGTCAATCTCGTAGTGCTGTTCAGGCTTGAGGCCACGAACCACATCAGCGATTTCGATTGCCTCGATTGCCTCGGTCTCCGTGCGGCCTGCCAGAACCAGGGGAATTCGCGCTGCCTCGATCAGGATCGAATCCGAGTCGTCGACCAGGGCGGCGGATAGAGGGCGTTGAACACGGCTGGTAGGGGCCAGTACGAGTGAGTCCCGAAGGCGGTCGAAACCCGCTTCCTTGGCGGTCAGGTATGTGACGTCGCAGGCGTACGCCTCCCTGCGCGCCGCGGGCGACATCCCGGCTTCGATGAACCCAACGCTGAAGCCCAGCATCCGGTAGATCGGCCCCATCCACTCTGCATCGCGACGGGCCAGGTAGTCGTTGAAAGTCAGGATGTGGACGCCCCTGCATCGGAGGGCAAGCAGGCACGCGGGGGCCACCGCACTCAGCGTCTTGCCTTCGCCCGTGGCCATTTCAGCCAGCTGCCCACGCGCCATCACGAGGCCAGCTAGAATCTGCACATCGAAGGGGCGCTGCGAGAGAGAACGCTGCGCGGCTTCGCGCACGAGCGAAAATACCTCGACTTCGAAGTCTTCCTCAAGCCCAGCTGCCGTCACGTCGGCCCGAGCGGCCCGTCGCAGCGCATCGACCGACTCTCGAAGCTCGGAATCCGCCCGGCCCGAGATCGCCGCTCCGCGAGCGGCAATCGCGTCCGCCGATTCTAGAAATGGGACGAGCTTCCGATTGTTGCTCCAACGCTGCCACGAAAGCGAGAGCCGGCTCTGCATCGCTTGTCTCTAAGGACGATGTCCGCCGTGTCAACCGAGAGTCCAATCTCGTTGCGGTCCCAAGAACCGTCCTCGCGTCGTCAAGATCGATATCGATTTGCTGACTACGGCGGGAGATGGTGCAGGGTGACGTCGCCTCGCTGCACGAGCGCCTGGTCGTACCCAGCCCAGTTGCTGACTCGGTATTTCGTCTTGTACTTGGGATGGACTCTAGATTTCATGCGGGATCGTGGCCTATCGATCCGTCGGGCAGCCAGGGCCCGCCTATTCGAGCGATTCTCCTCGACCAGTCATGCACCAACGCCCCGATTCAGCCCGCCGTCAGCTCGAGGGGCAGTGCCGTGGTGTACTTGACTTGTGTGATGGCGATTCGGGAGTGGACCTCCTGGACGGCCGGCATCTGGAGCAGGTGGTTGCGCAAGAAGTCCTCGTAGTCGCGCATGTCGCGCGTCACCACTCGGAGCAGGAAGTCGACGCCACCGCTGGTCGTGTAGCACTCGACGACTTCGGGGTAGTTGCGCACAGCAGCCTCGAAGTCGGGTAGGGAGGTCTGGCCCTGGGCGGAGAGCCGCACGCTGGCGAACACCACGGTGTTCAGGCCGAGCGCCTCCGGGTCGAGCAGAGCCACCCGTTTCTGGATCACCCCCACCTCCTCGAGACGCCTGGTTCGGCGCCAGCAGGGAGAAGGGGATAGCCCTACCAGCTTGGCGAGTTCGGCATTCGAGAGGGCGGCGTCCTGCTGGAGCTGCCGGAGGATCTCGCGGTCGAGGCGGTCGATCTCGACATGGTCTCGGGTTCGCCGGGCCATCGATCTTCTCCTCTTCTAGGTGCACGCCTCATTCTGCCTGCCGGGCGATAGGTAGAAAATGCCTTGGAAGGGCGACATCGGGACCAATTATGGCCGAAAAATGCATCCAATTGGCGAAGAATGCAAGCAAATTCCCTATCAGAAGGTCAATAGTAGCCAGACATTTGGAGCCCATCCGAAGGGCAGCCGCCGGACTTCGGCCCGGCTGATGCAGCAGAGAGGAGAGTGCAGTGCGTTACTTCGAATCCCCCCAGTTCAGCGATCACGAGCAGGTCGCCTTCTGCAACGATCCGGTGTCGGGTCTGCGCGCCATCATCGCCATCCACGATCGGACCCTCGGCCCAGCGGTCGGGGGCTGCCGGATCTGGGACTACGTCTCGGAAGAGGATGCGATCGAGGACGTGCTGCGTCTGTCACGCGGAATGAGTTACAAGAGCGCCCTGGCCGGGCTCCCGTTCGGCGGCGGGAAGGCGGTGATCCGCGCCAATCCGCACCGCGACAAGACCGAGGAATTGTTGCGCGCCTTCGGCCGCTTCGTCGATGCCCAGCAGGGGCGCTACATCACGGCCGAGGATGTCGGGATGACGGTGGAGGATATCGAGACGGTGGCACGCGAGACCCGCTACGTGGCGGGTCGCTCCGAGGGGGAGGGTGCCAGCGGCGACCCCTCGCCCATGACCGCCTACGGTGTCTTCACCGGGATCCGCGCAGCCGTTACGCACCGGCTCGGGAAGGGGGCGCTGGACGGGGTGCGGGTGGCGGTTCAGGGGCTCGGCAACGTCGGGGGCAATCTCTGCCGTTACCTCCGTGCGGCAGGCGCATCGCTCGTCGTGAGCGACGTGCGCGAAGCGCTGGTTCAGGAGGCCGTGGCTGCCTACGGGGCGGATCCCACCGAGCCCGACGCGATTCACCAGCAACAGGTCGACGTCTTTGCTCCCTGTGCGCTCGGCGGGATCCTGAACGATCAGACCATTCCGGAGATCCGGGCCCCGATCGTGGCAGGAGCTGCCAACAACCAACTGGCGGAGGATCGTCACGGTTCTGAACTAGCGAACCGCGGGATTCTCTACGCCCCCGACTACGCCATCAACGCCGGCGGCGTCATCAACATCACGGAAGAGGGCAAGGCCCACTACGACCGGGATCGCGCTCTGGCGCGCGTCGGTGAGATCCGCGGTCGCCTGCTCACGATCTTCGCGCGCTCGGACGCCGAGGGGCTGCCCACCAGCCTGATTGCGGACGAGATGGCACGCGAGGTGATCTTCGCGGCCCGGTCGGGTGGTCGCATCCTGAACGGTTCGATGGGACGCGGCTCGCAGACCGAGAAGGCACCAGGCCTCCATCTTCCAGGAACCGTTGTTCAGAAGAAGTCAGGCACGTGATCCGCTCTGTCGGGTGAGATCACGGGTCGTATCAGCGCAAGCGTCGTTGCTGGAGATCGGGCTCCCTCTCGGCCGGTTGCTGGGCCTTGGTGCGGGAGGGCACAGGGGCCGGGGCCGTGGGAGCCGCCGACGAGCGTGCCTTCTCGCGTCGCGTCGTGTCGCTATTCGACGCCTCGGCATCGCTCTGTGGCCCGGGGGGCGGCTCGGGGATCTTTGCGCGCGGGCCGGTCTGCATGCGGGAACGCGGGGGCACGGCCGCAGCGGGCGCGAGTTGCACGCGACCCGTTCCGGGTGCGCTCGGTATGCGTTGTAGCCCCGTGGCCCCGGGTGCGCTCGGTATGCGTTGCAGCCCGGTGGCCCCGGGTGCGTTCGGCATACGTTGCAGCCCCGTTGTCCCGGGTGCGCTCGGCAAGCGCTGCATCTTACTCTGGCCTTCGGATTCGGCATCCGCTTGCCCCTGCATCGGAATCCTCGGGTAGTCGTCGCCACTTTGCAGCAGATCCGGTCGGATCGGCGTCGTGGGCGGATCCTCGGTGACCTGGAGAGACCATTCGAGATTGCTGACGAGGTCCTGTCCGTTGAACACGGCGACCCAGTACACGCCGGTGGGCAGGAAGCCGTTCTCGAAACGGATGTTGTAGTAGCTCCATTCCTTGATCCACTTCGGATGGACGAGCGCCAGGGGGAGGTTGCCGGTGCCGACCATGAGGTGGTCATCGCCCTGGTTCAGGAAGTAGCCGTTCATCTGCACGATTTCCCCCGCCCCCACGACGGTGGGCTGGTAGCCCGAGATCATCGAGTACAGCTGGGTGGGCTCCTGGACGGGCGGGAAGGCCGCCGCGACCAACGTATCGTCGTCGTCTTCGTCGAAGTTCTCGGCCTCCTGCAAGGTCAGCGGGGCGTCCGGATTCCCATGGGTGAAGAAGAGGGTGCGGTTGCGGTTGCTCACCCGCACGCCGTTCTGGAACACGGCAATCCAGTAGGCGCCTGCCTGCACGCCCGGGAGCTGCTTGATGCGGATCTGGTTCGAGGTCCACGACTCGATGTCCGAGGCCGGAACGACGCCGGCCGGGTTGTCGCCCGCGCCCCACTTCAGGACCGGCTCCGAACTCTCGGGTGCTGGGGCGGTGGGGGTCTGCGAAGGATCGGAACCCTGCGTCTCGAGCTGCAGCTTCAGCTCTTGGATAGCCACCGCCTTCTCGAGGCCTACCTTGGGGAAGCCGGATTGGACGGCCGCTTCTGTCCCTGGATGGGGCGCCGGGCGGAGGTGGCTGCCGTGAATCGTGATCTCCCCGTTCCAGGTCGCGGGGAAGGGCTGGTAGGAGTCGATCTGCGGGGGCGGCGAGCCCTCGGGCCCCGGTGTGGGGGCACCCTCCACCGCGGCGATCGGTAGGGCTGAAAGAAGTGTTGCCAGCGCAGTGGAAGCCACCCAACGGGCGAGACGCGTCACGGTGTTCACTGGGAACTCCTGGGTTGGTTCCCAGGGGAAGTCGGGCCGCGCGTGGGTTGGGTTCAATCGGGCAACGCCGTCCCTTGCCTGCCTGGGCCGCTCTGAGGCAGAGCGAATACGAGGTACTTGCTGCCGGTCGATCGCCCGAGCTTACCACCGTTGATCGGTGCGAGCCCGAACTCGACCCGGGCTACTCTTCCGCGGCGATGCGCATTCTTGGTGTTCATGCGGGCCACGACGCCTCCGCCACGCTGGTCGTCGATGGGGAAGTCATTGCGGACGCTGCGGAAGGCACAACTCAACAGCGCTTGCGATACGCGATCGGCGTCTCACCCGTCCACCGCTTGAAAGCGCGGTGGAAGGCGGGAGCTTCAGAATATCCGAGCAGACACGCGACGTCGGTTACCGCCAATGTGCGATCTGCCAGGTACTCCTGGGCGAGCTGCGCGCGGACTGAGTCCACGACCTGCGCGTAGGTCTGGCCCTCGTCCTGCAGCCGGCGCTGCAGTGTGCGCACGCTCATGCCGATCTGCTTCGCGACCAGGTCGATGCCCAGCGATGTGGACTGCAAGTTCGACACCAGTTCGCGCCTCACTGAATCGACGATACCTCCGTGCTCTGGCAATCGCGCGAGCAGGCGCTCCACAATGGGGACGAGTGCGCTCAACAGTGCCGGCTCGGCGCGGGGGTTCGGATACTCCCAGTCCGAACGGGACAAGATCAACGCCGAGTGCTCGCACTCGAACGAAGTCGTGACACCGAAGATCTCGGCATAGTCGGCGGCGGGTGCCAACGCCGGGCCTGTGCGCTCGACCGCGAGGGGGACGATGGCCCCACCGTTCATCCTTCGAATGCGTGTGCCGATCACCGCGAGGCTGTAGTCGTGGAGGTGCACCGCAACGCCCAGGTGAGGTGTCTGAACGACCATGCGAAAGCGGACGAGATCTTCCTGCTCGTCGATCTCGTACCGAACCGCCAACGTGCCAGCCGCGAAGTAGCGCGCTGCCACTCGCAGCCCTTCGCCAAGCGTCGGTGCGCTCGACGTGATGTAGTCCAGTATGTCGAGGGCGCCGAACGGCACGTTCGCGCCGGTGTGCAGGCCAAGTCCCGGTCGATTCCAGCGTTCTGATGCGGCGTTCCATAGCCCGAATATCAGCGGCGCGGGCAGGTATCGGTCCGGGTCGGCAAGGAGTTCGTCGTCAATGTCGGCCGCCCGCAGCAGCTCTGCCGCGTCGAGCCCCAACGCCTCGAAACCGGCGAGCATGGCGCGGATGCTCCCCGGAGGGGCGCCGTAACCTCCTCTTTCCGACACATACGCAATGTAGGTGTCCCCCGCCGAATCCGTCAATCGACGGCTGTGGCATCAGATGCAAGGGAGTTGTCACGTGCGGTCATTGAGCAATCGGTGCCCCGGCGGTTCACTGAACGTCATGGAGATTCCGATGCACGCAGAACTCGCGAGGCCTCCCCAGGCAGTCGTCATGGAGCTCGTCTCCGGAGCCATGGTCGCCCGGGCCATCGACACCATCGCTCGGCTGGGAATTCCCGATCGCCTCGCCCGACAGCCGGCCACCATTCCAGAGCTCGCACAGGATTGCGGCATGAACGTCGATGCGCTCGGACGCTGCATGCGTGCCCTTGCCGCGGTCGAGATCTTTCGCGCTGATGAGGCAGACTTCTGGCACAACACACCGGCATCTGAAGTGTTGCGCGCGGATGTCCCCGGTTCGATTCGGGACTGGGTGGGGTACGCCGTCAACGATGCGAACTTCCGCGCGTGGAGCCATTTCCCAGAGGTGCTCCGGACTGGACAGCCGAGCTTCGCGGAAGCGAATGGTGCCTCGTTCTGGAACTACCTGTCTCGAGAGCCGGACTTTTCCCAGAGCTTCGACCGAGCCATGGCGGCGATGACTCGGCTCGTCGCCCCGTTGGTCGCTGGGGCGTACGATTTCTCGCGTCACGGCACCCTGGTGGAGATCGGGGGCGGTGACGGAACACTGCTCGCTGCGGTGCTCAACGCTCACCCAGGCTTGCGGGGGGTCTTGTTGGAGGCGCCCTCGACGGCTGAGCGTGCATCCGCACGTCTAGCCTCGGCGGAGCTGCTCGATCGCTGCGAAGTCGTGTGCGGGAACATGTTCGAAGGTGTGCCGCTGGGCCATGACGCGTATTTGCTGAAACAAGTCCTTCACGACTGGGACGATGACGAGGCCGGGCGGATCCTGGCTCATGTTCGTGGTGCGATCACGGAGGGTGGACGCCTGTTGTTGATCGAGTCGGTCTTGCCGGATCAAGGCCACGATCCATCGCTCGCCGAATGGCGCGATCTGCACATGCTGGTGTTGCTCGGTGGTCGCGAGCGCACAGCCGGCCAGTGGCACCGGCTGCTCTCCTGTCATGGCTTTGCGCTCCGAGAACTACACGCTTTGCCCGGATCGTTGCGCATCATCGAGGCTGTGCCGGCAACCACAGATCATGCAACATGCGCCTGAGAAGCGAACTCACGCAGCGCGGCTTCCTGTCGCTGGCCGCGGTGCAACTCCTCAGCGCCGGAAACGACAACATCCTGAAAGGGGTACTCCTGTTCGCGCTCGCGTCCGGCGGAGTCTGGTCGGGCGAACTAGGGGAGGGCGGACAGGCCATCGTGTCGCTATGCCTGACCATACCGTTCATCACATTGTCGGGGTTCGCCGGGCAGATCTGCGACCGCTTCAGCAAGCAGCGCATCACCGTGATCGCAAAGGCCGCCGAACTCGTCATCGCGCTGCTCGTCATGTCCGCTTTCTGGGTCGGCAGCCTGTGGCTCGCCACCGCAGGGATGCTCCTCATGGGCATCCAGAGCAGCTTCATCATTCCGGCCAAGTACGGCGCGATCCCCGAGTTGGTCGAGCCCGGTTCGCTGAGCCGTGCGAACGGTTCAATCAACATGGCGACTCAGTTCGGGGTGATCGGGGGCGCGATGCTGGCTGGCCCGGTCTACCTCGCCTACGACCCGAGTTCCGGCACGGTGGCAGCCGCCCACGCAGGTGAGGCGTTGGTATGGGTCCCCGGCGCACTCATCCTGGGCGTAGCTGTCATCGGGTTGGTGGCCGCCCTCGCGATACCGCCGCTGCGACCGAGGGCTCCCGGTCTCGTGCTGCGCCGCAACCCATTGGGCACTTATCTTCCGGCGCTCCGGGAGATGGCGGGCTCCGGCCTGTTGATCCCGGCGTTCGCCTGGGCGCTGTTCTTCCTGGTCGGCATGATGGCGATGCTCGCCTTCCCCGACTACCGAGAGCTGCTCGGAGTCGACCCGATCCGCGCCGCCGCGTTGCTCGGCATCATGGGCATCTCACTCGGCGCCGGCAGCGCCCTTGCGGGCTTGATCAGCGGTCGCCGCATCGAGATGCGTCTGGTCCCGGTTGGTGCCGTCGGTGCCGCGGTCGGGTTCGCGTTGCTCGGAGTCGCTCCACTGAACTATGGCGTTGTTGCAGGTCTGACCGCGATCTCCGGCCTGTCTGCCGGGCTCTACATCGTCCCGCTCCAGGCGCTGATGCAGCAGATGTCTCCCGACGCCGAACGCGGCCGCTTCCTTGGCACCGCCAACGCACTCGGCTTTCTGTTCGGTTCCGTCGGAAGCCTCATTTTCTTTGTCGCCCGCACATGGATCCCCTCCAACCACGTATTCCTGCTGTGTGCGCTGTTGTGGACGTGTGGCATGGCCGTGCTGCTCCCACGGTTGTGGTCCCAGCTACGGCAATCGCCCAACTCAATTCGCAGGGCTGAGCGCGTTCCGCCGATATGGAGTCCGTCGCCGGGAGACGGATAGCGGGGCGGGCTCGTTTGCATGCATGCTAGAACGTGGTAGCAGCGTATTGTGATCGACAGCTCCGGGAGTTCCGAAATGAACCGAATAGTCCTCCTCCTCGCAGCCTCCCTGGCGGTTGCCTGTCAAACGGTTCCCGCTGAGGACCTTTCCGCGGTCTTCGATGGGCGCGCGGGCCGCTGGGTGGATCTCACCCATTCGTTCGGGAAGGACACCATCTACTGGCCGACCGATACCCAGGGGTTCCGGCTGGAGGAGCTGGCCTATGGCCGGACTGACGGAGGTTGGTTCTATTCGGCCTATGCGTTCGCGTCTGCCGAGCACGGCGGCACCCATCTCGATGCACCCATTCATTTCGCGGAGGGGAAGTGGACCGCGGACGAAATCCCGCTTTCGTCTCTGATCGGTCCTGCCGCAGTCGTGGATGTCGCGGACCGGGCGCAGCCGGACTACCAGCTCTCGGTGGACGATCTTGCGGCGTGGGAGGCAGCTTGGGGACGCATACCCGACGGAGCGATCCTGCTGCTCCGGACCGGCTGGGCCGACCGCTGGAGCGACCGCACCGCATACCTCGGGACCGATGCCACCGGGCCCGACGCGGCCGCCCAGCTCCATTTCCCCGGGCTCGACCCCGAGGCCGCGCAGTGGCTGGTCGAGGAGCGCTCCGTCGCCGCAGTCGGCATCGATACCCCCAGCATCGACTACGGACAGTCGAGTACGTTCCGTTCCCACGTGGTCCTCTACTCCGCAAACATTCCCGGCTTCGAGAACCTCGCCAGGCTGGAACAGCTCCCGGCTACGGGCGCTTTTCTGGTGGCGCTTCCGATGAAGATCGAGGGTGGCAGCGGAGGCCCGCTGCGGATCGTCGCGTTCGTTCCGGGCAGGCCGTAGATGGTCCTCGACAGGAAACCAGAGCCTCCTGTGGGGAAGCGGTGGGTACGGATGAGATTCCTCGGTGAATTGCGAGGGCTCCGCCAGGTTGCGGGCAATCATCGGCAGCATGTGGGCTAGCGGGGTGGCGGCAGCGCTCGCCACCCTCCTGCTCGTGGTCGGTAGTTTTCCGCCACTCGGCTACTGGCCGCTTGCGTTCGCGATGCTGGTTCCGATGGTAGTCCGGCTGGAGCGCCTCTCGGTGTTGCGCGCGATGGGCTTCGTCTGGTTCACCTGGGTCGCGGTGATCGTCATCGTGTGGCGATCGGGCATCCATATCTTCTCCGTGGAGTTCCCGGTACCCCTTCCACTCGCCTGGTTGGTTCTCGTGCTGATCGGCGTGGTGGGTGCGATCCCTCCGGCCCTGGCCGCGGGCGCCTATGTGTGGCTCCGGCCCGGTCTCCGGGCAGGAGCTACTCCACTGGTCTTCGCTGCGCTCTGGGTGCTGGCCGAGTGGCTCCAGGTCGAGGGGCTCGGCTTGCCGTGGCTGCTCTCGTCACACACCCTGGCACGCGTGCCACTGGCACTCCAGACGGCCGACCTGTTGGGTACCTACGCGGTGAGTTTCCTGCTGGTCTCCCTGAATGCCGGCCTCGCGCTCGGTCTGCTGTGTCGGTCTTCTCGGCCCGCGCTCGTGCCGCTTCTGCTCGCGCTGCTGGCGGCGGGCTACGGGGGTTGGAAGCTGGCTGGGCCCGCAGGTTCGGGAGAAGCCTGGCACATCGGGTTGGTCCAAGCGGCGGTTCCGCAGGCACAGCGTTTCAAGCCCGGCTCGGCGCTGCGCAATACCCGCCACCATCAGCAGCTGACCCGCGCACTGGCGGAGGGGCGAGAGCTCGATCTGGTGGTCTGGTCCGAGACGGCCATCGACGCCGACCTGGACCACACGCCGGGCCTTCGACGAGAGGTCGAAGCGCTTGCGGACGATCTCGGTGTTCCGATCCTGACGGGTGCCCCCCGTTCGAGAGCGGGCTCGCCTACCAACTCGGTGGTCCTGATCCGCCCCGGCTCCGGAATCGCGGAGAATTACGACAAACAGGTGCTGGTTCCTTTCGCAGAGTTCGACCCGCCGCTGCGACCGATCTGGCAGCCACTGCTCGGCGGGATTGCGGAGGGGACCCCCTACCTTTCAGGGAAAGAACCGTTCGTGTTCGCCTCGGGCCCTGGGCGATTCTCCACTCCCATCTGTTTCGAAACCGTGTATCCCGGGGTGATCCGGGGGTTCTTCCAACAGGGTGCGGGCTATCTCGTGAATCTCACGAACGATGTCTGGTTCGGAAGCCGAGATGCGATGGAGATGCAGTTTCGCCACGCCATCTTCAGGGCCGTCGAGCATCGGAGCTGGGTGGTGCGGGTCGCCAACACCGGGATTTCCGGATTCATCGATCCGGCGGGTCGCGTGGTCGCCTCACTGGATAGCTTCGAAGAGGGGACCCTCACCGGATCGGTGCGGAACTCCGGTGGCCGGACCCTCTATTCCCGGGCCGGCGACCTTCCGCTGCTGCTGATGATGGTCGCGATACCGATCCTCACGCGCCTGCTCGCGAGGGATGAGCCGCGACCAGTCGATCGGTGAGGGGCGGCCAGCCGCCATCGACTTCGACAAAGGCCGGTTCCGATCAGGGATCCCCCGGGGGTCGGTAGATTTCTCACCCTACGCGTTCCGTTCCCGGTAGCATGCCGGGAATTGCCCATCCGGCCCGAACCGGTCCCAACGGGGCCCGGTGGCGGGCCTGTTGTGGTTGTTCCGGGTTGAAAGATACGGCCTCGCATCCTCACCATGATCCAAGGAAACACCATGCGCACCCAGAAGCTGCCCAGTCTGCTCGTCGCCGTCTGCACTGTGACCCTGCTCGGGGTACTTCCCGCTGGAGCGGGCCGCCCGCGTCCGAGTCACGAGGCATACGGGCACCAGACCTATGTCAGCCCGCAGTCGAACCCGATCGCGTTTTCCGAGTGCGCCTCGAGTTCCTGGGTCTTCGCCGCCAGCACCACCAGCAACCGGATCGATGTGATCCGCGCCGATACGGTCAGCTGGTCCGATCAGGTTGCGGTCGGCATGGATCCGGTCGGGTTGGCGGTCAAGCCGACTGAAACCTGCGGCGGACGCGAGCTCTGGGTCTCCAACCATATCTCCGACTCGGTCAGCGTGGTCGACATCGATCCGAGCAGCGCCAGTTTTCTGCAGGTCGTCGAGACCATCCAGGATGTGGATGCCGATGGCGTGAGCCAGTTCGACGAGCCGGTCGGAATCGCGTTCAGCCTGAACTCCGACAAGGCCTACGTGGCGCTCTCCTCTCGCAACGACGTGGCGGTGATCAATACCAACACCTACGGGATCACCGGACGGCTTCACATCACCAACCAGGACCCGCGGGCGTTGACGGTCCGACGGCTCGGCCCCAACCAGGGTGATCCCGAGCTCCTCTACGTGGCCTCCTTCGAGTCGGGCAACCAGACCCAGCTGTCGCTCTGCAACTCCATCATTCCCGGCTCTTCGCTGTGCACCACGGACTTCGCGACCCTGGGTGCCATTCTCCTCGCCCAAGGTCCCAATCTTCCCGGAGTTCCCCATAACATCGTGGTGGATACGGATGTTCCGGATCGAGATGTCTTCGTCTTCAATACCGCGACCGACGCGCTGGTGTCCGGTGGTGAAGTAGAGCACGTCGGGACGCTGCTCTACGGCATCGCGGTCGACAGCGCCGGCAATGCCTTCGTGACGCAGACCGAGGCTCGCAACGCCGACAATGGGCTCACCGCCCCGCCGCCCGAAGGGGCCAGCGAAGAACTCGACGATCTCGACAACCGGATCTTCCTCAACCAGATCGGAACCGTCAGCTGCACGGCGGGTGGTTGCGGATCGTCCGGACTGATCGAGCTCGAGCCGCTTCCTCCGTCCCATCCGACCGCCGGTTCACAACTCGCCACGCCCTACGGTATCGCCGTGAGTGACGACGACTCGACTCTGGTGGTGACCGCCGCGGGATCCAGCCGCGTCTTCACCGTCAGCACCACCACCGGGCTGGTGCTCGACATCGCCGACCTCGGAAGCGGTGCGAGTGAGTTCCAGCAGATTCCGCGTGGGCTGGTGCTCCAGTCGAACTCCTCGACAGGCGCTCCGGAGACTGCCTATGTGCTGAATACCCTCGAGAACACCGTCTCGGTGGTCGACGTCAGCAACCCCTCGGCCATTTCGGTCAGTGGTTCCAAGATCAGCATCGGCGCAGACCCGACCCCGAGCGCAGTCCGCAGGGGGCGCATCGCGCTCAACAACGCCAACGGATCGAGCACCGGGACCTTCTCCTGCGGCAGCTGCCACCCGGACGGCAACACCGACCAGCTGCTCTGGAACCTGGGAGCGGAATGTACCTGGACGGCACTCTGCGCCCAGAAGGAGCCGCGCAGCACCATGCCGATCCGCGGGCTCCGCGACTCGCTTCC
>JAAELW010000060.1 GCA_024226235.1 bacterium
GCAAGCATTGTCCGACCACGGCGACCGAGGAGGAGATCACGGGCGCGCTCGTTGAGCTGAGCGGCGACGTCGTGGCAAACACCACCGTCTCTCCCAACGTTCCCGACGACGCCTTCATGGCGATCACCCATCCGGCCGGTGGCGAGCCGGGGAACGAGGTCAGCTACGAGGGAGACACCCTGGTACCGCAGTGTCAGGACTCCTCGTCATTCACCTTCTTCGCCAAGCGCGGCAGCGTGAACAAACTGCTGGTCTACTACGACGGCGGAGGTGCCTGCTGGGACAGCCTGACCTGCGCCATCCCGACCTGCACGCAGAACGTGAACCCGGACCCATCGGGTTTCCAAGGAACGGGATTTGCGGATCTAGACCACCCGGACAACCCCTTCAAGGATTGGAACATCGTTCGCGTCCCCTACTGCGGCTGCGACATCCACCTCGGGGACAATGCGGTGACCTACTCCTCGAAGCACGTCGAGCACCGTGGCTACGACAACGCCAAGCTGGCCGAGAAGTGGGCACGAGAGCATTTCCTGAACCCGACTGACATGTTCGTCACCGGATCGAGCGCGGGATCCTACGGCGCGATGGTCCACGGAGCCCACCTGAGCGAGGCGTATGCAGCGACGAGCATCAACGTGATGGGGGACGGGGGAAACGGAGTCGCCACGCAGGAGTTCATGGACGTGAACTTCAACAACTGGGGGGCCATGAACAATCTGCCTGACGTCCCGGGGATCATCGGCGTGCCTTCCTCGGAGATGTCGATTCCGCTGATCCTCAACGCTGCGGCGGACCACTTCCCCAACACGAACTGGTCCAACTACACCACCGCCTTCGACGGCGGTGGCGGCGGACAGACCGGCTTCTACAACGTCATGCTGAATCCGACCAACCCGATCCTCGGCCAGTTCTTCTGGTGGGAGGCCGCCTGCGAGTTCAATCAGTTGATGCGCCAGCAGTCCATCGACACCGCCCTCGCGACTTCGGCCAAGAACGACAACTATCGCTACTACATCGCGTCGGGCTCGAGGCATACCGGCTTCGGAAACTCGCGGGTCTACGACGACACCACCGGAGGCGTTCCGCCCCTGGTCGACTGGATCAACGCGATGATCGAGGACACTCCGAGCTGGACGAATGTCGAGGCCAGCCCCTCGAACGTGCTCTTCCCTGGCGACCCGAGGCCGAATCCCCTGGTGGCTCCATTCGAGGTGAGCGGGGCCGACGTCGTGGTCAGCTGCGAGGAGTAGAGGCCAGGAACTCGCGCAGATCGTTGGCCACCGTGTAGAGGCAGGGCACGAGAAACAGCGTGACCAGAGTCGAGATCGCCAGGCCCCAGCCGATTGCGAGGGACATGGGCGCGACGATCGGGTCGTAGCCACCCAGCCCATAGGCCATGGGCATCACACCGCCCAGTGTCGTCAGTGCCGTCACGAGGATGGGCCGGAGGCGGTCGACCACCGCGTCGATGATAGCCTCGAGGCGCTCCTCCCGATCACCTCCGCTGGCCTTCACATTGCGGTGGATCGCGTCGACCATCACGATGGCGGCATTCACCACGACTCCCGCCAGCCCGACAGTGCCCATCATCGCGAACAACGAGAGCGGTTCGCCGTGCATGAAGAAGGCCAGGATCACCGCAGTGACCGCGAATGGGATCACCGCCACGACGAAGGCAGCTTCGAGGAACGAGCCCAGCATCAGCGCGATGACCAGGCCAATGCCCGCGAAAGCCAGCGCCGCGATCGTGCCGAGGTCGCCAGCGGTCTTGCGCGTCTCGACGGCTTCGCCACCCAGGGTCAGCTCGAGTCCAGGCGTCCCGGCATGCAGCGGAAGGAGTTCACTCTCGAGCCCCTTCGCAAAGCTCAGCGGCGTGTGTGAAGAGCCCGGAGAAAAACCCGCGCGCACCGTGGCCGAGCGCATTCCATCCCGGTGGTGGATGTTGGCGACCGCAGGGACCTCGATCGGCCTGACCACATCACGCAGCCGAACCAGCTCTCGCGACCGGTTGCGGACCGGAAGATCGAGAAGCGCTCCGAGATCCGTGCGTGCGGTGGGGTCGAGCAGTACGCGCAAATCCGTCGTGCCTTCGAGCTCCCGGTGCTCGGATGCGATGGCGCCGTGGAACGCCACTTGCACCGTCTTCGCCACGCTGTCCGGGTCGAGTCCCCGCAATGCCAGGCGGTCGTAGTCGAGCGCCAGCTCGATCTGCGGGGTCCCCGGCCGCTCGTCGACGTCCACGTCCACCAGGCCCGGCTGGGCCCGGATCCAGTCGGCCACGGCGAGCGCCGTGCTGCGCCGCTGCGCGTCGTCGTTGGAGGCCACGTGAACGGTGACCGCGGAGCCGGCCGGCGGCCCCATGTACTCGGCCTCGAAGCTCAGCTCCACGCTTTCCGGGACGATCAGTTGCCGACGCAGGACCTCCAGCCACTCGGCCGAGGTCTTCTGCTTCCCCAGCGACGGGAGGACCGCGGTCACGACCGCCTCGTTCTCGGCCGAACCCCGGGTGGCATCGAAGGCTTCGGGGTCCTTCATGCCGATGCGGGCGGTGGAGGCGACCAGGTCGCTGCCCATCAGCTCCTCGAGCTGCGACTCGATCGAGGTCACCACGGCCTCGGTCTGCTCGATCGGTGTGCCGAGCGCAGTCGTCACCAGGATATGGGCGGCCTCCGAATCATCCTGTGGGAACAGGACGATGGGCATGCGCGGTGTGATGATCCCGAAGACGGCGGCCAGCACCAGACCGAAGCTGCCCGTGAGCAGGATCCGGTGATGCAACGAAACGCGCAGCATCCGTCGGTAGCGCTCTTCCATGCGCTTGATGAACGCGCGCTTGCCGCCGCCCGAGGTTCCCATACCCATCGACAGGTGGGCGGGGAGGATCAGGAACGATTCCAGTACGGACATCACCAGAGCGAGGATCACCACGGAGGGCAGCAGGGCCGTGAACTTGCCGTTGATGCCGCCCATTCCCCAGAGCGGCATGAACGCCAGCATCGTCGTGATGGCCGAGGCCATCACCGGGCGCGCCATCTCCAACGCACCGTTCGCTGCGGCCTGGTAGCGCTCCTCTCCGTTCTGGCGCCGGGTCACGATGCGTTCGGATACGACGATGGCGTCGTCCACGACCATGCCCAGCACGATCACCAGGCCGGTCAGCGTGACCATGTTGATCCGGAAACCAAACACCGGAAACAGCGCGAGCGTGCCGAGGAACACGACCGGAAGGCCCGCGAGGGTCCAGAAGGCCGACATGGGCGTCAGGAAGACGAAAAGCACGATCGTCACCAGCGCGATCCCGAGCAGTCCGTTGCTCCACATCAGCTGCAAACGGTTCCGCGCCATGAAGGACTCGTCGCGCACGTAAGCGAAGCTGACGCTCTCGGGAAGGTCCAGTTCCTCGACGACCTGCTTGACCCGGTCGACTGTATCGACGATGTCGGCGGACTCCTGCTTGATCACGATGGCCGAGATGCCGGGTTGTCCGTTGGTGTGGGCGATCAGGCCGGTGTCTTCGCGACCGAGTTCGAGGCGGGCCACGTCGTCGACGGTGAGCACCCTGCCGTCGGGCAAGAAGCGCACGACCGTGGAGCCGACTTCCCGGGGGTCCCCGAAGCGGCTCCACAGCACGACCTGGCGTCGCTCGCTCACACTCTCGAGAATGCCGCCGGTGGCAGAAACGTTGCGACGCCCCACCGCATCGACCACATCGAGCACTGTGACGCCGTTTTCGCGGGCGCGCACCGGATCCACGTAGATGCGCAGCTCCGGGTCCTGCAGGCCCACCAGCTCGACCTTCGAAACCTGGTCGAGCTTGCGCAGCCGGCGCTCCACGAGCTTGGCAGCCTCGATCAGCGGCTCCGTAGGCCCAGCCAACGCGATCTGCAGCACGGGAAAGAGCTGGGGGTTCAACCGCTGGATGTGAGGCTCATCCTCCATCTCAGGAGGGAAGTCATCGATGCCGTCGATCAGGACGCGCAGATCCCGCTCGGCTTCGCGGACACGGGCATCGCCCCAGTTGTCGTCGAGCTCCACGATCGTGCGCGCCTGGGAATCCGAGATGATGGTCTCGTACTCCTTCAGACCATTCAGCTCCTCGACCGCCTCCTGGATCGGGATCGCCACCTTGGTTTCGACGTCGCGGCTGGAGGCGCCGGGCAAGAAGCTCGTGACGAAGAGCGTGGGGATCGAAATATTCGGAAACGTCTCGACCGGAGCGCGAGCACCAGCCCATAGACCCATCGTGACCACGACTACCACGATCACGTGCACCAGCATGTGCCGATGGATGAAGAACCCGATCAGTCCTTTCAAGCGGCGTCACCGTCCACGATGACCGCAGCGCCATCGCGCAGCGCGAACAGGCCTTCGACAACGACGCGGTCTCCCACCAGGACGCCGGATAGGATCTCCACCTGATCTCCCGCCTTCCGCCCGACCTCGACCGGACGACTCACGGCCCGCTGCTCCTCCCCGCTTCCCTCGATGACGAACACCACGAGCTTTCCGTCCCGTCGGACGAGGGCGCCTCGGGGGACCTGAGGACCGGTCTTCTCACCCTCCGGAGCCGGGAAGTGCAGCTTGGCGACCATACCGGCGCGCAGACGCCCTTGCGGATTCTCGAGCCACAGCTCCACCGGGTAGGTCCCCGTCTGTGGATCCGCCAGCTTCCCGACGCTCCGGACTTCGACCTCGTGCTTCTCGCCACCGAGGACGGGGATGTGGAGTCGAGCGATCAGGCCAGGCGAGAGGGAATCCGCTTCGCCCGCAGTGACGCCCGCGCGCACCCGGACCTTCGAGAAGTCCGCCAGGGTCGAAACCGGGGTTCCAGGGGCCAGGAAGTCACCGATCTGCACGGCCACCTCTTCTACCGTACCGTCGAAGGGTGCGCGGATGACCGCATCGGAGAGCGAACGTCTCGCACGACGCAGCCTGGCTTCCGCCAGCGAGACCGATGCGGAGGCGCGCTGCTCGCCGAAGCCCAGGCTGTCGTGCTGGCGGGCACTCATCGCGTCCTTTTCGAGCAATGCATCGCCGCGTTCGAGTTGGCTGCTGGCATCGGATTGATCGGCGCGGCGAGCTGCGAGATCGGCCCGCGCCTCCTGGACTGCGATTCTCAGCTGCTCGCTGTCGAGCTCGAGCAGCGCATCGCCCGCCTCGACGACCTGGCCCGGCTCCACGTGTCGTGCGGTGACCCGGCCGGAAACCTCGGCAGCCACCGTCGCGGTCCTGAAAGCAGAGGTCATCCCCGTGGCCTCCGCCAATCCGACAGCCGAGCCTTCGGCAGCCAGCTGGACCCGGACGCGCAGCGCGGTTCTCGGTGCGACCTGCGGCTTTCTCGACGCTTCGGCCTCAGCGTGGGCCGCCGGAGAGCCGTCACAGCCCAACCCGAGGCAGAGCAGGCTCGCCGCCCACGAGACCCACAGGAGGGTCCGCAACGGGCTCACGACGTCACCTCGGCCATGCGGGCCTCCATGATCGCGCGCATGCCCGTTTCGATGTATTCGGGAATGCGCCCGGGATCGATCGATTCCGGCTCCAACACCCCCGAGATGAAAGCACCCTGGGAGAAGGCCATCGCCAGCCGCGCGATCTCATCGGCCAGGCCCGCATCCACCGGAATGCCCTCGGCTGCGAGCACCCTTTCGAGGCTGCCGCGGACCACGCGGTGGATCAGGACCCGTCCGCGTCGGAGCCGCTCCATCAACGCAGGCTCACGGGGCCCGAGCTCCAGACCGAGGAGCAGGGAGAGCCGCATGAAGAACGGCAGGCGGCGCCCCATCTCCTCGATGCTCCGCGAGATCCAGGCGACGATCGCGTCGGTCGGTGCCTTCGGGCCCGGCTCGGAAGCCTCGAGTGCCTCGACCCAGCGCTCGGTCGCGCGCTCCACCACGGCGCCCGTCAGGTCTTGCTTGCTCTTGAAATGCCAGTAGATCGAGCTGGCGGGGAGTCCCGATGCCTGGCTGATCGCTGCAATGCCGGTTCCGGCGTATCCGCGCTCGGAGAGCAACTGCTCGGCAGCATCCAGGATGCGCCCGCGGGAACGGGCTCCGTCGGCACGCGACCTTCCGGGTTTCGCGCGCGAGACGGCTCTGGCTTGGGTCTGGGACATTGGGGCCTGCCGGGGCGCGACGGACCTGGAACGATCACTACAGAATCGCGGATGAAGGCAGGCCCGTCAAACCTGCCCCGACACATCGGGCTCAGAGGGGTTCCCATCACATTCATATCTGTTTATCCTGATATACAGATAAAGAGGTTTCCGTCATTCTCCGATCGGACTCGTGATGAGCAGCGACATCCTCCAGAAGGTCTTCAAGACCCTGTCCGACCCGACCCGGGTACGCATCCTGGCGCTGCTGGCCCGCGAAGAGCTCGCGGTCCAGGAGCTGATGGAAGTGCTCGGAATGGCCCAGTCGCGGGTCTCGCGACACCTGGGGATCCTCCGGGAAGCCGGCCTGCTATCGGACCGGCGGGATGGCACTTTCGTCTTCTACCGTTTCCAGGAGCCGGAAGTCCCGACCTGGCGGGATGCCTGGGCGCTCGTCGAGAAGGCGCTTCGGGACGATCCGGCGGCCCGCCGGGATGGGTTGGCCGTAGCACGGGTGCTGGAAGCCCGCGCGGCTCGCAGCCGCACCTTCTTCGACTCGGTTGGGCCCGAATGGGATGCGCTGCGAAAGGTCTGGGGAGACGAGCTGCTGCGCGCTCGCGCGTTGACACGGCTGGTTCCAAAGGGCCTTCGGGTCGCCGACGTCGGGACGGGGACCGGAGTCTTCGCGCTGGAGCTCGCCCAGGCGGGCTTGGACGTGGTCGCGATCGATCACTCAGCGGCGATGCTCGAAGCCGCGCGCAGCAAGATCGACGAGCGCGAAGCCTCTTCCATCGAGCTGCGCGTGGGCGACGCTTCCAATCTGCCGCTCGACGACAGCGAGGTCGACGCAGCCTTCGCGCACATGGTGCTTCAGTACCTGGCATCGCCAAACGAAGCCGTGGCCGAAATGGCGCGGGTCACTGCACCCGGAGGATGCGTCGTGGTGATCGACTTCGTCCGCCACGACCGCGAGTGGATGCGCGAGGAGCTGGGCGTCCAGTGGCTCGGCTTCCCGCAGGAAGAGATCCAGGCCTCTCTCGAGGCGGCCGGCCTCGAGGAAATCCAAATCGATCTGCAGCCCGCGGCCTCCCGTGGCGCGGACCTTCCCGAGACCTTCATCGCGAGCGCACGGCGCGCGTCAAACGGAGACCTCGCCGTGAGCGACCGGCGCCCGCCGAGTGAGACATCTCCGTGAGTGATCCCGCGCAGACCCTTCGCCAACTGATGAGCGAGCGCATCCTGATCAAGGATGGCGCGATGGGCACGATGATCCAGGGCCGCGATCTGGGCGAAGAGGATTGGCGCGGCGACCGCTTCCGCGACCACCCGAGCGAGCTCAAGGGAAACAACGACCTGCTCGTGCTGACCCAGCCGGAGCTGATCGTCGAGCTTCACGAAGAGTTCCTCGAGGCCGGCGCAGACATCGTGGGCACGACCTCGTTCAGCGCCACCTCGATCTCCCAGGCGGACTACGGCACGCAGGCGCTGGCCGGCGAGATCAACCGGCAATCGGCAGAGCTGGCGAAGATCGCTGCCGCGCGCTGGAGCGAGCGAACGCCGCACAAGCCGCGTTTCGTGGCCGGAGCGATCGGCCCGACGAACCGCACGCTCTCCCTCTCCCCGGACGTGAACGATCCGGCCTTTCGGGCGATCACCTGGCAGGAACTGCTCATGGCCTACCGCGAGCAGGTCGAGGGGCTGCTCGAGGGCGGGGTCGACCTGCTGGTGGTCGAGACGATCTTCGACACGCTGAACGCGAAGGTGGCGCTGTTCGCGATCGAGGAGGTCTTCGAAGCGCGGGGCACACGGGTCCCGTTGATCGTCTCGGTCGCGATCACCGATGCCAGCGGCCGGACACTCTCCGGCCAGACCCTGGATGCGTTCTACCACTCGGTTCGACACGCGAACCCATTGGCCGTGGGTCTCAACTGCTCGCTCGGTGCGAGCGAAATGCGCGGGCACGTCACGGCACTGGCGGCCATCGCTCGGGGCCCGGTCTCCTGCTATCCGAACGCGGGCCTGCCCAACGCGTTCGGAGAGTACGACGAGACACCGGAGGTGATGAGCGGACTCCTGAAGGAGTTCGCCGAGGCCGGGCTCGTGAACCTGCTCGGTGGCTGCTGCGGCACGACGCCGGAACACATCCGGGCGATCGCCGATGCGGTGACGGGGATTTCGCCCCGCCCGGTCCCGGAAGCCGCCGATCGGCTCACCGAGCTCTCGGGCCTCGAGACACTGACGATCCGTCCGGACTCGAACTTCCAGATGATCGGCGAGCGCACCAACGTGACGGGCTCGGCCCGCTTTCGCCGCCTGATCGAGAGCGAAGACCACGAGGCCGCGCTCGAGGTGGCACTCGATCAAGTGAGAGGCGGCGCCAACCTGCTCGACGTCAACATGGACGAGGGCCTGCTCGATTCGGTGGCGTGTATGCGCTCCTTCTTGAACCTGATCGCATCGGAGCCGGAGATCGCACGCATCCCGGTCGTGATCGACAGCTCGAAATGGGAGGTGTTGGAGGCCGGCCTTCAGTGCTGCCAGGGCAAGAGCGTCGTGAACTCCATCTCACTGAAGGAGGGTGAGGAGGACTTCATCCGCAAGGCTCGTCTGATCCGGCGTTACGGGGCCGCGGCGGTGGTGATGGCCTTCGACGAAACGGGCCAGGCCGATACCGCAGAACGCAAGATCGCGATCTGCGAGCGGGCCTATCGGCTGCTTACCCTGCAGGCCGACTTCCCGCCCGAAGACATCATCTTCGACCCGAACATCCTGGCGATCGCCACCGGGATCGAAGAGCACGCGGACTACGCCAACGCGTTCATCGAGGCGACCCGGGAGATCAAGGCCCGTTGCCCCGGCGTCCACGTCTCGGGTGGCGTCTCCAACCTCTCATTCTCGTTCCGCGGCAACGATCGGGTTCGCGAGGCCATTCACGGCGCGTTCCTGTATCACGCCACACAGGCCGGGATGGACATCGGCATCGTCAACGCCGGCCAGCTCCAGCTCTACCAGGACATCCCGCCGGACCTGCTCGAGCACGTCGAGGACATCCTGTTCAACCGCCGCGAGGATGCCACCGAGCGCATGGTGGAATTCGCCGAGCAGGTAAAGGGCAAGGGCAAGAAACGCGAAATCGACCTCTCCTGGCGCGAAAACGGGCTGGAGCAACGTCTGGCATATGCGCTGGTCCACGGCGTGGTGGATTTCATCGTCGAGGATGCGGAGGAGGCGCGCAAGACGCTCGGCAGCCCGCTGCGCGTGGTCGAAGGCCCGCTGATGGACGGCATGAACGAGGTCGGCGATCTCTTCGCTGCAGGAAAGATGTTCCTGCCCCAGGTGGTGAAGAGCGCCCGCGCGATGAAGAAGGCGGTGGCCCACCTCGAACCCTTCATGGAGAAGGAAGACGGCGGCAAGGCGGTTGCGAAGGGCAAGATCCTGATGGCCACCGTCAAAGGCGACGTTCACGATATCGGCAAGAACATCGTCAGCGTCGTGTTGCGCTGCAACAACTACGAGGTGATCGACGTGGGCGTGATGGTGCCCGCCGACAAGATCCTCGATGCTGCGATTGCCGAGGGCGTGGACATCGTGGGGCTCTCGGGTCTGATCACGCCGTCCCTCGACGAGATGGCGCACGTCGCCAGTGAGATGGAGCGCCGAGGAATCCGGCTACCCTTGCTGATCGGTGGGGCGACTACGAGCCGGCAACATACGGCGGTGAAGATCGCGCCTGGCTCCAGCGGGAGCACCGTACATGTGAACGACGCGTCCCGGGCCGTGGGCGTGGTGGCTTCGCTTCTCGACGCGGAGAAAGCCCCGGGGTTCGACGAGAAGAACCGCGAGGAACAGGCCCGGCTTCGGGCCCTCTACGAGGACCGCAAGCAGAAACCGCTGCTCAGCCTGGCGAAGGCTCGTGCCAGGACGAGCGCCCCGGTGTGGCGCGAAGAGCAGATCGCCACGCCCGGCTTCCTGGGCCGCCAGGTACTCGACGACGTGTCACTCGAGGAGCTCCGCGGCTTCATCGACTGGACCTTCTTCTTCTCTGCCTGGGAGCTGAAGGGCCGCTTCCCGAAGATCCTGGACGATCCGAAGCGAGGCGCCGCCGCACGCGAACTCTACGAACACGCCAACGTACTGCTCGACCGGATCGTCGCCGAGAAGCTGCTCCGAGTCCGCGGCGTCTACGGGTTCTGGCCGGCGGCCAGCGACGGAGATGACATCGTGCTCTTCGAAGAAGGGGGACGCGCCACAGAGAAGTGTCGCTTTCCCATGCTTCGCCAACAGCGCGGCAAACAGGACGGGACGACCACCTCATTGGCCGATTTCGTCGCACCGATCGGGAGCGGACATGCCGATTCGATTGGCGCGTTCGCGGTGACCGCCGGCCTGGGGACCGATGAGCTGGCCAGACGATTCGAGGCGGAGGGTGACGACTACCATGCCATCATGGCCATGGCCCTGGCGGATCGGCTAGCCGAAGCCTTTGCCGAATGGCTCCACGCCCGCGCCCGCAAGGATTGCGGCTACGGCGAAACCGGAAGCCCGAACAACGAGGCGCTGATCGCCGAACACTACAGGGGGATCCGTCCGGCCTTCGGTTACCCGGCCTGCCCGGACCACAGCCTGAAGCAGACCCTGTTCGAGCTGCTCGAACCGGGCGAGCTCGGGATCGAGCTGACGGAGAACTTCGCAATGCGTCCGGCAGCCAGCGTGAGTGGCATCTACCTGGCCCATCCGGAGGCGCGCTACTTCAGCGTGGGTCCGGTCGGCCGGGATCAGCTGGAGGACTACGCGCGACGCCGGGGAATCCCGATCCCGGAGGCCGAGCGCCACCTGGGACCGAGTCTCGCCTACGATCCTGGCGGCACCTCCTGAAGAAACCAGATGACTGAGTTGCGCCCGATCCAGGCGGTCGTCTTCGATGCCGCCGGCACCCTGATCCGCAACTGCGAGCCGGTCGGCGAGACCTATGCGCGCTTCGCTCGGAACTTCGGTGTCGATCTACCTCCGCCGCGAGTGGAGGATGCCTTCCGCCGGGTCATGGCAGCCGCGCCACCGAACGTCTATCCGGGCGAAGCGATGGCCCCAGCGGCGCTGCTGGAGAAACGCTGGTGGTGGGAGCGGGTCCGCGAGACCTTTCGCGCAGCGGACCAGATGGTCCGCTTCAGCGATTTCGGCGCGTACTTCGAGAGCCTGTGGGTCCATTTCGGAACCGCGGCCGCCTGGCAGCTCTTGCCGGATGCGCGTGCCGTCCTCGGAGAGCTCCGCGATCGGCACTACCTGTTGGCCTTGCTCTCGAACTTCGACCAGCGGCTGCGCCCTCTGCTCAGCGAACTCGACATCCTCGACCTGTTCGATTCGGTGACGCTCCCCGTCGATGCGGGCGCGGCCAAGCCCGAGCGGCTGATCTTCGACGTCTGCCTGGAGCAGCTCGGGGTCGCGAACCATCGCAGCGTCTACATCGGCGACCGTCTCGAAGAAGATCTGCAAGGGTCGAAGGCGGCGGGGATGCACCCGATCGACGTGGCTTCGCTTGCTACGCTGGGCGAGCTTCCGGCCCGGCTGGAGGCCCTCGAAAAGGATCTCCGATGAGCCAGCCCGCCGCGCTGTTCCGCGACCACTTCGGCATCGACGAGCACGCGATCGACAAGACCCTGGGAACCGCCCTCGAACGCCACGTGGATCACGCCGATCTGTTCTTCGAATACACGAGTCAAGACTCGGTGGTGCTCGAGGAGGGGATCGTCAAGAGCGGAGATCGTCACCTGATCCAGGGTGCCGGAGTACGGGTCCAGGTCGGCGAGCGTCAGGGATACGCCCATTCGGACGAGATCACCGCTTCGAGCCTCGATCTGGCCGCGGGTACCGCCCGCGCCATCTCGGAACGCGCCACCTTGGAAACCGGAAGCAAAGGCGGAGCAGTAGAGATCTCCGGCAGCGGCGCACCACCTCACGATCTGTACCCGGTGGCCCAGAGCCCGAACGACGTCCCGGTCGCCCGAAAGGTCGCCCTTCTCGGCGAAATGGACATCTACGCACGCTCCCGGGACCCGCGCATCAAGCAGGTGATGGCCAGCGTGATCTGCCAGCTTCGAAACGTGATGATCGCCGCCAGCGACGGGACCTGGGTCGCCGATGTTCAACCCCTCGTACGGCTGAACGTGCAGGTGATTGCCGAGGACGCGGACGGACGACGCGAGATCGGGTACCAGGGCGCCGGCGGCCGTACAGCGTTGGAAGCCTACCTTTCACCCGAGGGTTGGAAGCCGGTCGTCGACGAGGCCGTGCGACTGGCTCTGGTAAACCTGGAGGCCCTTCCCTGCCCCGCCGGCACGCTGGACGTCGTGCTCGGGCCCGGCTGGCCGGGCATCCTGCTCCACGAAGCGGTGGGCCATGGCCTGGAGGGTGACTTCAATCGCAAGGGCACTTCCGCATTCGCAGGTCGCATCGGGGAGCGTGTCGCCGCGGCTGGCGTCACCGTGGTCGACGACGGCACCCTGCCCGGCCGCCGCGGCTCGCTGAACGTCGATGACGAGGGCACCCCGACCTCTCGTACAGTGCTGATCGAAGACGGCATCCTGCGCGGCTACCTGCACGACCGCATGAACGCACGGCTGATGGGCCACACGCCGACCGGCAATGGCCGGCGTGAGAGCTATGCCCATCTTCCCATGCCCCGCATGACGAATACGTTCATGCTGGCGGGCGAGGAAGACCCCGAAGACATCGTTCGCTCCGTCAGCAACGGCCTCTACGCGGTCACCTTCGGAGGCGGACAGGTCGACATCACCAACGGCCGCTTCGTATTCAGCGCCAGCGAGGCCTACAAGATCGAGAACGGACGAATCACCCAACCCGTGAAGGGCGCCACGTTGATCGGCAACGGTCCGGAAGTCCTGACCCAGGTAAGCCGCATAGGCCACGATCTGCAGCTCGATCGGGGTGTGGGAACCTGCGGCAAGGACGGCCAGGGTGTACCGGTGGGCGTCGGGCTGCCCACGATCCGAGTGGACGGACTGACGGTCGGAGGAACAGAGGGTTGAGCGCCATTCGACACGTGCTCTCCGCGGCCATGGGGGCCGGCGCCCATAGCGCCGATGCGGTGTATATCGAAAGCGAATCCAGCGAGGTCCGCGTGCGCGGCGAAGAGATCGAGCACGTCAAACAGGCGCGCGAGCGGACGCTCGGGCTGCGGGTCTTCGTGGATGCCGGCCGGGGGGGCCTGCAGCAGGCGATCAGCTCCACGAGCGACCTCGGGGAGAACGCAATCGAGCGCCTCGCAGAACAAAGCGTGGCGTTGGCGCGCGAGACCGCACCGGACCCGGACGCGGGCTTGCCGGAGGGTGGCTTCGCCGAGGAGCTTCCCGAACTCGATCTGGTCGTGGCAGACGACCGGACGGCGGGGATCGACCACCACCTGGAGGTTGCCCGCGAGGCCGAGGCCGCCGCGCGACAGGTAGACGCGAAGATCGTGAACTCGGAGGGATCCGATGCGGGCTCGAGCTTCCGCCGAGTACATTACGTCAACAGCGCCGGCTTCGACGGTCAGTACGCGAGCGCCACCCATTCGATCAGCTGCTCGCCGATCGCCGCGGACGAGCACGGGGCGATGCAGACCGACTCCTGGTACACGGTCGCCCGCTCGCTGGCCGGGCTCGATACTCCGGGCAGTGTGGGCAAGCGCGCAGCGGAGCGCGCACTCGGGCAGCTCGGCGCGCGGCGCGTGCCGACGGGGGAATACCCGGTGATCTTCGACAGTCCGACCGCTCGCAGCCTGCTCGGGAGTCTCGTCGGCTGTCTCTCGGGCTATGCCATCTACCGCAAGAGCTCGTTCCTGGCGGGCCGGCTCGGCCAGGCCATCGCCGCGAGTGGCATCACGGTGATCGACGACGGCCGTTTGCAGGCGGGGCTCGGCAGCCGACCGTTCGACGGCGAAGGCCAACCCACTCGCCGCAATCTCATCGTGGAAGGCGGTCGCCTGTGCTCCTACCTGCTCGACAGCTACTCGGCGCGCAAGCTCGACCTGACCAGCACGGGCAATGCGACCCGCGGTGCGGGCAGCGCACCGGGTGTGGGCTCGACCAACCTATGGCTCGAGCCCGGAGCATCCGGCAGCCTCGACGACATCCTGGCCGATACCGGAAAAGGTCTTTTGGTCACGGGCATGTTCGGCCAGGGATTCAACCCGGTGACAGGTGATTTTTCCCGAGGGGCGAAAGGTTTCTGGATCGAGAACGGCAAGCCCGCCTATCCTGTCGAAGAGATCACCATTGCGGGCAATCTGGGCGATATGCTGTGTGACGTGGATGCGATCGGAAATGAACTCTTGTGGCTGGGCAGCGTCGCTGCACCGCCGCTCCGGATCGCTCGCATGACGGTCGCAGGCGAGTGATGTCCAACGACGCCCCGGTGATGCTCGGGATGACCCTGCCGGACGTGGCCGTCTGGTCGGAACGGGTGACGGTCGCGCTGGGCCAGAACCCGAATGCGTTCTCGGGCCCGGGTACGAATACCATCCTGCTCGGAACCGGCCGGCTACGCGTGCTTCTCGACCCGGGCCAGGGTGCAGAGGATTACCTGCCCGTGCTCGAGCAGGCGATGGAGCGCTGCGGCTGTGAAGGCTTCCAGGAGATCGTTCTCACCCACGCCCACCCGGACCACATCGGGGGCGTGCGTCAGGTGCTCGACCGCTTCGGCGATCTGAAGGTGTCGAAGCGGCCTTGGCCTGGGGTCGATGACCCATACGATCTCGAGCTCACGCCGATCGACGAGGGATCCATCATCGCGACCGAGGGCGCCACGCTGCGCGCACTCCACACGCCGGGACATGCTCCCGACCATCTCTGCTTCATGCTCGAAGAAGAGCGAGCCCTTCTTTCGGGGGACAACGTGCTCGGAGTCGGCACCACGGTGATCCCCACAGAGACAGGCGACCTGGCCAAGTACATGGCGTCCCTCGAACGCCTTCACAGCGAGAACCCGGCCTGCATCTACCCGGCTCATGGCCCGAAGATCGAAGAAGGCAAGGCCAAGCTCGACGAGTACATCGCCCATCGCCACCAACGGGAGCAGGAGATCGTTGCCGTGCTACGCAACGGAGACGCGGGCCCGATGGAGATCGTGAAGGTCGTCTACGCGAACTACCCGGAAGCACTGCACCCGGCAGCCTGTCAATCCGTCACCCAGCACCTGCTGAAGCTGGAGCGGGAGGGTCGGGCGCGCCACGACGGCAAAGACCCGATCCTCAGCGTATGGAGTCTGTGTTGAGCCATCCGATCCTCCAACAACTCGACAGTCAGGACCCGGCCCAACGCCAGGCCGCCTGCCAATCTGCGGCGGCAGATCCCGGAGCGACGCTGCTCGCGGAGGCCCTGGGAACTGCACTGGGCGACCCGGTGAAGGCCGTCGGCCGCGCCGCCTCGGATGCGCTGGTCGCGATCGCTCGCCGGGTCGGTGCGGACGATGTGCAGACGGCCGTGCGCGTCGCGTTGCATAGCCAGGATCCGCCGCGCCGGTGGCGTGCAGCCTTCACCGCGGCACGCCTCGACCCGCCGGGCCCGCGACTCCTACCGGCCCTCGTCGAGGCAATCGCGAGCACGGATGGAGACGTGCGCTGGGCCGCGGCCAAGCTGATGGTCGAGATGGGCCACAGCCACGGTGAAGTGCTCCCGGTACTGATCGGGCTGGTGCGCACCGGAGAGAGCCCGGTGGTGCGCCGCATGGCCACCTTTGCGCTGCGCGAACTCGCACCGGGCCGTGCAGAGGCCGCCGAGATTCTGCTGGAAGCCGCTGGCGATACGGATCTCGGTGTGCGCCGTGCGGCATTCACCGCGATGGCTTCGCTGATCGAGCCCCCGCCCCAGGTGGCCGAGTACCTGCTCGACACACTGCACAACGAATCCGACCCACCGACACGCCGCCTGGCCGTACTGGCGCTCGGTGAGATCGGCGCGCAGGATCCGGATCAGCTCCCCCGACGCGCGAGTCGTCAGCTCGAGCAAACGCGCAGCTCCTCGAAGACCGACCCGGATCTCCGCAGGGCGATCGACCGCGCCCTGACAAGACTCGGGGCTGGCCGCCCTCGCCCGTGAGCCCGCACTCGAAATCCACCTTCTACCGAGAGGCTCGGCGCGGAGTTCCGGGGCCCCTGGCCGGTGTACGGGTCGTCGAGTTGACCACGACCTGGGCTGGGCCCATGTGCGGCTGCCTGCTCGGCGATTTCGGTGCCGACGTGATCAAGGTCGAGCATCCCGCAGGCGAGGTCGCACGCCAGCTACCTCCGTTCCTGCCCGAGACCGATCCGCCGATCTCGTTCATGCAGGCGACCGTGAACCGCAACAAGCGAAGCCTCACGCTCGACCTGCATCATTCCGAGGGCCGCGATGTATTCCGCCGGTTGGCCGCATCAGCCGACATCCTGATCGAGAACTTCCGTCCCGGCGTTCTCGAAGAGTGGGGCCTCGGCTGGAGCGAACTGCGAGCCATGAAGCACGACCTGATCCTGGTCTCGATCAGCGGCTTCGGCCAGTTCGGCCGCGACCACGAGCGCGCCGGCTACGACCCGCTGGCGCAGGCCGCCAGCGGCTTTCTCTCACTGAACGGAGACCCGGACGGCGAGCCGGTCAAGTCTCCGACCTTCCTGGGGGACGACCTGGGTGGCTTGCACGGCGCGTTGGCGGCGATGGCCGCATTGCACCACAGGGACCGCACCGGAGAGGGCCAGCATGTCGATGTGGCACTGCTCGATTCGATGCTCTTCCAATCGACCGGCTACCTGACACTGGGCGCGATGAACGTCGACCTGCCACGCCTTGGCAACTCGTTCCGGGTCGCCGCACCCGCCAATACCTACGCGTGTCAGGACGGCCAGGTCATGGCCGGAATCCTCGTCGACGCCCATTGGAAACGACTCGCGCATCTGATCGGCCGCTCCGAGCTGGCCGATGATCCCGGCTACGCCACGACCGCTGCCCGTATCGAGCGTCGACACATCGTCGATGGTCTGATGGCCGACTGGTGCGCCGAGCGCACCTGCGAAGAAGCCGAAGCGGCGTTCCACGCCCAGGGCCTGCCGATGGCCAAGGTTCGAAGCTACGCAGAGGCCGCCCGTGACCCCCACGTCGGCGACCGCGACATGTTGCAGCCCACCACCGTCGAGGGAAACGAGCGGATCCCGATCGTGGGCCCGGCTGCAAAATTCTCCCTCACCCCGACCCGGGTCCGCGAAGGTGCGCCAGCCCTCGGAGCCCATACGGACGAAATTCTGGACGAGCTGGGTTTCGAACCGAACGAGCGCCAGACGCTGCGCGGCAAGGGGATCGTCTAGCGGCGGCTTTCCGCTTCTTCTACGCCGACTCCCTGGCGGGCGTCCAAAGGATCGACGCGAACTCGATCGCGAAGATCAGGTAACCGGCGCTGAACGCACAGCCGCCGATGTGTAAGAGCAACATGTAGTGGGTGGCGTCCGTCACCAGGGGCCCGAACACGCGAACCAACCCGCCCGCCACCACCAGCATGTAGGACACGACCGTGAAGCCACTGGCCTCGATCGGTCGGCCTCCGTGGCCGAGCGACACGCGTCCCATCATGCCGAGAATCATCGAGCCCATCGCGCCGGCCGTGAACGCGTGCAGCGCCGCGGTGGGGGGCATCCATCCACCGAGCTTTGCCGCAGCGTGACACGCGAAGCCAATGGCAATCCAGGCATGCCCCAGGTGGAGGATCCAGAGGATCGGGCGATTCAGGGTATTGCCCGACTTCCACGGCCACTGCCTCGCGAGGAGCAATGCGCTTGCAGCCACCGCCACCACCCCGCTGGCACGGCTGGCCGGCAATACCAGATCGAACCCCAACGCGACGAACGTTGCCGCGATCGCGCTGCCACCGATCCAGCGATTGCTCTGCACTTCGATGTCGAGCCCGTCTCGCCGAAACGAGTTGCGCGTGAACAGGGGAATGACCCGGCCGCCGATGATCAGCATCAACACGACGGCCAGATACACCGAGCCGTACATGCCCATGCGCAACAACTGTGGGTCTGGCCGCATCAGGCCTGCGTGCATGGCACTGTTCGCGGCGGCGAGCGCCAGCAGGACACCCACGACCGAGAGGTTGCGCAGCTTGCCCGAGCGCGCGATCGGGAGCCCGAGCACCACCGCAAGCACCGGCAGGAACAGGCAATCCAATCCGGCGACCAGCGGACTCGGCACGACCTCTCCTGCCAGGAGTGCCAGACGTCCGAGCACCCAGAGCGCGAGCAGGGCCCCGAGGGGTGCACCGCGCAGAGGCCGGGTGCCGCACCAGTTGGGGACCGCGGTCAACAGGAAGCCGGCAATCGCCGCCACCACCGTTCCGTGGATCATCTCGTGCGCATGCAGGACGTGAGGCGGCCAGCCCTGCGTGCCCACCCCCAACCCACTCAGGAAGGCCAGCCAGGTCGCGATCGACGCCACGGCGTTGAGCGCAGCCAACCAGAAAAAGGGGCGGTAACCAACTGACAGGATTGAAGATCCCGTCACGAAACGATCCCTGCTGTCGAACCCATCAGGCGGGGTGTTTAGCGGATCTCGCTGCCCAGCTCGATGACCCTTGGAATTCGATGATGCCGAGAATTCGACGGCGCTGGGAATTCCCCATGCCGGGCTCCTGACGTGGTAATCTCCGCGGCCGAGCCAAAGGAAGAGGACCCCATGCGGAATCAGCGAAGAAACCACTTCTGGACCCCCCTCGTCGCCCTGCTAGCAGTCGGCTTGCTGGGCGCCCACGGAGGAAGCTGCTTCCCTGGGGGTCGATATTCAGCCACGATCCAGCGCACCACCTATGGGATTCCCCACATCCAGGCGCAAGATTGGGGAGGGCTCGGATACGGGTACGGCTTCGCCTTCGCCGAGGACAACCTCTGCGTGCTGGCTCTCGAAATCGTCGAGGCCAACGGCGATCTCTCGCGCCATTTCGGACCTGGCGGCGGAAACCTAGATCGCGACCTCTTCTGGACCTTCTGGGCCAACGACGAGGTGGTCCAGGGCTTCTTCGATCAGGCCAGTGACGACGTCAAGGAACTCGTTCGCGGGTACGCAGCCGGGTACAACCGCTACCTACGCGACACCGGAACAGGCGCCCTGCCCGAGGCCTGCCGTGACGCCGAGTGGGTCCGCGAGATCGACGAAATCGATCTGTTCCGCGTCTACTACAAGCTCGTGGACCGCGCGGGCGCCAGCAATTTGATCAGCTACATGGTCGACGCGGTCCCGCCCGCGACGATGGCAGCCAATTCAGCCACCGAGCAGGTACCGCCCTTCTGGGCATCACTCACCCCCGAGCAGTTTCGCGAACAGGCGAACCTTCCCGTCTGGGAGCCCGAGAAGATCGGCAGCAACATGGTCGGCCTGGGAGGCGACGCCACCGAGAACGGCCGCGGCATGCTGCTGGTGAATCCGCACTTCCCGTGGAATGGACCCCTCCGTTTCTATCAGGTCCACGTCACGATCCCGGGTGTGATCGACTCGATGGGAGCTTCGCTATTCGGTTCTCCGCTCCCGGTGATCGCCTTCAACAAGAACGTTGCATGGAGCCACACGGTTTCCGCCGCAACCCGGTTCGTGCTGCGATACCTCACGCTCGATCCCACCGACCCCACTTCCTATGTATTCGACGGAGAGACGCGGTCGATGACCCCCCATCCGGTCAGCGTCGAAGTGCTCGAACCGGATGGCACGCTCAGCACTCGGGAACACACCTTCTACGACACCGAGTTCGGCCCGGTCGTCGCCCCGTTCATTCCGTGGAACATCGCGTTTGCGCTGGTCGCCGAGGATCCGAGCCGGAGCAACTTCAGGATCTTCGACCAGATCCTGCAGGAGAATCTGGCCGGGAATCTCGACGAGTTCGTCGCCGCGCTGGAGGGCCATGTCGCCCTGCCTTGGGTCAACACGGTGGTCGTGGACCGGAGTGGTGACGCCTACTACGGCGATATCGGAACCGTCCCACACCTGACCGACGCAAAGGCGGCCGCCTGTGCCACGCCCATGACGGCTCTGTTCGCCGGGTTCGGACTGACCGTCATCGACGGTTCGAGGAGCGACTGCAACCTCGGGAACGATCCCGACTCTCCCCAGCCTGGGATCTTCGGCCCCGGGAACCTTCCGAAGCTACGAAGCCGGGAATGGGTGCAGAACTCCAACGACAGCTATTGGCTCACCAGGCCGGACACCCCGCTCGAGGGGTTCTCGGCTCTATTGGGCGGCGAGCGCCAACAGCAGGGCCTGCGGACGCGGCTCGGCATCCGCCAGATCGAGGAACGCCTGGCGGGCACCGATGGCCTCCCGGGCAACCGCTTCGATCTGGCAGCCGTGCAGAACCTCGTCACGGGCAACCGAAACCTCAGTGCCGAGCTGATGCTCGACGCGGTGTTGACCCTGTGCGAGGAAGAGCCGAATGAGGTCTCCACCGGCGGGGGGCTGGTCGACGTCGGCCCTGCCTGTGACGTGCTCTCGGGTTGGGGCCGCCGCATGGACACCGAGAGCGTCGGCGCGCTCCTCTGGCGCGTCGTCTGGGCCGGAATCGATGGCGGGAACGGCCTTCGTGACATCTCGAATCTGTACGCGGTGCCCTTCGACGTGAACGACCCAGCAAACACGCCCCGCGAGATGAACCTCTCCGACGCTGGAGTGCGCAACAACGCGATGAGCGCTCTGGCCGAGGCCGTCGTGGCCATCGAGGACTACGCACTGCCTCTGGATGCAGCGTGGGGAGACGTGCACTTCGATGTCCGGAACGGGGAACAAATCCCGATCCCGGGAGGACCGGGCAGCCACGGGATCTACAACGCCATCGGCACAGGGCTGAGCACAGGAAATGGGTACACACCGATCTCGGGCGGTTCGAGCATCGTGATGGCCGTCAGCTTTGGACGCCGGGGCCCGATCGCCAAGGGGCTCCTGACCTACTCCCAGTCCACGGATCCCGAGAGCCCGTTCTTTGCGGACCAGACCCGGCTCTTCTCCGAGGAGGGTTGGAACGATCTCCCCTTCCACCGGTGGCAGATCCGGCGCGACCAGATCTCCAAGGTCCGAATCCGGGAAACGCGCCCCGGGCAACCAGCCCCCGTCCCCTGGTTCTGCTGGATGCTCCCCAATCACCCGGCGTGCTCGACCTCGCCGTAGAAGCCCACTGAGGCGCCCGCACTCGTCCATACGCGACATTCGACAGCTCTGCGTGCACCATTCTCGATCCGACCCATCCCGACGAGGGGCAGACCCAGCAGCCCCGGGGTAGATTCCAGAGGGGCCCGAGCGAATTCTCGCTCGTCGGGTGCAGCCGGCGGGGTGGAGCCAGATCATGACCGAACTCGCACTCGTGCTCTCGATGGGCGGGATCCTGGTCTTGTCCTTCCTCTACTTGCGAAGGGTGGAGCGCTCTCCGGTCTCCCTGTATTGGGCCGCAAGCTGGGCGCTGCTCTTCAGCGCGGGAATCCTCTCCAACGTGGCCTTCGGCCAACCCTGGACGGCATGTGCATCCACCGTGCTGGGCACACTGTTCGCGTGGTGCCTGCTGGCAGGCGCGATCGCTTTCGCCAATTTGCCCATCCCGCGCTGGCTTCTCCCGGCGGGAGCGTGCCTGGGGCTGATTCAAAGCGCGACCTTGTTCCTGGTGGGCCCACCCGCCTACCTGTTGACCCTGCCCTTCGAAATTCCGGCGATCGGTCTGGCGGCCGTTCTTCTGATCCGGGCCGCTCGCCAGCGGCATACCTCGCTGCCAGAGAGATTGTTGGGTCCAACGCTGGTGGTGCTGGCCTCGATCGACAGCGTCGACGCGATCGTGCGTTCGAATTCAGCCGATACGACCCCGATCGTGGTGCTCTGGCTCTCCGCGATGCTGGTCGTGGCACTGGCCCAGATTCTTTCCGTCGTGGAGCGCGCACGCGATCGGGAGCAAGCGCTCGCCACGGAGCTCGAACGCTCGCGGAAACTCGAAACGGTGGGGCGCCTCGCCGGTGGCATCGCCCATGACTTCAACAATGAACTCACCTCGATCCTGGGCAACGCGAGCCTGATCCGTAGCCGGGTCGACTTCGATCCGGTACTCGGCGATGCGATCACCGATCTGGAGCGGGCCGCAGAACACTGCGCCGAACTCACCCAGGGCCTTCTCGCCTTCGCACGCCAGGTCCCGAACCATCCGTGCTCCCTCGAGGTGGAGCCCGTCCTCAGGAAAGTCGAGTCGACGCTCCGGCCCAGCCTTCCGGAGGATGTGAGCCTCGACGTGCTCGTGGACGCCGGCATTCTCCCGCTGCTCGCCAACGCAACCCAGCTCCACCGGGCGCTCACGAACCTCGTGGTGAACGCCAGGGATGCGGTGGGCAAGACCGGCCACATCCAGATCCGTGCCCGCACCCGGCCTCGAGTGTCGGATACTGGAGAAGAATCCCGACCTGAAGACGCACGTGACTGGATCGAGGTTTCGATTCGCGACGACGGCCCGGGGATGGACGAACCGACCCGAGCCCACGCCTTCGATCCCTTCTTCACCACCAAACCCGTGGGCCAGGGAACGGGC